>NZ_JASJWR010000119.1:0-203 GCF_035019065.1 Actimicrobium sp. CCI2.3 | reverse complement strand
CTTTTTGCTTCGCCAAAAAGAAGTAACCAAGAAAAAGGCGACCGCGAGACTGCTGCCCTTCGGGTTCCCAAAAACGGAAGCCAGTCAAGGGGAGGGTCGCAAACTCGCTTCGCTCAGACATGCGCCCTGTAGTGGTCAAGTTATTTCGGACACCCCAATGGAAGTATTTCTGCCATTTTCCGTTCAAAGACGGAGGGCGACAG
>NZ_JASJWR010000118.1:0-205 GCF_035019065.1 Actimicrobium sp. CCI2.3 | reverse complement strand
AGAGACGACGAGTATGGCGTATGCGTTTGTTGAGCATCACGCCCGCTAACTGCACACCGAGATGATTTCAAGGTGTGCGTTGAACCTCTTTACTTCTTCCGAATTGCGTCCCCTGCGGGAGCCAGACCAACGGCTCTCACAGAGGATTCTACAAGTTAAGCCTGATGACCATAGCGCGTCGGTACCACCCCTTCCCATCCCGAAC
>NZ_JASJWR010000117.1:0-207 GCF_035019065.1 Actimicrobium sp. CCI2.3 | reverse complement strand
GTATGATGCGATGGGGGGACGGATCGCGGAAGGTTGTCCGGGTGTTGGAAGTCCCGGTCCTTGACTTGTAGAAGGCACCTAGGTAAATCCGGGTGCGTAATTCAAGGGGTTGAGGCCAGCTTATTTATAAGCGAAGCAATCGGAAGTGGTTCCAAGAAAAGCCTCTAAGCTTCAGTCATACGAGACCGTACCGCAAACCGACACAGG
>NZ_JASJWR010000116.1:0-209 GCF_035019065.1 Actimicrobium sp. CCI2.3 | reverse complement strand
CCAAAAGCCGGAGCCAGTCAGGGGGAAGGCCGCAAACTCGCTTCGCTCAGACATGCGTCCTTCTTATCCCCTGCCTGCCTCCGGCTTTTGGCAGCTGCTTCAATGCGGGACAGGTCAAAGTCAACTGCCACTTCAACTTCAACATCAACATCAACATCAACATCAACATCAACATCAACATCAACATCAACATCAACATCAACATCAAC
>NZ_JASJWR010000115.1:0-219 GCF_035019065.1 Actimicrobium sp. CCI2.3 | reverse complement strand
ACCTAAGCAGTGGTTGCGCGAAGCGCAACGACGTATTTAGGTTTGGTTTTTTATAACAAGAAACCATGAGCTGTTCGCTCTTTAACAATTTGGAAGAAGTAAAGATTTATCAGTGTCGAAGAGACTCATGAAAGTGAGAATTAGAGATACTGGTGGGTAGTGATTGTAATCAACAAACATGTATTCAACATGCTTGCATCTAGCTGGACCGCGCAAGCG
>NZ_JASJWR010000114.1:0-243 GCF_035019065.1 Actimicrobium sp. CCI2.3 | reverse complement strand
GCAAACTCGCTACGCTCAAACATGCGTCACTCTTATCCCCTGCCTGACTCCGACTTTTGGCAGCTGCTTCAATGCGGAAAAGGTCAACGTCAACTGCCACTTCAACATCAACATCAACCCCAAAATCAACATCAACATCAACATCAACCCCCACGACTACCGCTCAATCGTAGATACTCTGTTCAAAAGCAAGCCTTTTTCAGGTTGAAGAGCGAATCATTTGAGCAGGGACCGCATAGAATC
>NZ_JASJWR010000113.1:0-248 GCF_035019065.1 Actimicrobium sp. CCI2.3 | reverse complement strand
CCTGTCGCCCTCCGTCTTTGAACGGAAAATGGCAGAAATACTTCCATTGGGGTGTCCGAAATAACTTGACCACTACATGACGCATGTTTGAGGTGAAGCAGGGGTTTCGGATCGCATGCGATCCGCCTGCGTAACGGGATTCGCTTGCAAGCGAATCTGCGCCCTGCAAGGGAAGCGAGTTTGCGGCACTCCCCCTGACTGGCTCCGGCTTTTGGGAACCCGAAGGGCAGCCGCTTCGCGGTCGCCTT
>NZ_JASJWR010000112.1:0-263 GCF_035019065.1 Actimicrobium sp. CCI2.3 | reverse complement strand
GTGAAGTGCCGACCCTGCAGCACATCAGCCTTGAGCGTGCGGTGAAACCGCTCTTCCTTGCCGTTGGTCTGAGGGTGTGCAGGACGGCTGTGACTGACCCAAATACCTTGGCGAATGAGCCAGATGGTTAGCGGTGTAATGCCGTGCTCGTGGGCGCGTGGACTGCCCCACGGTGGTCCGTTGTCCGCATTAATCTGGACCGGTAAGCCATAACGCCGGAACGCGCGAATCAAGTGCTGCTGCACTGTTGCGAGGTTTGGCTG
>NZ_JASJWR010000111.1:0-265 GCF_035019065.1 Actimicrobium sp. CCI2.3 | reverse complement strand
CGGGGGCGGCCCGGCAGCCGGTCACTTCTTTTTGCTTCGCCAAAAAGAAGTAACCAAGAAAAAGGCGACCGCGAAGCAGCTGCCCTTCGGGTTCCCAAAAGTCGGAGCCAGTCAGGGGGAGGGCCGCAAACTCGCTTTGCTCAGACATGCGTCCCTCTGATCCCCTGCCTGACTCCGACTTTTGGCAGCTGTAGTGGTCTAATGAAATCGGACACCTCAATGGGAGCACACTCCCGCTAACTGAGGAAATTACATGACTAAAAAA
>NZ_JASJWR010000110.1:0-267 GCF_035019065.1 Actimicrobium sp. CCI2.3 | reverse complement strand
GGAACCGCTGAATAAAGCCGAACCCAAGAATGAAAATGGCTGATTCCGCCTCCAGCAAATTTTATTCTCGAAAAAGTGGATGAAAAACCAAAATTACTGGCTAAAAATCGAACAAGCGATGCCCCTTTCATCCTATTTTCACGCAGTAGACGGAGCTTGGGCTTGCCGGTTCAACAGCTTGTTTTTTGCAATGACAAGATTTCCCAGGCCGAACAACATAAAGACGTGCGCCGTGTTTTTTGGCAGTCCCTTGTAGCGGGTTTTGCG
>NZ_JASJWR010000109.1:0-275 GCF_035019065.1 Actimicrobium sp. CCI2.3 | reverse complement strand
GTGGATGTGCCGGCCGCCAGTACCATCACCCGGATACTGCGACATCACGACTTCATCGATGAAGCGCAGAGCCAGCAAAGTCGAGCTTGGAAGCGCTTCGAACATGCCCAGCCCAACCGGCTCTGGCAGATTGATTTCAAGGGCAATTTCCCAACGCTCGCAGGCATGTGTTATCCGCTGACGATGCTTGACGACCATTCCCGGTTCAACCTGATTCTGGAAGCCTGCGCGCAGCCAAACCTCGCAACAGTGCAGCAGCACTTGATTCGCGCGTT
>NZ_JASJWR010000108.1:0-279 GCF_035019065.1 Actimicrobium sp. CCI2.3 | reverse complement strand
CGTCGGTAGCAACCAGGGTCAGAGTTTTTTTTCGCAGGCTTTATCGCGAAAATTACTCTGACCCTGGTTGCGGATTCGGAGCGCTTTCCATCTAATTTCCGTGCTGGGGTTGCTGATTCTTTTTCTGCTCCGTCATGACCAAGCCGGGGGCGACTCCGGTTCGTTTTTTCCTGCGGTCGCAAACTCCCGTCGGTAGCAACCAGGGTCAGAGTTTTTTTTCGCAGGCTTTATCGCGAAAATTACTCTGACCCTGGTTGCGGATTCGGAGCGCTTTCCATC
>NZ_JASJWR010000107.1:0-280 GCF_035019065.1 Actimicrobium sp. CCI2.3 | reverse complement strand
CATCAACATCAACATCAACATCAACATCAACATCAACATCAACATCAACATCAACATCAACATCAACCCCCACGACTACCTCTCAATCGTAGGGTGCAATAACCGCAGGGCATTGCACCGAATGTTTTGACTGCGGAAGCTGATTCTGCATGCGCGTCGTCATGATGGAGCAAGGACCGTAATCAGTTAGCCGACCGACCATGCGGTGCAATGCCCTGCGGTTATTGCACCCTTGTATGCTGTTTTTAACGGTTGATTTTGATTAGATTGATGTGGCATC
>NZ_JASJWR010000106.1:0-281 GCF_035019065.1 Actimicrobium sp. CCI2.3 | reverse complement strand
GATCTGTGGGCTGCAGTGCAGACGCATGACGTGGTGCCGGAGGCGGTGCGCCTGTTCGACGAATTTGACTACCGTGCCCGATCGTGGCCGCGAGCCTGGCGCGTGTTGTTGAAGGCCGAAGTCATGGCGCTGGGCCAGAACTCGCGTTTCATCGTCACATCGCTGCCGGGCCTTGATGCCGGCACGCTGTACGAGGAGATTTATTGCGCGCGCGGCCAGGCCGAAAATTACATCAAGCATCTCAAGGGCGACCTTGCGGCCGACCGCACTTCCTGCACCAG
>NZ_JASJWR010000105.1:0-300 GCF_035019065.1 Actimicrobium sp. CCI2.3 | reverse complement strand
GTGAAAGTAGGTCATCGTCAGGTTAAGTTACAAGCAGCAAACAAGAAGGCCCTTCGAAAGAAGGGCCTTTTTGCGTTGGGGAAACGAAAACTGTCATCGAAGAAAACACTCATCCGGCAGACTGCAACAGTTGTTGGCAGTGGCACTGCAACGGTTGGGTAGGCAGTAATTAATGATGCATAGAGAATCTAGGGGACACTCGGTGGTACCGGGAGAGTTCATCTGTAAGCGCTCACTCAGAGGCGTGATTGCGCCGTTTCGTGATGTCGTATAAATCAGAGCGCAGCGGGTTGCTGTCGA
>NZ_JASJWR010000104.1:0-322 GCF_035019065.1 Actimicrobium sp. CCI2.3 | reverse complement strand
CGATTCTATGCGGTCCCTGCTCAAATGATTCGCTCTTCAACCTGAAAAAGGCTTGCTTTTGAACAGAGTATCTACGGCTGCGGTAGCTGATTCTGTATGTGCTCCGCCACGTCCAAGTATCGTAGGGTGCAATAACCGCAGGGCATTGCACCGAATGCTCTGACTGCGGTAGCTGATTCTGTATGTGCTCCGCCACGACCAAGTATCGTAGGGTGCAATAACCGAAGGGCATTGCACCGAATGCGCTGACTGCGGTAGCTGATTCTGTATGTGCTTCGCCACGACCTAGCCGGGGGCGGCCCGGCAGCCGGTCACTTCTTTT
>NZ_JASJWR010000103.1:0-338 GCF_035019065.1 Actimicrobium sp. CCI2.3 | reverse complement strand
ACCGGGACCTTGAAGGACGACACGACCACCAGCACGAACGCGACCGGTACTTCAGTCATCAAGACCGTCGACAGCAATGGTGACGGCAAGATCGACTTGTCGACAACGACCCTGGATGCCAACAAGGACGGCAAGGCCGAGAAAATTACCACCGACACCTTCAATGCTGATGGCAGCAAGGTGGATGATGTCAAAGATTTTACGGCGACCGGGACCTTGAAGGACGACACGACCACCAGCACGAACGCGACCGGTACTTCAGTCATCAAGACCGTCGACAGCAATGGTGACGGCAAGATCGACTTGTCGACAACGACCCTGGATGCCAACAAGGACGG
>NZ_JASJWR010000102.1:0-389 GCF_035019065.1 Actimicrobium sp. CCI2.3 | reverse complement strand
GCGCATATCGGCGTCGATGCCGAGAGTGGCTTGGTGCACAGCGTGACCACTACGGCGGCGAACGTGGCCGACATCGTCGAAACGGCCGCACTGCTGCACGGCGACGAAGAAACGGTGTTTGCCGATGCGGGCTATACCGGTGTGGCAAAGCGCGAAGAAATGAACGACGTGAAGGTCGACTGGCAGATTGCTGCCAAGCGCGGCACGATCAAGAAGGTCAACGAGAAGCGGCCGTTGCGCGCCATTCTCGACGAACTGGAGCATGCCAAAGCGAGTATTCGAGCGAAGGTCGAGCATCCATTTCATGTGATCAAAAACCTCTTTCGTCATCGCAAAACCCGCTACAAGGGACTGCCAAAAAACACGGCGCACGTCTTTATGTTGTTCGG
>NZ_JASJWR010000101.1:0-398 GCF_035019065.1 Actimicrobium sp. CCI2.3 | reverse complement strand
CACTTTCGTGTTTGCAGAGTGCTGTGTTTTTATTAAACAGTCGCAGCCACCAGTTTATTGCAACCCTTTCGTCCTTCCTCCGCAGGGAGGTCAAACTACAAGGGCGTACCTTATCCCGAAGTTACGGTACCAATTTGCCGAGTTCCTTCTCCCGAGTTCTCTCAAGCGCCTTAGAATACTCATCTCGCCCACCTGTGTCGGTTTGCGGTACGGTCTCGTATGACTGAAGCTTAGAGGCTTTTCTTGGAACCACTTCCGATTGCTTCGCCTATAAATAGGCTGGCCTCAACCCCTTGAATTACGCACCCGGATTTACCTAGATGCCTTCTACAAGTCAAGGACCGGGACTTCCAACACCCGGACAACCTTCCGCGATCCGTCCCCCCATCGCATCATAC
>NZ_JASJWR010000100.1:0-413 GCF_035019065.1 Actimicrobium sp. CCI2.3 | reverse complement strand
CGACAGCAACCCGCTGCGCTCTGATTTATACGACATCACGAAACGGCGCAATCACGCCTCTGAGTGAGCGCTTACCTTGAAACTACCGAATCCCATCGGACTCAGGCCATCTGGGATAGCCGGGTTGCGACGGCAATCATTGGTCGGCTCGACAGTATTCTCGGTGAACTGCCGAATAAAAATCCACGCGACCTGTTCCCTGGCATTGGCACGGTACCTGGCCGAGGCGGTACGCGTCCCAGGAAATTCCTGCATGCATGGCCAAGTGGCTACGGTAGATGGTCTGCGCAGATCCGTGGAAGTGAAATTGTTCGCCAGCTGCGTGACATCCTCAATGTAAGCGCTCACTCAGAGGCGTGATTGCGCCGTTTCGTGATGTCGTATAAATCAGAGCGCAGCGGGTTGCTGTCGAA
>NZ_JASJWR010000099.1:0-435 GCF_035019065.1 Actimicrobium sp. CCI2.3 | reverse complement strand
GGAGGGCGACAGGTTGCCCAATACGGAGTGCAAACGCGTGCAATTATAAAAGTCGACGATGTAGGAAGTGACGTCCTTGCGGGCCTCTTCCTGGTTGGCATATCGCGTGCGCCAGACGCATTCCATCTTCAGATTCAGGAAGAAGCGTTCGGCAACTGCGTTGTCCCAACAGTTACCTTTACGGCTCATGCTGGACACCAGACCGTACCGTTTCAGCAAGGCCTGATATTCGATGCTGGCGTACTGACTTCCACGGTCCGTATGTACGATCAATCCCGGTGGCGGATTGCGACTGGAAATGGCCATGCGTAGCGCTTCGCAGACCAGCGCAGCAGGCATAGCAGGCGCGGTGGCCCAGCCGATCAGCTTACGCGAGAACAGATCCAGTACCGTGGCCAGATATAGCCAACCGGTGTCGGTACGGATGTAGGTGAT
>NZ_JASJWR010000098.1:0-436 GCF_035019065.1 Actimicrobium sp. CCI2.3 | reverse complement strand
CACCATTGCGGTCTCATTAAAATTGAACGTCAGCAGAATTTTAACGCCAAAAATCAGGCGATTAAATCAGCGTTTCCCTAGCCGTAAATATTGATACTAATTACTCCAACCATCCGCAGGAAATGTTTGATTGCAACTTGGGCAGTATGCTTCGTAACCTTTACGACTTGCAAATATTGAAAACGGGTTTATCATCAAGCGCATAAAATTTAATTTCCGTTTTATTTCAACAAATTCTTTGGGCTCCTTATTGCTACAATGAGGACATTTAATCATTTTTTTTGAGATAGACCGAACTGCAGTATTTTTTGCCATGATTGCCTTTAGTAATAGTGTTTTTGGTATTTATTGCTTAATTAGATCCCGCTAAAATTAACTGATTATATTCCTTAAAATTTTTTAAGAGTATCTTATAAAGGCTTAAACTGAACTATAG
>NZ_JASJWR010000097.1:0-450 GCF_035019065.1 Actimicrobium sp. CCI2.3 | reverse complement strand
GCGCACAATCCAATCTACCTCCGCCGGCCTGCCTGGCAGATCCAGCATCGCCGTCGCCGCCGGAGTACGCGATATCACTTTGCCTGCACGGATGACCACCAGACGGGTTGCACGCAATCTAATCGCGTCAACTTTATCGCGGGCCTGCAACAACACCATATCCGCCTTGCCTCCGATGGCGATACCGTAGCCATCCAGTCCGAGGATGGTGGCCGGTGCGGTCGTGACAGCATCGAAACAGTTGCGCATCGCGTCCTGGCCGGTCATCTGTGCGACATGCAATCCCATTTGCGCGACCTCCAGCATGTCAGCACTGCCGAGCGGATACCATGGGTCCATCACGCAATCATGCCCGAATGCAACAACAATACCAGCCGCCATTAACTCCGGTACACGGGTCATCCCACGACGCTTCGGATAACTGTCATGGCGACCTTGCAGGGTAATGTT
>NZ_JASJWR010000096.1:0-475 GCF_035019065.1 Actimicrobium sp. CCI2.3 | reverse complement strand
TTGGAAATGCTCAGTCCTTGATCTTTGATCATGCGCACGACTTCCAGCTTAAGCTCGATGTCGAAGTGTTTTTTAGTTATGTAATTTCCTCAGTTAGCGGGAGTGTGCTCCCATTGAGGTGTCCGATTTTATTAGACCACTACATCACTCTTATCCCCTGCCTGACTCCGACTTTTGGCAGCTGCTTCAAACCGGAACAGGTCAACTGCCACATCAACATCAACATCAACATCAACATCAACATCAACATCAACATCAACTCCCACGACTCCCGCTCTATCGTAGGGTGCAATAACCAATGGGCATTGCACCAAATGCCCCACCCAAGCTCGCCAAGCCAGCGCTTATTTATCGAAACCATGCTGGTGTTTCAGACGACCTGTGCTAAAGTCTTGGACTCAGACGCGGGGTGGAGCAGTCTGGCAGCTCGTCGGGCTCATAACCCGAAGGTCACAGGTTCAAATCCTGTCCCCGC
>NZ_JASJWR010000095.1:0-535 GCF_035019065.1 Actimicrobium sp. CCI2.3 | reverse complement strand
TAGCCTGAATGTTTCATGAACCGGCATTTCGGCATGCGTTCCCATCATCATCGCTGCAGCAATGAGGTTGAAGAAATATCAGGCGAAACTCACCCTACCCAATCTGGTGGGAGTCGGGCAATGCGGTTTGGCGGTGGATGTTGTGGGGGAGTGGTCACTTCTCGGCAGACCTGACGTGACCAAGTCAGGACGAATTAAGTCGCTTCGCTGGCGTTGGCAAATACAGTCGTTCGGTCAGTGTTTGCAGCAAGTGCTTGACGGTGCAGGCGCTGGGCAAATGCAGGACGATCCTGTTTTTGCACTGACGTACCTGAACCGCGATCTTGAACAGTTTGGCGATGACGGTCGCTGGCTGCGCCTGCGACAGAGCGGTGTGCTGCAGCGCCTGGGTGCGTAGTTGCTGATGCAGCACGTAAGCGGCGGCATGGAGCAACAGGCGCAGGCAATTGGCAAGGAAGCTGGTGCAGGAAGTGCGGTCGGCCGCAAGGTCGCCCTTGAGATGCTTGATGTAATTTTCGGCCTGGCCGCGCGCGCA
>NZ_JASJWR010000094.1:0-544 GCF_035019065.1 Actimicrobium sp. CCI2.3 | reverse complement strand
GCGCGGAAGCCATGTGTCCACACTTATCAGCTGTTAGTCGAGAGAAGAACAGCAGAAGTACAAGCAGACAAACAAGCCGAGAGGCGAGTTGGTGGTGCGGGTTCAAGCGGGTCTGTAGCTCAGTTGGTTAGAGCACCGTGTTGATAACGCGGGGGTCGTTGGTTCGAGCCCAACCAGACCCACCAAGACAGAGTACCGAAGTAGTAAGTAAAGCACCTGGGGGGTTTAGCTCAGCTGGGAGAGCACCTGCTTTGCAAGCAGGGGGTCGTCGGTTCGATCCCGTCAACCTCCACCAGAAAGACAAAGCACGGAAGTAAAAATGCAAACCTAAGCAGTGGTTGCGCGAAGCGCAACGACGTATTTAGGTTTGGTTTTTTATAACAAGAAACCATGAGCTGTTCGATCTTTAACAATTTGGAAGAAGTAAAGATTTATCAGTGTCGACGAGACTCGTGAAAGCGAGAAACAGAGATACTGGTGGGTAGTGATTGTAATCAACAAACATGTATTCAACATGCTTGCATCTAGCTGGACCGCGCAAGCG
>NZ_JASJWR010000093.1:0-582 GCF_035019065.1 Actimicrobium sp. CCI2.3 | reverse complement strand
ATCACGGTCTCTTTGAAATTGAACGACATCAAGATTTTAACGTTAAAAACCGGGCGATTAAATCAGCGTTTCCCTAATGTTCTACAACAGGCAACAATTTTTAGAGTTGGTTCTTCATCATTATTTATACTGGCTTTAACGGCAGCAATAGAGTGTTGTTGATCTGGCTGAGAAGGAGCATCAAATCAAGTTGGGATTGCCGAAATCCTTGACGCCAATCTCTGAATTATCGGCAATAAATAAAGAAAGAAAACGGCGATGAAAAAAAAGGTATCTGACGATAAGGAATTCACAACGGAATATTCAAAATGTTTTTATATTTTTACACCTTTTAAGTGCTAAGTGAGCGAGGGGTATTGATTTAAAAAAATTCCTAGTTCTCTAATGGGCGAACGCGCAGGAATATTTTGGAACGGGTTCGACCGGAATGGGCGGTCACGTTACCCCGGATACGCAATCGATCGATCGACAAAATGAAAAGAGTGTTTATGTGGATACGTTGTAATGTAGTGGTCTAATGAAATCGGACACCTCAATGGGAGCACACTCCCGCTAACTGAGGAAATTACATGACTAAAAAAC
>NZ_JASJWR010000092.1:0-636 GCF_035019065.1 Actimicrobium sp. CCI2.3 | reverse complement strand
AAGCCACTCTCGGCATCGACGCCGATATGCGCTTTCATACCGAAGTACCACTGGTTGCCTTTCTTCGTCTGGTGCATGTCGGCGTCGCGCTTGTGTTCCGCATTCTTTGTCGAGGGTGGCGCGTTGATGATGGTGGCGTCGACGATGGTGCCCGAGCGCATCAGCAGGCCTTTCTCGGTCAGCGTAGCGTTGATGGCGATAAACATGCGCTGAGTCAGTTCATTCGTCTCCAGCAAACGCCGGAATTTCAGCAAGGTCGTGGCGTCCGGTGCCGATTCACGTGCCAGATCGACGCCGACAAACGCCCGTACGGCCTGGCTATCGTAGATCGCGTCTTCCACCGCTTCGTCAGACAGGCTGTACCACTGCTGGATAAAGTACACGCGCAACATGCGCGACAAACCGATCGGTGGACGACCGCGCATACCGGTCGGATAGACAGGAGCGATGACAGCCTCGAGTTCGGCCCAGGGTACGACTTGCTCCATATCCGCCAAAAACTGCTCGCGACGCGTGATGCGCTTCTTCGCGGCAAATTCGGCACTCGAAAAACTGGTTTGCTTCAGGGCCATCACGGTCTCTTTGAAATTGAACGACATCAAGATTTTAACGTTAAAAACCGGGCGATTAAATCAG
>NZ_JASJWR010000091.1:0-658 GCF_035019065.1 Actimicrobium sp. CCI2.3 | reverse complement strand
ACTAAAAAACACTTCGACATCGAGCTTAAGCTGGAAGTCGTGCGCATGATCAAAGATCAAGGACTGAGCATTTCCAATGTCAGTAAAACCATGGATGTCGGACCGACCGCGATTCGTCGCTGGGTCACGCAACACGATGCGGAACTGCGTGGCGAGCCGGGCATCGGCAAGCCGCTGACGTCAGACCAGCAGCGCATTCGTTCACTGGAACGCGAGAACCGGGAATTACGACTGGACGTGTCTATCCTAAAAAAAGCATCGGCCTTCTTTGCCCGGGAACTGAAATGAGCTACCAGCTCGTGACACAGTTACACAAGGAGGCCGTATCGACTGCCCGTAGTTGCCAGTTGCTGGCAGTCAGCCGTTCCGGGTATTACAACGCACAGTCCCGTCCTGCCAAACCGCTTTTTACGAAGGAAGCGGTCCACCTGAAGGCAGCCTTTGCCGCCAGCCGTCAAAGCTACGGTAGTCGGCGCCTAGTCAGCGCGGTGGCGCTGCAAGGCATTCGCATAGGTCGCTACAAAGCGCGTAGCCTGATGCGCCAGGCGGGCTTGAAGCCGGTGTGGAAGCGCAAGTTCATTCACACCACCGACAGCAAGCATGACCTGGCGATTGCTCCCAACGTGCTCAACCGGAAGTTCAATCCGTCGGGGCCGAA
>NZ_JASJWR010000090.1:0-704 GCF_035019065.1 Actimicrobium sp. CCI2.3 | reverse complement strand
TGTCGCCCTCCGTCTTTGAACGGAAAATGGCAGAAATACTTCCATTGGGGTGTCCGAAATAACTTGACCACTACACAGCTTAAATTTCTTCAGACTTGGTGCCGAATTGTTCTGCCAGATGTTTGATGCGCCAGCACAGCGTCGACAACCTCCCCCCCGACACTGGTGTCACGCCAGTTTGATAGCCCGCCTCCAAGGCGCATGTCAGATGAGGTTCAGCTTACAACGGTGCGCGCGCTTGGTGAATAGCAAATTAATCGCATCCTCAGACAGCATCGATTCGACTTCAACCTTGCCCTCAGAATTCTTCCATCGTTGTCCTACGAAATAATTTGGAACTGATGAAGGCATTCGAACATATACGACAGGTCTGCCTCGTAAAGTTGCTATCTATTCCATATGAAGTCACAGCCACAACTCTTTTTACAGACAACCAAGTCAAACCCTGTCGATGTTGATCTCAGATCGATAGATTCATTTTGAACAATTCTGAAAATCTATTTATGAGCGCAATTTATTGCTTCCAGTATTAAATCCTTGGGGTCAAGTTATTCAGGTCCTCGCACTTAACAACTAAAACCGGGTTGATTTGATCGAATCATGAATTTTCTTTGAGAATGAAGTCACGAATACTGTAGTGGTCAAGTTATTTCGGACACCCCAATGGAAGTATTTCTGCCATTTTCCGTTCAAAGACGGAGGGC
>NZ_JASJWR010000089.1:0-752 GCF_035019065.1 Actimicrobium sp. CCI2.3 | reverse complement strand
GTCCCCATCGTCTAGAGGCCTAGGACATCACCCTTTCACGGTGAGTACAGGGGTTCGAATCCCCTTGGGGACACCAAGATAAAAAAATAGCCACACGCAGTGTGGCAATTTTTTTTGTAGCAGAAGTATCAAAAGACCACGTGCATGCACGTGGGGGGGATTCGAAGGGTTCGGCTTGCAAGCCGAACCGCGGCCCGCAGCATGTGGGCGAATCCCCTTGGGAGAGCTTCAAAGAAGCTTGCAACACCAGCAGTAAAAAGCACCACCGGCCAGCACGGACAGTTTCTGTCCCCATCGTCTAGAGGCCTAGGACATCACCCTTTCACGGTGAGTACAGGGGTTCGAATCCCCT
Source organism: Actimicrobium sp. CCI2.3 (assembly GCF_035019065.1). Taxonomy (NCBI): domain Bacteria; kingdom Pseudomonadati; phylum Pseudomonadota; class Betaproteobacteria; order Burkholderiales; family Oxalobacteraceae; genus Actimicrobium; species Actimicrobium sp. CCI2.3. The sequence continues at coordinate 400 of NZ_JASJWR010000089.1, read as the reverse complement.
TGGGGACACCAAAATAAAAAATAGTCACACGCAAGTGTGACTATTTTTTTTCCGACTACGCCTCAAAAGACCACGCGCATGCGCGTGGAGGGGATTCGAAGGGTTCGGCTTGCAAGCCGAACCGCGGCCCGCAGAATGTGGGCGAATCCCCTTGGGGGCACCGAGTCAAAATCTTCCGCCTGTGAGCGCATCCAATCTTTCCGACCACGCCTCAAAAGACCACGCGCATGCGCATGGAGGGGATTCGAAGGTCAAATCGTAGGGTGCAATAACCGCAGGGCATTGCACCGAATGAACTGACTACGGTAACTGATTCCGTATGTGCTCCGCCACGACCTAGCCGGGGGCGGCCCGGCAGCCGGTCACTTCTTTTTGCTTCGCCAAAAAGAAGTAACCAAGA
>NZ_JASJWR010000088.1:0-826 GCF_035019065.1 Actimicrobium sp. CCI2.3 | reverse complement strand
AGAGATACTGGTGGGTAGTGATTGTAATCAACAAACATGTATTCAACATGCTTGCATCTAGCTGGACCGCGCAAGCGGTTACAAAGGTGCAAGTGCATACGTAGTACTCAGTTGACTCTACACCGTCTTTGCTCACCAACTGCACTCTTCACGGAGAGTAGTTGATGAGCAGAGGTCAACGTTATAGGGACAAGTGACTAAGTGCACATGGTGGATGCCTAGGCGATATCAGGCGATGAAGGACGTAGTAGCTTGCGATAAGCTGCGGGGAGCGAGCAAACACGCTTTGATCCGCAGATTTCCGAATGGGGTAACCCGGCCTTAATGGTCATTGCAACCTGAATACATAGGGTTGCAAAGCGAACGCGGCGAACTGAAACATCTAAGTAGCTGCAGGAAAAGAAATCAACCGAGATTCCCAAAGTAGCGGCGAGCGAAATGGGAAGAGCCTGCAAGATCTAGCATGAGACATAGTGGAAGCCACTGGAAATTGGCGCCATAGTGGGTGATAGCCCCGTACACGAAATGTCTCGTGTGGAACTAAACTTGCGACAAGTAGGGCGGGACACGCGAAATCCTGTTTGAAGATGGGGGGACCATCCTCCAAGGCTAAATACTCGATATCGACCGATAGTGAACCAGTACCGTGAGGGAAAGGCGAAAAGAACCCCGGAAGGGGAGTGAAATAGATCCTGAAACCGTGTGCATACAAACAGTAGGAGCGGACTTGTTCCGTGACTGCGTACCTTTTGTATAATGGGTCAGCGACTTACATTCAGTGGCAAGGTTAACCGCATAGGGTAGCCGTAGAGAAATCGAGTCCGAA
>NZ_JASJWR010000087.1:0-844 GCF_035019065.1 Actimicrobium sp. CCI2.3 | reverse complement strand
TGCCTTCTACAAGTCAAGGACCGGGACTTCCAACACCCGGACAACCTTCCGCGATCCGTCCCCCCATCGCATCATACGACGGTGCAGGAATATTAACCTGCTTCCCATCAGCTACGCATCTCTGCCTCGCCTTAGGGGCCGACTCACCCTGCTCCGATGAACGTTGAACAGGAAACCTTGGGCTTACGGCGTGGAGGCTTTTCACCCCCATTATCGCTACTCATGTCAGCATTCGCACTTCTGATACCTCCAGCATCCTTTACAAGACACCTTCGCAGGCTTACAGAACGCTCTCCTACCATATCGACGTGATAAATCACGTTAATATCCGCAGCTTCGGTGACTGGCTTAGCCCCGTTACATCTTCCGCGCAGGACGACTCGATCAGTGAGCTATTACGCTTTCTTTAAATGATGGCTGCTTCTAAGCCAACATCCTGACTGTTTTAGCCTTCCCACTTCGTTTTCCACTTAGCCAATCTTTGGGACCTTAGCTGGCGGTCTGGGTTGTTTCCCTCTTGACGCCGGACGTTAGCACCCGACGTCTGTCTCCCTTGCTCGCACTCATCGGTATTCGGAGTTTGCAATGGGTTGGTAAGTCGCGATGACCCCCTAGCCATAACAGTGCTCTACCCCCGATGGTGATACAAGAGGCACTACCTAAATAGTTTTCGGAGAGAACCAGCTATCTCCAAGTTTGTTTAGCCTTTCACCCCTACCCACAGCTCATCCCCTAATTTTTCAACATTAGTGGGTTCGGACCTCCAGTGCGTGTTACCGCACCTTCATCCTGGCCATGAGTAGATCACTTGGTTTCGGGTCTACACCCAGCGACTGAACGCCCT
>NZ_JASJWR010000086.1:0-888 GCF_035019065.1 Actimicrobium sp. CCI2.3 | reverse complement strand
TTTTTTAGTCATGTAATTTCCTCAGTTAGCGGGAGTGTGCTCCCATTGAGGTGTCCGATTTTATTAGACCACTACATCGTTAGCAAATGCAAGAGCGACGAAGAACGGCTGTTTTATCTGCAACGCGCAACACAGGAACACTGGTCGGTACGCGAGATCGCACGGGAGATTGACAGCCGCTTGTTCGAGCGCGTGCTCGTCAATGGCGGGCCATTGTTATCAACGGCATTGAAAGAAAGGCATACGGACGCTGCATCTCTGTTTAAAGACCGCTATCTGGTCGACTTCCTGGACTTACCCCTTTCTCATTCCGAACAAGACCTGCAATGTGGGCTGGTGCGTCATCTGAAAAATTTCCTGCTGGAACTTGGTAGCGATTTTTGTTTTATCGGCAACGAATATCGCCTGTCGGTTGGCTTGAAGGCTTTTTTATGTCGACCTGCTGTTCTACCACCGCGGACTGACTTGCCTAGTTGCAGTCGAACTGAAAATCGATGATTTCAAACCCGCTTATTTAGGCTAACTGGAGTTCTATCTGGAAGCGCTGGACCGGGACCATAAAAAAGCGCATGAAAATCCCACTGTCGGACTACTTTTATGCAAAACGCGTGATCGTGAAGTGGTCGAATACGCACTGTCACGCTCCCTGTCGCCCGCTTTGGTCGCTGAATATCAGACCAAACTCATTAGCAAAAAAATTCTGCAAGATAAAATGCATGAGCTCTACGAACAAGATGACGCTCCCGTAAATCAAGAGTTGTCCTGAGACATCGTTCTACCAGGAGAAAACTGGAACGAAGCGATCGATCGTATGTAGTGGTCTAATGAAATCGGACACCTCAATGGGAGCACACTCCCGCTAACTGAGGAAATTACATGACTAAAAAA
>NZ_JASJWR010000085.1:0-932 GCF_035019065.1 Actimicrobium sp. CCI2.3 | reverse complement strand
TGTCGCCCTCCGTCTTTGAACGGAAAATGGCAGAAATACTTCCATTGGGGTGTCCGAAATAACTTGACCACTACAGTCTGCATATTTGTAGGCGCTGTCAAGAACACCCCCACCTTTGTCTTCACAACCAACAGGGCCAGTAGGTATTTCACGCGCAATAAATGATTCTGGTGCAGCCCATGTGTATGGCACAGTGAAGGAAAATAAAACGACAAGAGTCAATAAACGTCGCATGTTTTCTAACGATTAGCGTTTATCAGCCGCAAGGCCAAACGTGAGGAAACCAAGAGCACCTCCTGCGGATAAACCATGTTGGACTGAACTGCCGCACATACAGTGGCGACAAGCGTTGGCGTAGCGGATTAGTACCTTTGCCCAAACTGCATCCGTAAATTATGACCTGACTTTGGCGGCACCAAGACAAATCATCGCGGGGAACTGCTTCATTGCCGATTATTACGGCACACAAACTACAACTCCAGTGAGCCGCGCTGATGCGTGTGCTGTATGCGGCGCAGCCCCAGCATCGTCGTAGCTGTTTGCTTGAACTGCCATGCGATCGCCACTGTTGCATCATGGTGGAGCGGCAGAATCAGCAACCTCCGCACGGAGATTGGATGGCGAGCGCTACGAATCCGCAACCAGGGTCAGAGTAATTTTCGCGATAAAGCCGCGAAAAAAAACTCTGACCCTGGTTGCTGCCGGTGGGGGTTTGCGACCGCAGGAAAAAACAAACCGGAGCAGCCACGTTGAGTTGATGTTGATGTTGATGTTGATGTTGATGTTGATGTTGATGTTGAAGTTGAAGTGGCAGTTGACGTTGACCTACCCCGCATTGAAGCAGCTGCCAAAAGTCGGAGTCAGGCAGGGGATCAGAAGGGCGCATGTCTGAGCGAAGCGAGTTTGCGACCTTCCCCCTGACTGGCTCCGGC
>NZ_JASJWR010000084.1:0-968 GCF_035019065.1 Actimicrobium sp. CCI2.3 | reverse complement strand
AGGGGAGGGTCGCAAACTCGCTTCGCTCAGACATGCGCCCCTCTTATCCCTTGTCTGACTACCGTTTTTGGCAGCTGTCTCAATGCGGAACAGGTCAACAGCAACAGCAACGTCAACGTCAACGTCAACGGCAACAGCAACGGCAACCCCCACGACTCCCGCTCAATCGTAGGGTGCAATAACCGCAGGGCATTGCACCAAATGCCCTGATCACGGTCGCCCTGGCCGTCAATCGCCACACACCGCTGGAACTTCTGCCGCATCGGTGCCACTCAACGACGGCCCTGATCGGTTACTGACCGTATCAGGCTCTTCCTTCAACTCCCTTTGCGACACAGGTATTCCTCATGCAACGACTCAACACCACGCTGGCCCCGCTCTGGGCTGCTGCCCAACAACATCTGACCGAAGCAGATCAGGTCGAACATCGCCGGCAAGTCGATCAACTCATCGCCGACGCCGACATGACTCCTCAAGAAACCATCCCCGCCCATTTGCATCGCGCCGGCCCACAGCGGCGACGTCATGTCGGTACCGACGACATCGCGCGACTGCGACTGGGGCAATCTCTGGCGCTGGCTACCCGCAGTTTGCTGTGCGGTGGTGCCGGTAATCAGCAACTGCCGGTCGCGGCGTCGCAAGGCGATACTGTGGCAAATTTGTTCGGCGTGCGTGAGGCCGCGCTGCAAGGACTTGGGGAAATCGATGCCTTGCCGGCGCTTGCCGTTGTGGCGCAGGGCGGTGCCTGTACCGAACATTTCTCGGTGGCGTTCGAACTCGCCAGGACACTCGACCTGCCCGTCGTCGCCGTCGCAAATGATCAGGATCATGGTGCGCTGGTACTCCACCCCGAGTTGGGTGACAAAGCGGTGGTAGTCGACGCATGGACGACTGTAGTGGTCTAATGAAATCGGACACCTCAATGGGAGCACACTCCCGCTAACTGAGGAAATTACATGACTAAAAAA
>NZ_JASJWR010000083.1:0-1003 GCF_035019065.1 Actimicrobium sp. CCI2.3 | reverse complement strand
TTTCGAGAATAAAATTTGCTGGAGGCGGAATCAGCCATTTTCATTCTTGGGTTCGGCTTTATTCAGCGGTTCCTTAGAAAAAACTTTCTTGGAGCTAGTTCAACTGACTTGGTTGCAATTCATGGGTGGTGAAAGTGTGGAAAAGGTTCCAAACAAAGAGCAGGAAAAGACGAGGGGATCTCGACAACGGCTCGTTTTAAAGTGAACCCGCGATTTGAGACATCGGTTTAGAGACCGCCCTGGCATCTGAGTGCTCCTTAAGTCTTAATGTAAGTTGTAATTGCGTTAAATTTAAAGTTACCCACTAGTAGGCAAATGTAAAAAAAAATCAATTCGTCTTTCCGTCTCTTGTAGGGAGCACTCCAAACTGAAAATTGTCACCCAAATATTGCTACCACCCTTTAGCGCTCCCATGTAATTACAATGTTCATTTCGATAAACTAGCCATGCATTTTGTGCTTTTTTAAGTTGCTCTTTAGTTTTTCGAATATCCCGATCACTGGTATCTGGTAAGTGATGCAGCGCATCTTGATAACTTGAGTCAAGCATTGCTTCTGCAGTTTTCAGTTTTTCTTCCAAACATTGCGCACTTTGCATTGAGCTACTCTGTGTCAAGCACGGATTATCATCTGCACTTGCGATCACGCAATTACTTAACCCAAATAATAAAACAAAGACACTTTTTGGTAGCTGGTAAGCTAACGAGGAACTAAAAGCGTCTGCCGCACTTTGCTTCACATTTTTCATTTCGATTTCCTGTTAAGTATTGATGACGAACCAACTCTAAAAATTGTTGTCCGTTGTAGGGCAGTAGAAAAAACTTTCGTGGAGTTAGTTCAACTGACTTGCTTACGACCCATGAGTGGTAAAAGTGTGAAAAAGGTTCCAAACAAAGGGGCGCGGGGCGTGGTTCAAACGAGGGTCACACTGTAGTGGTCTAATGAAATCGGACACCTCAATGGGAGCACACTCCCGCTAACTGAGGAAATTACATGACTAAAAA
>NZ_JASJWR010000082.1:0-1006 GCF_035019065.1 Actimicrobium sp. CCI2.3 | reverse complement strand
CCTGAATTTTGCATAAAAAAGGGCAAGAATGCCGTAAGTGATTGATAAAATGTGAGTTATCGAGAAACACACTCATCAACACAAACGCCACCTTGCCCGACATGAATTCTACTTCAGAGCAGCTCCGTTTTGCATCTATTCCAGGACATACCGTTCGCGCCGACTTTGCCGGCGGTGGTTTGTCATCTGACCTTGGCCCGCTGCTGCTACGCGGTGTTGATCGCCAGATCGGACTGACCGAGCGCCTCACGGCAGCCCTGGGCGATCGTCGTCACCAAAGTTACATCAGCCATTCTTATCGGGACTTACTGACGCAGCGAATCTTTCAAATCGGCTGCGGCTACGAGGACGGCAACGACTCCAATAGCTTGCGCCATGATCCCATGTTCAAGCTCGGTGCCGCCCGTTTGCCGTTCGAAGACGCCACCGCGCTGGCTTCTGCGGCAACGATGTCGCGCTTTGAACATGCGGCCAGCAGCAAGGACATTTACCGCATCAGTGAGGCCTTGGTCGAGCAATTTATCGCTGGGTTTGCCAGCCCGCCGAGGAACCTGATTCTCGACCTGGACCATTCCGAGGACGCTGTGTATGGCCAGCAGCCACTGGCGTTTTACAACCACCATTACCGCTCTACCTGCTACCTGCCGCTCATGATCTTCGACGGTCAATCGGGTGCGTTGGTGGCGGCCATACTGCGTCCCGGCAAACGGCCGCATGGTGCCGAGAATGCGATGATCATGCGCCGCGTGCTGACCCTGATTCGCCGTCGCTTTCCCGATACCCACATTCTGGTGCGTGGCGACGGACACTTCAGCGGCCCCGAATTGATGGGCCTCATCGATGCGATGTCGAACGTCGACTTTGTCTTCGGTTTCTCCAGTAACCCCAAACTGCTTAAGCTGGCCGAGTCAACCCGGTTGAGCGCCTGCGATCTGTGGGCTGCAGTGCAGACGCATGACGTGGTGCCGGAGGCGGTGCGCCTGTTCGACGAATTTGACTACCGTGC
>NZ_JASJWR010000081.1:0-1208 GCF_035019065.1 Actimicrobium sp. CCI2.3 | reverse complement strand
GGAAACGCTGATTTAATCGCCTGATTTTTGGCGTTAAAATTCTGCTGACGTTCAATTTTAATGAGACCGCAATGGTGATGAAGCAAACCAGTTTTTCGAGTGCCGAATTTTCCGCGAAGAAGCGCATCACGCGCCGCGAGCAGTTTCTGGCGGACATGGAGCAAGTCGTGCCTTGGGCTGAGCTTGAGGCAGTCATTGCGCCGGTCTATCCGACCGGCATGCGTGGTCGCCCGCCGATCGGTTTGTCGCGAATGCTGCGCGTGTACTTCATTCAGCAGTGGTACAGCCTGTCTGATGAAGCGGTCGAAGATGCGATCTACGATAGTCAGGCCGTGCGTGCGTTTGTCGGAGTGGATCTGGCGCGGGAGTCGGCACCGGATGCGACGACGTTGCTGAAATTCCGGCGCTTGCTGGAGACCAATGAGCTGACCCAGCGTATGTTCATCGCCATCAACGCTACGCTGACCGAGAAGGGCCTGGTGATGCGCTCGGGAACCATTGTTGACGCCACGATCATCAATGCGCCACCCTCGACGAAGAACGTTGAGCACAAGCGTGATGCCGATATGCACCAGACGAAGAAAGGCAACCAGTGGTACTTCGGTATGAAAGCGCATATCGGCGTCGATGCCGAGAGTGGCTTGGTGCACAGCGTGACCACTACGGCGGCGAACGTGGCCGACATCGTTGAAACGGCAGCACTGCTGCACGGCGACGAAGAAACGGTGTTTGCCGATGCGGGCTACACCGGTGTAGCAAAGCGCGAAGAAATGAACGACGTGAAGGCGAACTGGCAGATTGCTGCCAAGCGCGGCACGATCAAGAAGGTCAACGAGAAGCGGCCATTGCGCGCCATTCTCGACGAATTGGAGCATGCCAAGGCGAGCATCCGAGCGAAGGTCGAGCATCCATTTCATGTGATAAAAAACCTCTTTCGTCATCGCAAAACCCGCTACAAGGGACTGCCAAAAAACACGGCGCACGTCTTTATGTTGTTCGGCCTGGGAAATCTTGTCATAGCAAAAAACAAGCTTTTGAACCGGCAGGCCCAAGCTCTGTCTACTGCGTGAAAACAGGATAAAAGGGGCATCGGTTGTTCGATTTTTAGCCCGTAATTTTGGTTTCTCCTCCACTTTTTCGAAAATAAAATTTGCTGGAAGCGTAGTCAGCCATTTCCATTCTTGGATTCGGCTTTATTCAGTGGTTCC
>NZ_JASJWR010000080.1:0-1231 GCF_035019065.1 Actimicrobium sp. CCI2.3 | reverse complement strand
GTGTGCAGTTAGCGGGCGTGATGCTCAACAAACGCATACGCCATACTCGTCGTCTCTAACCCATCAAGGTTATAGGGACAAGCCTTACGGGCAATTAGTACTGGTTAGCTTAATGCATTACTGCACTTCCACACCCAGCCTATCAACGTCCTGGTCTCGAACGACCCTTCAAAGGAATCAAGTTCCTGGGAAATCTCATCTCAAGGCAAGTTTCCCGCTTAGATGCTTTCAGCGGTTATCTCTTCCGAACTTAGCTACCCGGCAATGCCACTGGCGTGACAACCGGTACACCAGAGGTTCGTCCACTCCGGTCCTCTCGTACTAGGAGCAGCCCCCTTCAAATTTCCAACGCCCACGGCAGATAGGGACCAAACTGTCTCACGACGTTTTAAACCCAGCTCACGTACCACTTTAAATGGCGAACAGCCATACCCTTGGGACCGGCTACAGCCCCAGGATGTGATGAGCCGACATCGAGGTGCCAAACTCCCCCGTCGATATGAACTCTTGGGAGGAATCAGCCTGTTATCCCCAGAGTACCTTTTATCCGTTGAGCGATGGCCCTTCCATACAGAACCACCGGATCACTATGTCCTACTTTCGTACCTGCTCGACTTGTCAGTCTCGCAGTTAAGCACGCTTATGCCATTGCACTATCATCACGATGTCCGACCGTAATTAGCGTACCTTCGAACTCCTCCGTTACACTTTGGGAGGAGACCGCCCCAGTCAAACTGCCTACCATGCACTGTCCCCGATCCGGATAACGGACCAAGGTTAGAACCTCAAACAAACCAGGGTGGTATTTCAAGGTTGGCTCCACGAGAACTAGCGTCCCCGCTTCAAAGCCTCCCACCTATCCTACACAGATTGGTTCAAAGTCCAATGCAAAGCTACAGTAAAGGTTCATGGGGTCTTTCCGTCTAGCCGCGGGTAGATTGCATCATCACAAACATTTCAACTTCGCTGAGTCTCGGGAGGAGACAGTGTGGCCATCGTTACGCCATTCGTGCAGGTCGGAACTTACCCGACAAGGAATTTCGCTACCTTAGGACCGTTATAGTTACGGCCGCCGTTTACTGGGACTTCAATCAAGAGCTTGCACCCCATCATTTAATCTTCCAGCACCGGGCAGGCGTCACACCCTATACGTCCACTTTCGTGTTTGCAGAGTGCTGTGTTTTTATTAAACAGTCGCAGCCACCAGTTTATTGCAACCCTTTCGTCCTTC
>NZ_JASJWR010000079.1:0-1239 GCF_035019065.1 Actimicrobium sp. CCI2.3 | reverse complement strand
GGTTTACTGTCAGAATGTTTGGAGCATGAACTCAAGAATGCTCTACCAAACGAAGAAATTATTACGTTAGACATTGATGGAAAAGATGATTTTCCAGCAGCCTCCAGCCCTGCTGAGGGTAGAAAAAGTAAATGGATGAAGAGTGTTATCCCTTCTTTTTTATTAAACAATATTAGAAATATTAAAAATATTAACCGGACAAAAAAGAGGTTATTAGAGAAAGTAGACTTTAATAATCCTGGAGAAATTCGATTCATTATTGGTGGAGGGCACTTGATAACAGCGTCCTCTTCTTATTTTCCTGTACGGCTTTATGTTCTTGGTCAAATCGCAAAGAGATTTAACGTTAGTATGTATATCTATGCAGTGGGTGTTTCGCACTCAAAATCATGGATAAGCAGCGCTAAGAAAATTCTATTAGAAGCGCTCGTTGACAATAAAAAAATAAAATTTGTTAGCACAAGAGATAAGCTCTCAGGTGAATATTGGAAGAATTCTCTAGCAGCAGCAATTAACCCAGTAATCTGTCGTGACCCAGGATTACTAGTTGCAGACTTATATCCCAGAAAACAATGGATAACGTCAGTGCCTGAAAGTAAAGAAAATAAAAAAGTGGGTATCGGAGTTATTAATCAAAAAATTATTAACGATGTGTCGCGGCATAAAAATATCGAAGAAACAGTAGGTACAAGTTTTTTTATAAGTATTGCCAATAATTTAATTTCGGCAGGATTCAAACCAGTTTTCTTTACCAATGGTGATGTTGATGATGAAGTTTTAATGAGTCATATAAAATTGATCGTTAAAAAAAATAATCAGTTAGCCCTGAAGGTGGAGTTTTCAGAGAGACCGAGAAGTCCTGAAACTTTATGTAAGATAATTTCAAAGCTCGATGGGGTTATTGCTCACAGGATGCACGCGAATATTGCAGCGTATTCTTATCGAATACCGCATGTCGGACTTGGTTGGGACGTTAAATTGAAGAGCTTTTTCAATTCTGTGCAACGGGATGATTTTTTTATTTATCAGGAGAGTGCTTCTCCTGAAAAAATAGTTGAATGTATGATTGCTGCTATGGATGTAGGGATTGATATAGATCAGCATGCGGAAGTATTAAAAGATGCCAGGGCAGGAGTCCGGCTATTGTCCAAGCAGTTATAAAAAATTACAGTTATCTTTATTATGAAAATAATTTATCTAATCACTGGTGATTCAACGAGTATGTGTGGGGTCTACGAC
>NZ_JASJWR010000078.1:0-1360 GCF_035019065.1 Actimicrobium sp. CCI2.3 | reverse complement strand
TAGTTGATGCGTTGAAATCACAAGGTGCCGATGCAGAAATAGAAAAAATTCCGACCTGGTCGTTTTTTGAATTATGCAAAATTAAAAAAAAGTATAAGAATTATCCAGATACGATTTATCATTTACAGTATCCTTCAACAGGAATGGGTAATTCAGTAGCACCAAGTCTGCTTTATTTTCTCCTTAAGCGACCTATTTTTGTAACCTTACATGAATTTTCAATTTTCAGTATTTTAAGAAAGATGATCTTTTTCACTCATTCTTTAATAGCTAAAAGAATAATATTTACAAATAAGTGGGAGTCCGATTGTTTTCATAAATACTTCCCCTTTTCCAAAAATTATAAAACAATAATTCCAATCGGCAATAATATTTCAGTAGTAAAAAATCCAAATCCGATTGCGTCTAAAAAACCAAAGATAATATATTTTGGCCAGATATCAGCCAACAAGGGTATTGAGTTTTTTATCGAAACTGTTTCGGTACTGAGACAAAAAAATATCCTGTTTGATGCTGCATTTATTGGCTCTATGCTTGATGAAAATAGCCTCATTGCTCACGAAGTTTATGAAGCATCGAAAAAACTCAAAATTGAGCTGATTTTAAATCTACCTTCAGATGATGTATCGATCGTACTTGGTCAATCTACAATCGCGTTGCTTGCCTTTCCTGATGGTATTACTGAGAAGCGCGGATCTGCGCTGGCCTGCCTTGATCACGGTTTGACAGTGTTGACGACGCACACTAGTAAAACTGTTTCTTGGCTTAGGGACGTGACACATCCAATAGAAACACCGATACAAGCAGCATCATTAATTAGTCACATGATCGATGGTGACGTGATTACCGTTCGTAATCCATTATTATTAGAAGAAGAGATGCAAAAGCGAGACTGGCGGCATATCGCACTCGCACACGTTGGTATCTATAATAGTTAAAAAAATAATAGATATAATTTCGATGCGAAAAACCTCCAATTTAATTAGAAATGTGAACGTAAGGAGGTAGCCGTTAGACAACCGACGCCATCAGGATTGACAACAGGATGCTCGATCTATTGGTCTGGGGTCATTTATTAATCTAAAATTTCAACTTTAATGCTGGATAAGTGGTGATACACCTGAAAACACCTATGAAAAGACTAGATTTTTTGGATTTGGCGCGGTTTTTTGCGGCTCTTGCTGTTGTTCTTCAGCATTATTTTTTTAATGGCATTGCAAACGGAAAAATCCCTAATATTACTCATATAGCGGGATGGTCGAGCGTCGCACAATACGGTTATTTAGGGAAACACTGATTTAATCGCCCGGTTTTTAACGTTAAAATCTTGATGTCGTTCAATTTCAAAGAGACCGTGATG
>NZ_JASJWR010000077.1:0-1422 GCF_035019065.1 Actimicrobium sp. CCI2.3 | reverse complement strand
GTAGATACTCTGTTCAAAAGCAAGCCTTTTTCAGGTTGAAGAGCGAATCATTTGAGCAGGGACCGCATAGAATCGCGTGTTATCAAAAGGCTGATTGTTGGTAAGCATTCCGTGCAAAGCGTGCAGCAGTTTGCGCATCACGGCGCAGACGCCCTGCATGGGGGTTTTGCCCATGCCGATGAGATGTTCGAAATAGGCTTTGACGTACGGATCATGGGCCTTTGCGCTCAGAGCGGGCATGTACAAGGCGGCGCGAATGTAGTGATTGCCGGCCTTGGAAATGCGCGCTTTTTTATCAACGCTGGTGCCGGAGCGAAAGTGTTTCGGATCGAGCCCGGCGAACTTGACCCATTGCGCATGAGACAGTCCAGCAGGCAGCAAGAGCAGCTCGCCGAGCAAGGCGATGGCACTGGTATTGGCGATGCCTTTGACGCCCAGCAGGAGCGTAAATGGGGCCAGCAACTCCGGGGTGGCGTGAATGAGTTCGAGAGTTGCTGCCGTCAAGATGGCGAGACGTTTTTCGAGTTGCGTCACAGCCAGTGCCACGTCTTGCATGACCACTTTGGGAGTGCTGGCAATAAATGACAGGGCATGCGACTGATTTTTCGAGATGGTTTTTAGATCGGTCAGGGCATGGATGCGGCGTGAGAATGCTCTCAAGGCCAGAACTGCGTCGGTGGGGCGCACCCAAGGCTGGAAAGGCATGCGCTGGGCGAACTGCGCCAGGGTATCGGCATCGACGTTATCGGTTTTGCTGTGCTTGCCCAGCACCTTGGCAAAGTTATGCGAGCGCTGTGGATTAATCACCATGAGCGGTATTCCGGCATCGTGGAGCGCGATGGTCACATCCATCGAGTAGACGCCAGTGGCCTCCAGACAGACCGTACAGTCCGGGCTGGCTGCCAGCTTCTGCAGCAGCCGACGGTGGTGGGCAGGGGTATTGGGAAACGACTGTGCTGGGCTGGACTTCTCGCCTGTACGCAAAACCAGAACCAGTTCAGCGGCGCCGACATCGATACCGGCAAACACTTTTTTGTGCGTGATGGAAGTCATGATGCTTTCTCCTTGTGAGTGGACTACACTGTTCACTGGTTCTCCGACCCTGCATACGCGCCTGCCATCCTTGTCGATACAGGCTCTAAGCCTTCGATACTCCACGGCATTGGCGAATAGGGCGGGGAGCCAATCTACAGAACAAGCTCGGACACACGGTCCGGCTTAAGGGTGCAACGGCTTCCCCAATGAACTCTTGCAGGTTACGCCAATGGCGCTGGTCTGCACTTTTCCGAACGGCTATCCAAGAAGACCGAAGTGCCGCATCAAAGATACCTACAGTCGCGCTACGCGCTCTTTCCGATATCTTTGATGCCACATCAATCTAATCAAAATCAACCGTTAAAAACAGCATACAAGGGTGCAATA
>NZ_JASJWR010000076.1:0-1566 GCF_035019065.1 Actimicrobium sp. CCI2.3 | reverse complement strand
GGCCTAGCAGTTTGTCGGACTTCAACCCACGGCATGAATCGTCGTGGGAAAATTCTAGGTATCCACACCAGCGCTTTTCACGATGACGAATTTCATCCTTACTGATCGCAAAACCGATTACTTGTTGCCGCCGTCGCTCGAAGATTGGCTGTCCGAAGATCATCTGGCACGGTTCGTTGTTGAAGTAGTTGATCAACTGGATATCTCGACTCTCACCCGGCAGTATGCTGGGCGGGGCTCGAAGGCCTACCACCCCGCCACGCTGCTGGCGATCCTGGTGTATGGCTACGCCACCGGCGTATTCTCCAGCCGCAAACTGGAACGCGCCACCTATGACTCGGTGGCGTTTCGCTACATTAGCGCCGGCAGCCATCCTGATCACGACACCTTGGCCACGTTCCGGCGCCGCTTCCTCGGCGAACTGGAAGCCCTGTTTGTACAGGTGCTGGCACTGGCGCAGGAAATGAAATTGCTAAAGATGGGCACGGTCTGTCTTGATGGCACCAAGATGCACGCCAACGCCTCACGCCATAGCGCCCTCTCACACGGCCACATTGGGAAGCTGGAAGTCCAGCTCAAAGCAGAAGTGCAAGAACTGCTGGCCTTGGCCGAGAAGGCAGATCAAGCAGATGTGCCGGATGGCATGAACCTGCCCGAGGAAATCAAGCGACGGGAAGATCGGCTGGCGGTCATGGCCGAAGCCAAACGCAAGATTGCGGTACGTGCCCAAGAGCGCTATGAACGCGAAAAAGTAGAGTACGACGAGAAGATGACGCAGCGTGCAGCCAAGGAAAAGGACAGGGGCAAGAAGTCGAACCGCAAACCGCCCAAGCCGCCGGAAGCTGGTCCGAAAGACAGCGACCAGATCAATCTGACCGATGAAGAATCCCGCATCATGCCGACGGCTGGCGGCGGCTTTGAACAAGCCTACAACGCGCAAGCGGGTGTGGACGCAGCAACGATGCTGGTCATTGCCACCCAGGTCACGCAAGCGACCAACGACAAGGAGCAGGTTGAACCCATGTTGGCCATTCTGGCGGCGCAGTCCCAGAGCCTGGGCGAGGTAACGTGCCTGATTGCCGACACCGGATTCTGCAGTGAAAAGAACATCCGGGCATGCGAGAAAGCAGGGCTGGAACCACTTATCGCGGTAGCGCGAGACGCGCACCATCCTCACTGGCGCGAGCGCCACAGCGAACCGGCGTCATTGCCAGACAATGCCAGCCCGACAGATAAAATGCGACATCGTCTGAAGACGAAAGCTGGGCGAGCGCTCTATGCCTTACGCAAGCAAACCGTCGAACCTGTCTTCGGCATCATCAAATCGGTGATGGGATTTCGCCAATTCTCGTTGCGTGGTTTACAAAAAGTGCGTGGCGAATGGCAGCTGGTTTGTCTGGCATGGAATGTGAAACGGATGGCCAAACTCCGTCCTGAATGTGGGTAAGCAAGAAAATCAAGGCGGGAAACCGTAAAAATCAGCAATATCTGAATATCTCTGCCTGTTTTTTAAGCAAATTCAGGTCTTGACTGTGCTTTGCTTGTTCAAGTCCGACAGGCTGCTAG
>NZ_JASJWR010000075.1:0-1586 GCF_035019065.1 Actimicrobium sp. CCI2.3 | reverse complement strand
TGATGCCACATCAATCTAATCAAAATCAACCGTTAAAAACAGCATACAAGGGTGCAATAACCGAAGGGCATTGCACCCTACGATTTAGTCTTCTTACAAAATGAATTCAACAGGAACCACACGTGTCAACCAAAATCCAACATCAGCCCTGGAAAACTTTAAACCCTGCTTATGCAACAGCAAAGTATTAATTGCAAGAACAGTGGGTTGCCCGTGTCGATGGCCCTCAGTGCGTAGGGTGCAATATCCGAAGGGAATTGCACCGCATTCAGTCGATACAATGCCATTCGTTTATTGCATTCTAACAACTTGGTAATAATAACCTACAGATTGCTAATTAATTAAATTCATAAAAAGTTAATATTCATTTATGATTAAATCAAAATCACTACCTCCCTCCATTTCAAAACATATATTGCATCAATTAATCGGAAAAAAAGTAACTGGTTTGGTGCGGTACAGTTGGTGGGCTAAAGAGGAAGTCACTAACGAATGTCATATACGAAAGGAGCAAACCTTTGCACTCACAGCAGGTTCATTAGCCGTAATTTTTGAAGACGGCAATGTACTTGGTGTCGCAAGTGATCCAAGTATGAATAGTGTGATAGTTTGGCTAGATCATGCGTGCAATCAGGTCGATATAAATCCGCCGTTGTGTGATGACCCTGATCTTTTTCCGATTCTAGCGACTGATAAAATATACTCGGAACCAGTGTGGGAAAAATTTATCGGGAGCACTTTAACCGCGTTTTCAATTTTGAAGAACAAAGAGATGAGCGCGGGCGAAGCTGCGGTGCCGAGTGAGTTAGGATTATGTTTTTATTTCAACAATAATGAGTGCTTTATAGCATCGCATGGTTTACATGACGGCTCAGATGATTTTTCTGTTCTTATGGATAATCAGATTAATTCGGTTATCAAGTCAACGTTAGAGGAGTACGATTTTTTGTAAGAAGAAGTGTGAAAATACTACGTTTCATGTTCACTTCTTCCATTGCTGTACCCTCAATTTAATTTGTCAAAACAAAACATATCGATGCAGAAGCTATTATTTTAATTTTCAATGCTTTGATTTATGCTAATTAGGATAAATTACTTAGGCCATCAATATATAAAATGGAAAAATATCAAATGGAAGACTATTCACTTCCAAATGTATTAAAAATTCCGCAGTCATTTCTTGATTTGATTACGACTGGATTGCCCGATATTGAACCGTGGTGGTGGCTTGTCCATCACAGCGAAGCTTTGATTTACTGGAGCGAAACCTTACGAAACCATTTTCCTTCACGATCGCTGATACCATTCGCGAAAGATGGAGGCTCCGATGATATTGCTTGTTTCGATGGATTTGATATTTCAAAAAATCCAAAAGTATTAGTCATTCATTCGTTCTGCTCGCCTGGTTTGGAGCTGAGAGATGAAGCAGATAGTTTTTTAGAATGGCTACAAAAAAAAGAAAAGGAAGCGATCGATTTCAAAACTTTAAAATGGGATGATAATTAATTTATTAACTCGTTTGAATAGAGTATCTAAAAATTTAATTAATCGTATCCCCATTTTCAGCGCGTAGGGTGCAATAACCG
>NZ_JASJWR010000074.1:0-1628 GCF_035019065.1 Actimicrobium sp. CCI2.3 | reverse complement strand
ACAGAGATTAAACTGAAGAGTTTGATCCTGGCTCAGATTGAACGCTGGCGGCATGCCTTACACATGCAAGTCGAACGGCAGCACGGGGGCAACCCTGGTGGCGAGTGGCGAACGGGTGAGTAATATATCGGAACGTGCCCTGGAGTGGGGGATAACGCAGCGAAAGTTGCGCTAATACCGCATACGATCTACGGATGAAAGTGGGGGATTCGCAAGAACCTCATGCTCGTGGAGCGGCCGATATCTGATTAGCTAGTTGGTAGGGTAAAAGCCTACCAAGGCATCGATCAGTAGCTGGTCTGAGAGGACGACCAGCCACACTGGAACTGAGACACGGTCCAGACTCCTACGGGAGGCAGCAGTGGGGAATTTTGGACAATGGGGGCAACCCTGATCCAGCAATGCCGCGTGAGTGAAGAAGGCCTTCGGGTTGTAAAGCTCTTTTGTCGGGGAAGAAACGGTGATTTCTAATACGGATCACTAATGACGGTACCCGAAGAATAAGCACCGGCTAACTACGTGCCAGCAGCCGCGGTAATACGTAGGGTGCAAGCGTTAATCGGAATTACTGGGCGTAAAGCGTGCGCAGGCGGTTATGTAAGACAGATGTGAAATGCCCGGGCTCAACCTGGGAACTGCATTTGTGACTGCATGGCTAGAGTGTGTCAGAGGGGGGTAGAATTCCACGTGTAGCAGTGAAATGCGTAGAGATGTGGAGGAATACCGATGGCGAAGGCAGCCCCCTGGGATAACACTGACGCTCATGCACGAAAGCGTGGGGAGCAAACAGGATTAGATACCCTGGTAGTCCACGCCCTAAACGATGTCTACTAGTTGTCGGGTCTTAATTGACTTGGTAACGCAGCTAACGCGTGAAGTAGACCGCCTGGGGAGTACGGTCGCAAGATTAAAACTCAAAGGAATTGACGGGGACCCGCACAAGCGGTGGATGATGTGGATTAATTCGATGCAACGCGAAAAACCTTACCTACCCTTGACATGGCTGGAATCCTTAAGAGATTAGGGAGTGCTCGCAAGAGAACCAGTACACAGGTGCTGCATGGCTGTCGTCAGCTCGTGTCGTGAGATGTTGGGTTAAGTCCCGCAACGAGCGCAACCCTTGTCATTAGTTGCTACGAAAGGGCACTCTAATGAGACTGCCGGTGACAAACCGGAGGAAGGTGGGGATGACGTCAAGTCCTCATGGCCCTTATGGGTAGGGCTTCACACGTCATACAATGGTACATACAGAGGGCCGCCAACCCGCGAGGGGGAGCTAATCCCAGAAAGTGTATCGTAGTCCGGATTGTAGTCTGCAACTCGACTGCATGAAGTTGGAATCGCTAGTAATCGCGGATCAGCATGTCGCGGTGAATACGTTCCCGGGTCTTGTACACACCGCCCGTCACACCATGGGAGCGGGTTTCACCAGAAGTAGGTAGCTTAACCGCAAGGAGGGCGCTTACCACGGTGGGATTCGTGACTGGGGTGAAGTCGTAACAAGGTAGCCGTATCGGAAGGTGCGGCTGGATCACCTCCTTTCTAGAGCATGCGCGGAAGCCATGTGTCCACACTTATCAGCTGTTAGTCGAGAGAAGAACAGCAGAAGTACAAGCAGACAAACAAGC
>NZ_JASJWR010000073.1:0-1628 GCF_035019065.1 Actimicrobium sp. CCI2.3 | reverse complement strand
CATCGGCATAGGGGCGGCCAGTATAACTGGCCGATCCCCTGCCACACCACCCGGCGTGCGGGTCCGCACCGGGCGGTTCGAGTAGTTGAGGTCATGAGAGTCGAGGCACGCCAAGACGGTTAAAGTAGGCAATCGTCAACACGCGGTTAAGGGCCATGGCACTGTTATGCCACCAGCGTCGGCTGTTCGCCGCCACTGACCCCGCTACCTTCTCCGTCGCTCCGAGAGCGCGCAATTCCCGATAGATCGTCGTGCCACGTTTCCACTGCTTAAGCTGAATTGCTCGCAATCGATGGCGTATCCATTCGTCCAGCGTGCGCCAGACTCCTGGTGTTTGTGCCAATCCAAAGTACGCTTTCCAGCCCAGCATGTAGCGCCGTAGCGGTTCGATCAGTTCGGTCATGCTGCGCCCGCCGCTGCGACGGGTCAGTTGCCGTATCCGCTGCTTGAACGTCGCTAGCGCCTTGGCCGATACCTTGCGTTTGATCTCGCCTTTCGGGGCCGCCCACAGGCTATAACCCAGAAACTTGCGACCAAACGCGCTGGCCACAGCACTTTTCGACGCATTGATCGTCAAGTGCAGCTTGTCATAAAGACGCTTGAGCAGTGCCATCACACGTTCGCCCGCTTTCCGGCTGCGTACATACACATTGCAGTCATCGGCGTATCGAACGAAGCGGTGGCCCCGCCGTTCCAGTTCCCGATCCACTTCATCAAGCAACACATTGGCCAGCAGCGGCGAGAGCGGTCCGCCTTGCGGCGTGCCCTGTTCGCGCTGACTCACCACACCTCCGTGCATGATGCCCGCGTTCAGATACGCCCGAATCAGCCGAATGATCCCGGCATCGGCGATGCGTTTCTGTAAGCGGTCGATCAGGACATCGTGGTTGACCCGGTCAAAGAACTTTTCCAGGTCCACATCCACCACGACCCGGTTTCCGTCCTCCACGTATTGCTGTGCTTCGAGCACCGCATCACGCGCACGACGACCCGGACGAAATCCGTGACTGTGTTGACTAAAAGTTGGATCGATCAGCGGTTGCAGCACTTGCAGAACGGCTTGCTGGATCAGCCTGTCCACCACGGTGGGTATCCCCAATTCACGTTCGCTGCCATCGGGCTTGGGAATGCCGACGCGACGCACCGGACTGGGCCGGTACGTGCCTGCCATCAGCTGTGCTCTGATGTTCGGTAATGCGGTTACCAGATAGCGGCCGGTCGCAGCGATGTCCATGCCGTCCACGCCTGCTGCACCTTTGTTCGCCTTCACGCGTTTCCACGCGCGTTGCATGTTCTCTCTCGCAAGCACTTGCGCAAGCAAGCCTTGCCCTGCGCTCACCGTGCCAGGCCGCGTGGGACGAGCTTCATCACTGAGCACGCCAGAGACAGCTTCACCGTCCCTTACCGTGATCCGCCCCGCTCGCGCGGGCATCTGATGCAATGCTTTTCTCATCGACATGGTGGTTTAACACTCCTTCTCGTTCGGTCCTTCGCCCATCGTGCGGCTACTACGACCTCTGCTGACTTCTCGCTCCGGCTTCCACCGTCGCCCTTTCAGGCACGAGGCGAGATCTCCCCAGGTAAGAACGCACTCCTTCACCGCACAACCGCCGGATTTACGCCGCCTC
>NZ_JASJWR010000072.1:0-1954 GCF_035019065.1 Actimicrobium sp. CCI2.3 | reverse complement strand
GCTTCAGGGCCATCACGGTCTCTTTGAAATTGAACGACATCAAGATTTTAACGTTAAAAACCGGGCGATTAAATCAGTGTTTCCCTAGAAAGACCTCATGCCATCCATTTTCATCCTCGGCAACCTGCTCGGCCGCGCCCTGATCAGTTACGCGCTAGTCTGGTTCGTTTGTTTGCTGGCCAGTGGCCTGAACTGGCGCTTGGCATTCAAGCGTAGTGGCCGCTGGGTCAGCGTGCTGGCGGTCATTGCGCTGACTCTGCTGGGCATCGGCGCGGCTGTTGTGCGCAAGGGCGGGTTGTGACTACAGGCGCACCATCCCGGCAACGGCGCGTTGTTTTCGCGCTGGCAGCAATCCTTGCGATGCAGCCCGCCGCGCTACTGGCCAAACCAGCCCTGCGCGAAATGCAGATCCACAAGGTGCCGGCGCTCGGGCTGGAAATCTGGGTAGAAAACCAGCCGGCGTGGGATGCCAAGCTGGTCGATGTCGCCGGCCATCCGACCTTCGTCGCGCAAAGCCCGTCGACTTACCACCCACCGACCGTGATGACCTATGCCAGCTGGCCGAAACTGCTGGTCACGCCGAACATGTTGCCCGACGTGGCGGCGTCGGCGATTCGGCAAGCGAGCCAACATTTTGGACTTGATCCCGGACGTGGTCGCATGCTGACGATCAAGCCGGCCAGTCATGGCGCGTTGCAGGGTTTTGAAGCAGATTTTGCTGGCAAGTCGGAGGGTGTGGCGATGGACGTCAGGATTTTTGTCGGGCAGGCACCCGGACAATTCCCGGTCGCGCTGACGGTCACTACCTTGCCAGGCAAGATGGCGCACCTCGAAGAATGCATCCGGCGTGGATGGGGTCGGCTCAACTATGCGGGTGCCGTCAGCCAGCGGTAGAACCTGCCCGGAATCCTGTGAACGTGATCACCGACTCTCGTTCACAGGAACTGTCCAGTCTTCGAGATCGAGTCCTGCTACCTGACCAAAAGCTCGGTCATTTGTCACCAACACCGTGCCGGCATTGAACGCGTGTGCCGCAATGAGCAAGTCAAGCGGTGCAAGATTTTTGCCTTGTTCCTGCAGTCTTGCGCGCACCGAACCATACCGTTCAGCGACTGTGCTATCCCAAGGCAACACATCAACGCGCCGCAAGAACTCCGTCACGGCAAGATGGAGTTGCTTTGCCTCGGGCCGCTTCGCCAGTCCAAAAAGTAGCTCTCCCTCGGTGATCGCTGAAATGCAGAGCGATGCCATGGGCACACTCACTATGCGCCCGACGACTGCGGGATGCGCCTTGTCCAAGTAACTTACCGCGTTGGTATCGAGCATGGTTCGTTTCACGCGGGCGCTCCCTCGAACGGGTCGCGATCTTGCGTTGATTGCTGGCGCTCCTGTGCGCCCAGGAAATCGACTGGCACTTCGGCATTCTTAAGCGCGGAAAAGAAGTCATCCCAGTTCGCTGGTTTGCGCGACAAAATCACATCCCCGGTTACCGGGTCCTGGCGAATGAACACTTGTTTTGCATCGAAGCGAAAGGCGACCGGCAAGCGAACTGCCTGGCTGCGACCGTTGGTAAATAATTTGGCTACCTGGCTCATGGGGTCTCCTTTTTGCAAATAAATAGCGAAGCCTATGTCGCTCGATGTGATAAATCAAGGCACATGCCAGTCGCAATCACGTTCAGCCACAGCCTTGCAATGCTCGATGGCACATCCCGATGCAGGCGTCCGGCATGGGTGTGTTCGGCTAAAATAGTTTGTTGCCACCAGTTAGCGGTAAAAACTTTTCCAGGATTGCCGCCATGTCCATCGCCATCACACCCGCCACGCCTTACTACGCCGTCATCTTCACATCCCTACTGTCCGAGCCCAACCCTGCCTACGTAAGCGGTCACCCAGCGGCGTTATAGCCCCCCGTTAAACCTCCCGTCAGAATCGAATTTTGATCAATGACGCGG
>NZ_JASJWR010000071.1:0-2041 GCF_035019065.1 Actimicrobium sp. CCI2.3 | reverse complement strand
CGGGTGGGGTTTGGGCGCATAACGCGAAGTGCTCGATTAATCCGCTGCGCAAAGCTAATGCAGAGGATGCGGCCAAGCTTGGGTATAACCGGTTAATTAAAGATCCGCCGTTTGATCCGCATGGGCAGAAAGTTTTTGGAAATGGAAAGAATTATATTAGTCCCGATGCCGATGGGCATAACGGTGGGGTGTGGAAAATGTTTGATAGAAAAGGTGGCCGAATTGGAACGTATGATGGTGACCTGACATTGATTAAGGATTGAAATGACATTTAATATTGAAGCTGTAGAAGGCTGTAATTATTCCGATGGAATTCCGAGATGTGAAATTGAAATGAATGGATATCTGGAAAACTGCTATTTAATTACAAAACTGTGGAGCCTGGATGATTATCGGAAACAATGGAAAATTGCACTTTCTTATTTGTACGAAAGAAAGGTAAAAAAATGCATGTTAATAACTGACATAAATAAGAAGCATATAAGTGCTGCAATTATGTTTTGGGCTTTGTATGCAGAAGGCGATGTTATTTATATTCATGAAATGTTTATTAGAAATCCTAAAAAGAAAATTTTGATGGATCCTGTGCAGATAGAAAAATATATATTGGATAGAAATTATGATACTGATTTCGGGTGTGATAAGGATGGCAATAAATATACTTTATCTGAATGGTCTATTGAATTTGAAGATATCCTCCATTTGGTAAGTGAGAAATGAATTGGATTAAGCTAGTCGACTTTGAGGATGAGTATCTAAAAATCGGCACTTTCTTAAAATTTCATCCATGTGACTTTTTCGCAGGGGAGCGCGTTATCGAAGTAATCATGTGTCCATCAAGTTCCAACTATGCAGCATTTGAATTTTTCGTTACTGCAGGTCACGAAAGCGGGAAGAGATTGTCTTTTGTGCCGATTGTTAAAGTCGATAAATGTGATTATCTGGAAAAATCCTGGCTGCTGGAAAATTGGTATCGGTACATATATCCGGAGTCTAATCTGAGTGATGTTTATGTAGGGAGACAGAGTTCCATAAAAAAACTTCCAATAAAAAAAGGTGCTTTATGAAAAATGAATTTTCTACAAAGGATTTTGCTTGGGTTAATGCTGAAAAATGGGCCGAAGATTATTTTTGGAGCGGCATATTCATTGCATTTTCGGACGATCTAAAAGTATTCGGTTGTAAGTGTGAAGATGCGCTGGCGATAATCTGTAGCTCATATCGATACGGAGTTGCTTTTGAGATTTACGGCGTTTCGAAAGGTATTGCTGGCGTGCCGCTCGGATACTTTCCTGACGCATCCCTAATAAAAGGGCCTGGGAAATGTATAGATAAGCAGTGGGTGCTTGAAAACTGGAATGACCAATTTGGATTTTCACTTCCAAAGCTTGGACATGTTTGGTTTTCTTCATCCAGAGAGTTGTCAAAATAGGTGAGTTAAAAATATTTTCTGGTTACTTTTTGTATCTTGGAGGTCGATGTGATATTTAATATTTATGCGGCTGAAGGTGTTAATTATTCAGATGGTCTTCCAAGGTGCGAAATTGAAATAAACGGGTATCTTGAAAACTGCCCATTGATTACAGATTTATGGAGTCTTGATCAATATAGCTATCAATGGAAAAATGCACTTTCTCACTTATATGCAAGAAAGGTTAGTAAGTGCATGTTAGTAACTGATGTAAATAAAATGCACATTAATACAGCGCTTACATTCTGGGCTTTATATGCTGCCGGCGAATTAATTTATATACGTGAAATTTTCATTAAAAACCCGGGTGTTGAAAAAGTTTTAGATCCATTTTCGATCGAGGAATATATTTATGCGAGAGAAGATGATGAAGATGAAGATATTTTTGATTCCTGTGGCACTAAATTATCAGTTTCAGAATGGACGATAAAATTTGAAGATATTGCACACTTGGTTCAGTAAAAATTAACCGAATTCAAAACTGCAATTACTCTAGGGAACCGCTGAATAAAGCCGAACCCAAGAATGAAAATGGCTGATTCCGCCTCCAGCAAATTTTATTCTCGAAAA
>NZ_JASJWR010000070.1:0-2450 GCF_035019065.1 Actimicrobium sp. CCI2.3 | reverse complement strand
GTAAGCGCTCACTCAGAGGCGTGATTGCGCCGTTTCGTGATGTCGTATAAATCAGAGCGCAGCGGGTTGCTGTCGAAGTGAATTTTCCAGAGGCGGGGCGTGAGTTCATGCACCTTGGATGCCGGCTGCTGCGCCACGCGCTGCAGCACATCAACAAGATAGTCATACGGATCGATGTCGTGTAGACGGCAGGTTACGATCAGACTTTGCATGATGCCGATGTGTTTTGCACCCAGCTCGGTCCAATTGAACAACCAGTTTTTCCGGCCCATCGGGATGACGCGCAGCGCGCGCTCCAGATGATTGGTATCGATCGGGACATCCGGATCATCGAGGTAGACTTCGAGGCCGGCCCGCCGTTCACGCAAGTACGCGAGCGCGCCGGTGAAGGGACTGCTAGGTAAAAAGCCTTGTTGTTCGAACTGCTTGTCGATCCAGGCAAAGAGCCGTTGAACGATGGGTTTAGCGTGGGTGATTCGCCAAGCCTGTTTCGCTGCACCGGTCAGATGATGTTCACGGATGTGGGCCTCGGCGGCAAAGAGCGCACCGATCCATTCCAGTGCCTGCCCGGCCGGACCGGGTTCGATGTCTTTGGCGTCGAATATTTTACGGCGCGCATGCGACCAGCATTGTGCATGCGTCAGTCCGAGCTTCTTGGCGTACTGCGCATAGGCTGCATAACCATCGGTTTGTAGAACGGCACCTTGCGGCAGCGACAGGCCGAGTGCTTCCTGAATGTGGCTGGCGGCGCGGCTTGGATAGTAAGGGAAGCAAATTTCATCTTGCTGGCCATACACGGGCCAGAAATACGCAGCCTTCATCTTGCCGGTGCCTGTCGGTCCGGCCTTGATCGGTGTTTCATCCATGGCCAGGACTCGCGAGGCCCGAATCGACGCCATTTGCGCATCATGTATTGGTTCAAGCAACATGACGGCGCGCTGCATGAGTTGGGTCAGCCATGCCCGACTAACCTGAATGCCGGCGTCACGTAGGCGCTGATGCTGACGATACAGCGGCAGATGAAAGGCCAGTTTGTCGACCATCATGCCGGCGATGAAGCTGATGTCGGCACGGCTACCGTCGAGCACGCCGACCGGTGCCGGCGGACAGGATAGGACCTGCGTGTCACGGCGCTTGATGACCGGACGGACATACTTCAAGACGACGTAACTGCCGGGACGCTGCGCGAGACGATGGCTGACTTTCTCGCCGATGACTTCGTACTCTGCGGGTGTCAGTCCGGCGATATCC
Source organism: Actimicrobium sp. CCI2.3 (assembly GCF_035019065.1). NCBI lineage: Bacteria > Pseudomonadati > Pseudomonadota > Betaproteobacteria > Burkholderiales > Oxalobacteraceae > Actimicrobium > Actimicrobium sp. CCI2.3. Next base: position 1,199 of record NZ_JASJWR010000070.1, on the reverse strand, counting down.
GGGTTCGGCACGGCGATGGTTTCGACCGGCACTTTGGTCTCATCGAAGAACAGGGTTGATTCATCGGCAGCAGTCTGACCACGACCGGATTTAGTCTCGCGCTCATGACCGGCGACACGGGTTTTTGGTGCCGGCACGACATCTGGTACACCGGCGAAGTCCTCGCCCAGCACACCCTGTTCCGGGTCGGGAGGTGGCAGACGACGCTCGCTCTTCTGACCGAAGATCTGACGCTGAAACCACGCGACTTGGCGGCGCAAATGAACGATCTCATGGTCGAGTTTGCTGATCAATTCAACCAGCGCCGGTGCCGCCATCGCTGCGATGGCGGTGGCGTTTGGGGTCGGTGATGTCGATGAGCGCGGCATAACGACATCCTCACACAACGACCTCATCTAACCCTTGATCTCGGATGAGAACGGTGCATGTTGATAGCGCTTTTTTACCCGCTGCGGCGTAATCCCTTCGAGTAGACATTTCAGCGCAGTCCAATCCATTTCGCAACTGCTGACCTCGCGCCAATCGCTGATAAGCCGGCCCTGCTCCAATCGCTTTGCCCACACGCACAGGCCGGTGCGGTCGAAGTAGAGCACCTTGATCTGAGTAGCGCGGCGATTGATAAAAGCAAACAGATTGCCTGACAGCGGGTCCTGCTGTAACCGGTGGCGGGCCAGTGCATACAGGCCGTCAAAGGACAGGCGCATGCTGACCGGTTCGCCATACAGGAAGACACGGACCTGACCTTCTGGGAAGAACATCAGGAGCGCAGGAGTCGCAGCACGACGCCATGGCCAAGGTCGAGCTCGATGGTGAGTGTGGCCGGTGGTGGCACAACGACTTCCTGCTTGGGACCAGATACACGATTCAGTTTGGTTATCGGGCCAAGATCGATGAAGCGCGGTGATACTGCGCTGACGCTCTTCGCATCACCAGCACCAGCACCAGCTGGTGATGCCAGCGACCGCTTGCGCCAAAGATAAAACGACGCGATCGAAATGGATTCGCTGCGACAAAAAGCAGCGACAGTATGGCTGCTGGCGGCGTACCGCATCAGGCGTTCTCTCCACAACGTGGATCGATCGTTCTTCTTTGTTGAAGGTGATGTTGGGGTCTTCATTGTGCCTCCGCGTCATTGATCAAAATTCGATTCTGACGGGAGGTTTAACGGGGGGCTATAACGCCGCTGGGTGACCGCTTAC
>NZ_JASJWR010000069.1:0-2530 GCF_035019065.1 Actimicrobium sp. CCI2.3 | reverse complement strand
GTAAGCGCCTCATCAAGGACGTCTGTACAGCACACCAATGACCCGCCAAAGTGGTGCCCACCAAATAGTAGTGGGGACCACTTTGAACACAACCATCCAATCCGGCAGCCGCAAAGGTCGTCGTAATTATCCGATCGATTTCAAGAAGCAACTGGCGATAGCCGCTTGCGCTCCCGGCGTGTCCGTCGCCCGTCTGGCCTTGGACAACGGGATCAACGCCAACATGCTGCATAAATGGCGGCGTGCATATCTTGCCAGCGATGTCGGTACACAAGAGACTGCGCCGTCAACATTCATGGAAGTCCACATCACGCCTACCACCAACGCTGTGGCACCTGTTGCTGAGCCGGTCTCGGTCCCGGTGCCGGTCGATACTAACGCGCCGAAGGCGATACGGGGGCACCGACAAACCATCCAGTCTGGCGTCATCGAAATCAGCCTGGCGACCACCACCTTGCGCCTGGAAGGGACGGTCGATGCGGCCATCCTGGCGCAGGTATTGCGTCACTTCCACCCATGATCGGCCTGCCTGTCGGCACGCGGATCTGGATCGCCGCCGGTATCACGGACATGCGCTGTGGCTTCCAGGGATTGGCTGCGAAGGTAGAAACCGCATTGGCAGCCGATCCGTTCAATGGCCATGTCTTCGTGTTCCGTGGCCGCCGCGGCGATACGGTCAAACTATTGTGGGCCACGGAGGATGGTCTGTGCCTGCTGGCCAAGCGGCTCGAACAGGGTCGGTTTGTGTGGCCGCAAGCCACCAGTGGATCGGTATGCCTGACGCCGGCGCAGCTGTCGATGCTGCTCGAAGGTATCGACTGGCGACAACCGCAACGCACCTGGCATCCCAGATCGGTGTTGTAAACATCAACGGACTTGCGTAAACTCCGTGCATGCCGAACCTGCCCATTCCCTCGCCCCTGCCCGACGACATCGACGCCCTCAAGGCGATGGTGCGTGCGCAGCAGGCGGCGATGGATCAAATGACGTTGGTCATGGCGTCGCATGCCGTTGAAGTCGAACAGCTCAAGTTGCTCATTGCCAAATTACAGCGCATGCAATTCGGCCGCAAGTCCGAGAAGATCGATCGGCAGATCGCGAAACTGGAGTGCCGGCTAGAGGACTTGCTGGCCGAAGAAGGTGTCGTCGATTCACTGCCACTTCCACCTGTCGTGACGCCGGCAACCGGCCCAGCTACCGAGCCCAAGGGTCCGGTACGACACGCCTTGCCGCCCGAACTGCCCCGCGAGGAGCGCATTCTGGAGCCGTCCGAGACCGCCTGTCCGGATTGCGGCGGTCATCTCAAATCACTTGGTGAGGATGTCTCCGAACAGCTAGAAATCCTCAATTCAGCCTTCAAAGTGATCCGCCATATCCGGCGCAAGAAAGCCTGCGCCTGCTGTGACCGCATCGTGCAAGTGCCGGCAGCGAGCCGGCCGATTCTGCGCGGCGTAGCCGGACCCGGTTTGCTCGCGCATATCCTGGTGGCGAAATTCGCCGATCATCAACCGTTGTATCGGCAGTCGGTGATCTATGCCCGGCAGGGTGTCGAGATCGACCGTTCCAGCATGGGACGCTGGGTCGGTGCCTGCAGCGCATTGATGGCACCCCTGGTGGAAGCACTGCGCAACCATGTGATGGCCGGTATCAAACTGCACGCCGATGACACGACGGTGCCTGTACTCGCTGCGGGTCACGGCCAGACCAAGACTGGCCGGCTCTGGACCTATGTGCGAGATGATCGTAGCTCGGCCTCGACGGTCCCGCCAGCGGTCTGGTTTGCCTACACGCCGGACCGCAAGGGCATCCACCCGCAAACCCATCTCGCCGGATTTCACGGCATTCTGCAAGCCGATGCCTACGCAGGCTTCAATGCCATTTACGATACCGGACGGGTGCAGGAAGCCGCTTGCTGGGCGCACACCCGGCGTAAATTCCATGATCTCCATGTCGTTCATCCAACGACGTTTACCACCGAGGTGCTGCACCGGATCGGTGAGCTGTACGAGATTGAGGAACCGCTGCGCGGCAAGCCGCCGGATATTCGTCGGCAGGTCCGGCAGTCTAAGACGTTGCCGCTACTGGTGGACTTCGAAGCTTGGCTGCGTGCGCGCTTGCCGACCTTGTCGGCCAAGTCCGACACGACCAAAGCCATCAATTACGCGCTCAACCAATGGCAGGCATTGCTGCTGTACTGCGATCACGGTATCGCCGAGATCGACAACAATGCGGCTGAACGTGCTCTGCGCGGCGTTGCTCTGGGACGCAAAAATTTCTTGTTCGTGGGTGCCGATAGCGGCGGCGAGCGCGCCGCCGCCATGTACGCGCTAATCGGCACCGCAAAACTGAACGGCATCGATCCGGAAGCCTACCTGCGCCATGTGCTCACGCACATTGCCGACTATCCCATCAATCAAATCAATGATCTGCTGCCTTGGAATGTCGCCGACCAGCTTGGCACCGCTTCGCGCTAAATCCTGCATTTACTACGAAGCAAAATTGGTCAAGACGTTGCTCGTGAGGCGCTTAC
>NZ_JASJWR010000068.1:0-2599 GCF_035019065.1 Actimicrobium sp. CCI2.3 | reverse complement strand
TCGCCCTCCGTCTTTGAACGGAAAATGGCAGAAATACTTCCATTGGGGTGTCCGAAATAACTTGACCACTACAGTAATTTGCACGTGAGTGCGGAATTTTCTATCAGTAAACTAATCCGGTTGTTCTTTTTTTCATTTGCCCTGTCTGTAAGCGCGGTGAAGTCTGTGTATGCTGAGAATCACTTAGCAGAACAATGCCCCTCGGGCGCACCGAGCCATGCTCCGCATGCGATCACTGGGGAAACTTGCCCCACGGTCGGCAACATGAGCGGCGTTCGGCTTGCCATTCCGAATCACTACCTCTTCGGACCGGTCGTCTATGAGGGCGTTGATATCTGGTCGGCTAAATCTTATGAAAACCGGCCGAGGCACCCAACCTTCGACAATGCTTTCGACAATTTTGCGATCAAGATCCGGCTGAACAACTTCAAGCCGATCGAGACAGCAAAGGATTGGGATGATTTTCGGCGCAAAGATCACACAGTTGAAATTCAGCCTTTTGAGAATCGCTGGCTCTACGTGCAATTCAAACCAAAAACTACATCGCAGCCAACGCCGAGCTATCGCATCGAGTTCAACAATTGGATGAAGAACGATGTTGGATGGGGTCCCTTTGTCCGACAGCCTGATGTTTGGGGACTTCAGCATTACATTTCTGCAAAAGCTCCGCAGCCAATCAGCGGTGGCCAGCAACACGAATTTTTTTATGATGCAAAAACCGATTCAACCTTCATTCACTGTAGCAACTCCGTTACGAACCAGCCTCCCCACAAGGCGTTAAGTTCTTGTGAAATCAGCTTCTTTATTTACGAAATAAAAGCCTGGACCGACGCGAGCAACATTAATGTCAAAGACGATCTCGCACGCTGGAAAGAAATCGAAAGCGGTATCCGAACAATTGCAGGGTCGTTCATAGTTCCATAAACCTCTGTCTATTTCTCCACTAGTAAACACTTTTTTATTGGATCGTCATGCCTAACCCATTAACTACCGTTCAACTTCAGTCTGCACGAAAGCTCATCGATCAGGGAAATTTGGTCGGCTTTTACTATTACATGAGTAGCCAAGGTTACGGCTATGCTGATCTTGCAAAGGGTGTGGTGGAATGCAGTCTGACTAACGGCGGCTCAACAGCCCAAAATTTTATGGTTGAAGCTGCGCTGGCTAAGGGAATCACACTTTCTCCTGACAAGATCAAGACGATCGAGACTGGTATGGCATACGGTTACGCCGATGTTTTGATCAAAAACTCAACGTTGCCTAGTAACGGTGGATTTGTTAAGAACGATGTAACGTCCCAGGAAGCATTTAATTTTCACAATTCGGTTTTCGCGGACAATGGTTTATCAATCGACGTATGGACACTTTACGCCCCCTTTAAATATCTTCCGCCGACTACAGTGGAGGCAGACTGGAAAGCTACTATCAATCCAAATAACAGCGCAGGTATCAGTTTCATGACGGGATGGATGAAAGACATGCAGCTCACATCCACGGCAGCGAATTGGTCAGGTAGTAAAGATGCAGGTGCAATTAACGACTGGATTCAAAATGTCACTTTTGATAGTATAAAAAGCATAACGTCGGCTTTCACCGACGTTGTTGGATTGACTAATGCAAGCACCGCCTGCAACTCTGGAACGGCTGAGGCATTAATTCAAATTCAACAAACTGCAACTGTCGCCGCGGCTTCATATGTCCCGCCAATTTCATCACCAACCCGGCCAATTTCAAGTGCGTTTGTTACCTACACCGGAGCGCACACGGCTGTCCTAAACACTTCCCCAAATGGAAAAGACTACGCTACGTTGTCAGACTTGGTGACGTTAGAGTCGGGAAAAGGAAACAAAATTACCGTGGCGGATCTGCTAGCGAATAATCCAGGGTTCAAGAATCCGAATAATATTCCTGTAAACACCACACTTCAGATTCCGAATCGGAACGGAAGCATCGTTACCTACAATGCTGTAAACGGTTCTGTAATCACCACAAATTCTACAACCGGTGAGTATTCCGTCACAACACCTAATACCATGGATAGTTCCGGTGGTTGGGTAGTGTATTCAAGGACGATTGACAGTACAACGGGAGGATTCGTTGTCACGCAGAAGCAGATTGATGTACAGGGAAAGATTGTCAGTGAAGCAATCGGTCATCAGGACAAAAATGGGAACCCGGCCATTGAAACAATGACAGAGAACGTAAGTAAAGATACTGTTGGCAACAAAACTGACGACATTCGTGACTACACCGCCGCTGGGACGCTGAAGGACGACACGATCACCAGCACGAACGCGACCGGTACTTCGGTCATCAAGACCGTCGACAGCAATGGTGACGGCAAGATCGACTTGTCGACAACGACCCTGGATGCCAACAAGGACGGCAAGGCTGAGAAAATTACCACCGACACCTTCAATGCCGATGGCAGCAAGGTAAACGACGTCAAAAATTTTACGGCGACCGGGACCTTGAAGGACGACACGATCACCAGCACGAACGCGACCGGTACTTCGGTCATCAAGACCGTCGACAGCAATGGTGACGGCAAGATCGACTTGTCGACAACGACCCTGGATGCCAACAAGGACGGCAAGGC
>NZ_JASJWR010000067.1:0-3169 GCF_035019065.1 Actimicrobium sp. CCI2.3 | reverse complement strand
CCCCACTACTATTTGGTGGGCACCACTTTGGCGGGTCATTGGTGTGCTGTACAGACGTCCTTGATGAGGCGCTTACGGATGAGCTGTACTGAAGGTGAGCCAGTCTGGTCGACATGCCCACATGATGTAACGGCGTCCTGATGCGCATTCAGCAATGAATTTGCCCTACGTATTTCTGCTGGTCGCAGCAACTTGTCAGAAAATTTTAATCCCGCCTGGGTAAGTGGAACGGTGATCTCCATCCCGGTATCGCGATCGAACACGGACAACTCATACCTTAAAAAATCTTTCTCGTTATTGACACAGCCTTTACCAGCGACCTGATTGAAGCCGCGATATTCATAGCGACGATTACCGAACGTCAGTTCATTATGGCTGACACCTAACTTCGCAATCTCCATTTTCAGCAAGTCAATAATTGATTTTGCAGGCGAATGATCCGGGTCATAGTGTGTTTTGTGCGAAACGATCTCAAATGTCCCCTGCTTGGATGACAGCGCTTGTGCCAGAAAGTCTTTGAAACTGGCTACCGGCGGCGATTGCCCGGCAGCATAGATCACTTGGCCAGACTCCACACCGTGAGATTTCTGCCGTGTACAGTGTGCATGGATTGGTTTTTTCGCGGCACCGGGTATGCTCATGTCAACATGCAATACATGTTCATTGTCGAGGCAGCAGACACCCGTTTCGTTTGGCACCACTTCGGTCTTGCTGAACATGCGTAGCAGCGGTTGTGTTCGGCGCCATGCTTGCCCTCTTTTGAGTAGTGATTTCCACATGGTGACGACTTTGGCTTCAATCGCCAAACTGCTGCCCCGCGAATGCAGCTCGGATTTGGATAAGACAGGCACCTTACTTCGTGAAGTTCTGTCGAAACGATGCAGTGATTTAGATAAGCCAGACATGTATAAACCTGATGGAATAGTTGTTCATAATGACTCGTAACGTTACTTGGATTGTCCCCAACGACGAGCGCTTGCCGATTCTCTTGATCAGGTCTTTCTCCCAGCGACCTGAAATGAAGCACTCCTTGATCCCTGCAGGCGGTGTGTGAATGCGCTGCATGCTAGGAATCTGATTGCCGCACTCTGCGCTGCGGCTGCGCGACTGGATTATTGGCTAAAGAACCGCTCCTTTTGGAAACACTTTTTCAGCTGCTGTCATGACAAAATTTGCATCGATATCTCTAAGCAAGACCAATTCAACGCGTGCTTTAGCAAGGAACATATCTCTTTTTAAATTACTGATTTCGGCCTCGACGGCCATGCGGGCCGGACTATTCTCATCAGGACCCGCTTCCTCACGAGACCCGCTGCAGTTGAATGCATTGTCATCTTCAAAAGACGCATTGATGTCGCCGGCCATTTTTGCAAGCTCCGTAAATATCTCTTCCTCAGGAATCTCTTGCGGCAATGACAGATCGATCGCAGTAGGAATGTCAGCAATTCGTTGAATGACGCCAGTAGGGCAAGGCCATTCATCGCCAAGTTCAACAAATTTATTGATCATGGCATTGCGTAAATTTTGTTTCATTTCCTGATTGGTGCCCTGTTCAATGTACCCCCAAACGATAGCCAAAACAGGTGAAAAATTTCTATTGAATTCACCAGTTCCATCTCGTTGCATGATTCGATTGAACGCAGCCATCGCTAATTCTGACGGCGCCTGCGTGGCAAGATATCGACGGATCTCAGCGTCAGTTTCCTCTGCAGTTTTCTTTGAACCAGCAGGTGTTCTGTTGGCCATTACTTCCAACAGTTTATTGCCAGCTACTATAACCGGCCTATTGTGAACATCTTCACCGTAACGAATTCCCAATTCACCATCTTTATCAATGAATTCCTGTCGCACTCGAATTGGTTCCGGCAAGCTTTCTTTCTTTGACCATTCTTCAATACGTGCTCTTGGAAAATCGACACCGTATAGTCGAACTACTTGATCATTCGCATTTAAAATATTCACGAGTCTCAATGAGATATCTGGTACCTGCTCGCGCCGATTTTCGAGTGCGATCTCCAACGCAAACTCGAGACATGCCTTGGCAGTTAAATTTCTGCTACCGATTTCCGTAGTCACCACATCAAGAAAATAGGAATCGTAATGCTCCGCCTCATTGATTTTCTCGTCGGCGGCCTCGAGAAGGCGTTGGATTTTTTCCTCGGAGTCTAGTCGTGAAAATGGACTTATCGGTCTGTCGGGAGTGGTTTCTGTTTGGGAGGAGGCATTCGAAGTTAGGGAGGAGCGATTCGAGCGTACGCTTCCTTCTTTGTCGTTTGCCAATGCCGCTGCCACATATTCTGCACCTGTGTTGCCTGCCAGCGCCGCTGCCTCACCCCGTGCGACGGCCGCTGTCAGCGCCGCTACCTCGCCATCGGCGTCAATTCTGCGTCTCTCTGCGTTAGCATAAAAGGCCGCATCCAAGGCCACATCTCCACCCCAAGCGTCGTGCAATGCCTGCGCCACTTGCCGTAATGGCAAGTGTGGATTATCCGTGTCGCCTGCCAGCGCCACAGCCTCACCTTCGGCGACAATTCTGCGTCTAGCTGTGACAGCATCCAGAGCCGCATCCAAGGCCGCATCCCCGCGTCGTGCGGCGTCCATTAGTTCAGGTAATGCCTGCGCCACTTGCCGTAATGGCAAGCGTGGATTAACTGTGTCGTCTGCCAGCGCCGCTACCTCGCCCTCGGCGTCAGTTCTGCGTCTCGCTGCGTTATATCGGGCCGCATATTGGGCCGCACGCTCGCGTCGTACGGCGGCCGCTCCTGGTGCTGCAATCGCTTGCCTGTCTCTAGCAAGTTCCTCGGCATCAATTCTGCGTCTCGCTGCGTTAGCATCTTGGGCCGCATGCCCGCGCCGGGCGGCAGTATCAGGCTGCGGAAGATGACCGATTCCCGCGACGGCTCCTTGCGGATCTATGGGTGCTATTGGCGCTGAGGGTGCTGTCGGTGCTGTCGGTGCTGGGGGCGGATCATTGCGATTGACTTGATCGCGTTTTAATAATTTACCAAATAGTCTTTGCATGATGAAAATGAATAAATAAATAAAGTAAAGAAAATGCTGATGGGATCGATTTTTGATGAAAATAAAATACCCGTATGTAGTGGTCTAATGAAATCGGACACCTCAATGGGAGCACACTCCCGCTAACTGAGGAAATTACATGACTAAA
>NZ_JASJWR010000066.1:0-4660 GCF_035019065.1 Actimicrobium sp. CCI2.3 | reverse complement strand
GATTCTATGCGGTCCCTGCTCAAATGATTCGCTCTTCAACCTGAAAAAGGCTTGCTTTTGAACAGAGTATCTACGTGACTGAGTCTGTGCGCGATGCAATGCCCTTCGGTTATTGCACCCTACGTGACTGAGTCTGTGCGCGGTGCAATGCCCTTCGGTTATTGCACCGAATCGTCGAATAAATTCCCCGGAAAAATCAGACATCAATCAGCCTCAAGGCGCCACTTGCAACACCGGTCGCAGCAAGATTTCCTCGACCAGCACATTGCCCGGCTGGGCAAACGCATACACCAGTGCCTGAGCCACGTTCTCGGAAGTCAGTGCATCAAGTTGCTGGCGTCGGGCGTCAAGCGCTTCGTTGACGTTGTGACCGAATTCGGTCCATACCGCGCCCGGTTCGATGATGGTGACGCGGATGCGTTCCGGGCCGAGTTCCTTGCGTAGTGCATCGTGGAAGCCGCCAACGGCAAACTTGGTGGCGCTGTAGACCGACCAGTTCTCAACGCCATATCGACCGCCAACGCTGGACACCGAACAAATCATCGCGCCTTCGCGGCCTCGCAGTAGCGGGATCGCTGCCTGGCTGCAGTTCAGGACACCATAGAGGTTGGCATCGATCATCTGTTTCCAGTCTTCCGGATCACTGGTTTCGAATTTTACACTGATTCCTAAACCTGCATTATTAAACAGCAGATCAAGTCCGCCGAAGCGTTCGCGTACCAGCGTGAACAGGGCGGCGACCTGCTTCGCGTCAGCCACATCCGTTTCGACAACGGTGACTGCATCGCCCAGTTCGGCGGCGAGTTCCTCCATTCTTTCCCGGCGGCGTGCCGCCAGCACGACATGCACGCCTTCCTGTACCAGCAAGCGGGCTGCGGCTGCACCAATACCGCTTGAGGCACCGGTGACGATAGCGATTTTTCCGTTCAGGTTCTGCATTTTCATTAATCATTCTCCATGGTGTTAATGCGTACTGATTAATCCCTATTTCCGTAATGGCATTGATGGATTAAAAATTTATTAATTGATAAAAGACTCTGAGTTATTTATTTTCGGAAAGTTCAATAAATAAATAATGAGGATAATTACGCAGTATTTCGGTTGCCTGTGAAAAAATTAAATGCGTGCTACGATCATTGAGTAATGGAATTTAACGCATTTCATTTGGTCGACATATCAATCAAAATCTAATTTTGCTGAAATGTTTCCATTCATTAATTTATTAAGTAAATAAGACAGGCTAATCGTGAAAAAATTATTAATTGCTACCGCTGTATTTGCAACTTGTGCCGCACCTCAAGCCTTTGCGCAAACTGCACAATCGAAAAACTTCGAGGGTTTCAGCGCCGGTATTAACGCCAACTATGCCAAAACCCGTGCCTCGGCCCGTTTCGGTAACGAGTATGGCAGTACCGACGACACCTCAACGAACGGCAGTGTCCAGGGTGCCTACGGGTTCGCTTTGAATGACAAGTTTGTCATGGGTGTCGGCGCTACCGCAGGTTTCGGTGACCTCGACGCCGGGTCAATCAACGGTGTTTCGCTCAAGGCGAAGGACATGTATTCGATTTACGTTGAGCCGGGTTATCGGGTGACCGACAAAACGCTGGTCTACGGCAAGGTTTCCTATCAGAGGATGAAGGGTGAATTGTCAGGTTCCGGTATTTCTGCCAGCGATACGTATGACGGTTATGGCATCGGCTTAGGTGTGCGTTCGATGGTCAGTAATAAATTCTATGTACAGGCCGAATTATCTGAACTTGATTATGGTTCCGAATCGGTACGTGGTATCGAAGTAGAACCGAAGCAGACAATGGCAACAGTTGGTGTCGGCTACAAATTCTAATTCTAGTTGATTTAAAAACCGCACTTGCGAGTGCGGTTTTTTTATATCTGAAAATAAATCGATCTATTTAATGAGGTTTATTTCCCAGTGAAGAGTCAGGTGCCAGAAAAATAGGTGTTAATTAGTCGGCTCAGCCAGAAACCCAATGTCGCTGAGATTGCCGTCACGCTTGTTCCCCAGGCAATATCGATAATGGCAAAACGTGGCGACCAGCCGTCGAGTGTCGCGAGATTACTCAAGTCGTAAGTGCCGTATGCCATTAGCCCCAGTAATGCACCGAGCATGAGTGCTTTTGTCCACGAATTACTGTCCAGCGCGGGCATCACGGCGAAGACCACAATTCCGACGACATACAGCAGATAGAAAATGATCGCCGGTGTCATCAGTGGTGTCGGCAGCAGTAAGCCGTCCAGCTCTCGCATGTAAAAACCTTTGATGACAAAACCCAGCCAGACGAAATCCAGTATCCAGAACACAATGCCGGTCGAAAAATAAGTAGTCAGATATTTGGTCATTGTTGCCTCAGGTTAGCGTTGCATATTTGGTGAGCAACAGGTCGATTTTCTGTTTGAGTTTGTCGGAATTGAACGGCTTGACAAGATAGTCGTCCGCACCGGCGCTGGCGGCCTCGAGAATGTGTTCTCGCGTGGCATCGGCCGTCACCATCAACATCGGTACTGCGCGCAATTGCTCGTCGGCGCGAACCGTTCGCATCAGCTCCAACCCATCCATCAGCGGCATCGCACAATCGGTAATCAGGAAGGTGATCGGCGCGCCGATCGTGCGTGCGTTCGCAAAGGCACGCATCGCCATGGCACCGTCATTCGCCTCTGACACTTTCATGTACCCGAGCTCCCTGAGCAATTGGACGATCACGCGACTCGTTGACTCGCTGTCGCTCGTCAGCAAGAAATGCAAATCAGAGTGGGCCGTCGCCAGATAATGCATTCAGGAGCCCTTGTGGTTAAGTTAAACGGATGCCAAGTGTAGTTAATCAGGCAAGTATTGACTATAGGTGCAACAGCTAGTCTTCTGTAGGATATTGCGTCATTGCGGGTTCCTCTTCCGAAAAACTTCTGCTACACTTCGGCCCTCGTTGGGGCGCAAGCCTTCGCGACGACCGAATCAGGAGAGGTGGCAGAGTGGTCGAATGCGCTGGACTCGAAATCCAGTGTACGGGTCTCCCGTACCGTCGGTTCGAATCCGACCCTCTCCGCCATATTCGCAATAGAATCAAGCACTTATACGATGCTGTTGCAAAAAAAAGCCCCGAATTCGGGGCTATTTTTTTGACTTGTGGGGCGAAATCTGCGGGATTTGTGTTCGTTTTGCTTCGCTGGCATGGCTCAATTCGGTGAGCGCCGCCTCACTTTATTTTGTTGATGGCATCGATTTTTGACCGCATGTCGAGGTGGGCATAACGCGCGGTACTGGCCAGAGATTTGTGCCCGAGCACTTGACCGACGGTATACAAGTCCACGCCCGCATTGATCAGAGCTGATGCCGTCGAATGGCGAATATCGTGCAACACATACTCCTGAAAGCCGGCCGCATCCATGGCCCGCCGGATCAGTTTCTGGATCCAGCTCTTCTTCCAGCGTAGGGGAAATACTTGCTTAGTACCCTCAGTTTCGGATGCATTGCGGCAAGTCGCATTGATCCATTCTTCGTATCTTGCAAAAAAAATCCTTCTCCTGAATGAATAGTTCGAGGGTGACGACCGGCAAGGATGGTCTCGCTAATGCGCATGCCACTGTAGAAGGAAATACGTATCACGGCCCTCGCAGTCCGGTCCGTGCACATTTTGCAGATCGTGAGCATTTGCTGCCGGGTCAAATACCGTTGCCGTGCGTTTTTGACGGTGGGCATCCCGACCTGCAACCGCAAGTTGATGTCACCCACACCATATTCTTTTTGTGCGTAACGACAGGCGGCGCGCAGATAGCTCAATTTGTTTTTGATCGATGCCGGGGCCAGGCGCAGCACTTCAGCCTGTCGATATTCGGTGCCGACTGCGGCGAGTTCTGACAAATAGCGTCCCTCATAAAAAGGCGCAAGCCGTTCCAGTTCCTTGGCGACGCCATATCCATTCTTCAGTTCCGGACAGCGCCGTGTGAGATAGATCAGTACGCACTCCGAAATCAGCACCCGGTTTTTGTCCGGATTCGTGTATTCGTTGAAAATCCTTGCCGATTCCTTTATATCGTATTGTTGGGCTTGAGATTTTGAATAGCCTTCCGGAAGCAGCTTTGATCGACGAATGGTCTCGCCGTTGATCTCCTTTTTAAATTCGAACCTGAAGCGGTTCTTGTTTCGCGCGTCTCGGTTGATCGACATGTTGTCTCGTAGTTAAGAACATCCTTGAGGAAATACCGCACGTTCCTGCCGATGCGTGTGCAGGCAATGGGCCCGTGCGGGGCGGCTAGCCCATAGGCCTTTCGACGTGATATGCCGAGTAAGTCGGCTGCTTCGCCAGGGGTAATTCGTAATTCTGGATGCGCATTGATCAGCCGCGATCGTCGAAGTGATTCGTCGAAACAGGCGCTTGTTGCTTCTGGCGCGAATGGCGTTCGTTTGTCGCTGATGAATTGGTCGACGGCAGTGAGGCCCAGATACACACGCTGTCTCGAGATAGCCCTCGGAGGACGCACCGGGTCTATATCCTTATTTTTGCCGTCCTGTGAGATCAGCGGGGCATGAAAGGCAGTGATGTCGTGAACATCATTGTTGACCTTTGCTTGGTGCGCCCAGCATGGGCGCACTCTTGGAGGTGCAAGTCCTCCCGTGAGCTGACCACAGCGAGCGAAGTGAAGC
>NZ_JASJWR010000065.1:0-4960 GCF_035019065.1 Actimicrobium sp. CCI2.3 | reverse complement strand
CGCGTCATTGATCAAAATTCGATTCTGACGGGAGGTTTAACGGGGGGCTATAACGCCGCTGGGTGACCGCTTACGTTTCAAGATGCGCTGTTGCGAATGCCGCTACCTTCGTCCAGCCACTATTCATCAATGCTTCTGAATCGGAACGGGCATCGAGTGCATCGCGAAACACATGTTCGACGGTTTCTGCCGAAACAGTTTCTGGCATCTGTGGCACGCCACCCCAGACGAATATTTTGTTAGCTAAAATGATCGCGGCATACCCTTCGTCCGTGCTCCATGACTGACCGCCCTGCAGTGCTTCTGCCAACTGCCGTGACTGGTCAGTCAAGTCCTGTAGTTTGTTGCACGTGAATTCGTAGCCGCACGCCGGGTGTGGCCAGAAGTAAGCCTCGAGTCGTTTGTCCCATCCATTCACATCGGGAAGACCGAGGCCTTGCATACGATACCTGCGTTCAAATGAGTTGCTTTGAATGTCCTCAACGAGCTGCTTGAGAATACTGGCGCGTTCAGGAACATCTGCGCTGTCGAGCGAAGTGGCTTCGTCAAGCGAACGGGGCGGATTCGCCGGACTGTTCTCCGCATCGATTGCTGCAACGTTTGTCACGCCAGACTCGGCCAATTCCATCGGCATCAGAGCGACGATCGTGTCGTCCGTCTCGACGTCGGCTTCAATCAGGGCCTGGGCGGTACGCGTTGCTTCTTCCCGTTGTGCGGGCAGGAGGCCTTTCCAATGATTAATAGCGCCTTCCGTCAGGACTACGCAATTGACTTCTGTGGGAGAACCAGCAGCATTTACAAGTCCGTTAGCAAATGGCTTTCTCAACACCCAAGCATCATTAGGCTCATTAAAAAATTCTGGTACCGCCTGCATAGTGCCCCGATTCGGTGAGCAAATTCGCAGCAAGACATCGAAGCTGTAGGCGTACTCGGGGTTGCGCGCCAAGCGCGTTTGCAGTGTTTCCCTACTCGCATAAACGGGCATCGGCAAAATAAACGGATCAGAATCAGCATGGGATGGGCGCCACAACTCGGTGAGTTCCACCCAGCAGGCAAGTACAAGAGCAAGGTCGATTTTTGTTTTCTTCGGGTACAACAACTGGATGGTTTGCATGGCAATGATCCTGGAGGATAAAACTGTTGAACTGGCCGTGCCTGATATCTGATATCCGGCGTCCGGCGGCTGACATGCCCACATCGACATGGTGAATCGGATCGTTTCATTGATCGCACAGGTGGTCTTGTTCTGACCAAAGCACGGCGATCAGGCTATTGCTGCCTGTACTTCGTATAGCTATTGGTACATGCTGGCCATCCGCTGCGTCGTCTCTTTCATCTGCTGTCGCAAACCGATCGGCGTCAATACCTCGACACCATCGCCTAGGCCCAGCAGCCACCAGACAAGCGCCTTCGAATCCGAAACGGTGGCCACGAGCGACAAGTGGTCATCGTCGAGCAGATGCAATGTCTGGTCGGCGCTGAGTGGTGTCTCGAATAAATGCTCTCCGCAGGCGCGTGTAAAAATTGCCTCCAGCTTCAGGTCACCCCCTTTTCCGAAGCCAAAAGCACCGCTACGGATGTACTCGTCGATCGAAAAGTCAGCGTCGATGTGCGCCGCATCCGCCAGCATCTCGGCCGCCACGACCCTATGCAACGGCAGCATGCGTTCGCCCACCCGACCGGCAAGACGGCAGACGAGGTAAATGAGCTTGCCGCGCTGGACCACCGCCAGGGGATGTACACCGTCGTAGACAGTGGCCACAGCGGCGTCACGCTTGCGGTAGGTCAGCTTGAGCTGCTGTTCATGCATAAGGGCCTGGTAGACGACACGCTGGCTGGTTTCATCCACTATCGGCGCGAGCAGGGGCTGCATCGGAACAACCGAGCGGATCTTGTTGAGCCAGTTATTTGAATTGGCCGACCCGGTGGCATTGGCCAGTGCTTGCGAAGCCGTCTTGAAATACGGCCGCAAGGCATCCAAGGTTGCCGGCGGAAGGTGGTTCTGCATGTGCTGATCTACCATGTTCAACATCAGCGCTTCGGGTATGCCGAGCCCCGGCAGGTCAAAGCTGGCACCGTCGCGGTGCCAACTCCAGCCGTAAGGCTTGTCCCGCGCATCGATCACGAGCGGGAAAACCTGCTCGAGCTCCTTCAGGTCGCGCTGGATCGAGCGCTGATGCACGTCGAAGCCACTTGCGCCCAGCCGGTCTTGCAAATCTTGCACTGAAACCTTGGCCGGAGCCCGGGGAATGAGACGCAGCATGTGCCACTGACGCAGGAGCGTCTGTTGATTCGTCGCCAAATTTTCTCGCCATCATTGTGGTTGATTCGTGAGTGTCGTCTTTTGCGCATCCTGACACTGCTGAGTACGCTTTGGCTAACTTATTACTCAATAGTAACTTAGCTAACGCTATGAGTTGTCGGAAAATTGCTTTAGATTAACTGTTCGACGCAGGCATGCAGTTCCTTCAGCGTCGTCAGCGCACCGCCCGCAATGCCGATCGCGTTATCACCGCGGACCTCCGGCGCTGTGGGGTTGATGCGAAGCAGCGGTGCGCCGGTGCTTTCGCTCGTGCGACGTACCGAGGGAATCGCTGTCCCCGCACCGAGTTCGATCACGACCGGCCGTTCAACATGGACAAGCCAGCGCTCCAGCGCATCATGCTGCTGGTCCGTGCGCGCAGATTGCCACGACGCGTCGTTGAACATTAGGATGTTCGGCCGCACCAGCCCACCACAATGCGGACAGGTAGGCAGCGCCGAGGTCAGAAGGCCGTTTTCACGATCAACGTTGACTTGAAGCCCGTCGGCCGACCAGATAGCTTCCGTGCAGGATTCCAGACACTGCAAATGATGTATCGATCCATGACATTCAGAAATGCGCTGTTCGGAAAATCCGGCCTTCTGAAATCCGCCGTCCACGTTGCTTGTAAAAACAAATAACCCGTTTTTCATGGGTCTTGCCAGATGCTGCAAAATCTTGAAGCCGTCATGTGGTTGCGTGTCGCGATACAGTTGTAGCCGGTGTCCGTAAAATCCCCAGGCATGCCGTGGGTTCTCGCTAAATGCGGATTGATTCGCAATGTCCTGGAACCTGATGCCCTGCTTACCGAGCGCCGGATAGGCGCGCCAGAAACCGTCAGTCCCGCGAAAGTCAGGCAGGCCGGAATCGACGCCCATCCCAGCGCCAGCGGTCACTAGAAGTCCATCTGCATCCAGTAGCCATTTGGCTGCTTCGCGTAGCGGGTGGGGTATGTTGATCATTAAATTCTTTAGGTTGCAGTTGTCGTGTGGCGTCTGCAGTTTTCGCGAAGCACGACGAGTTGATTTGGCATGGATTCTGGCTACTTGTTGCTCATCCAAAAGATAACAGGCATGTGCGACAACCTGTGTCGCCTGCGTGAGGACAGGCCGGTTTGCTCCCATTTGTTGCTGATAGACCAGGCAACCAACACGCGGGCCATGCTTATGAAGTCGTCGTACTCAGCCCCATCTATCGAACAAGCCCTGATGAAGGTTCATTCCCGCAATAGCGGGATGATCCAGTCGATCGCACAAGAACTTCCTATCAGTAACTGACCTTGAAAGTCGGACTGTCCTCCGGGCGTGTCGTGCGGCGGTCGTAAATCCGGGTCGTCGCAATGTTGGCATGTCCCAGCCATTCCTGGACCTTGGCGATATCCGCCCCATGATCCAGGGCATTGGTGGCAGCTGTCGCTCTTAACGCATGTGGTCCAAAACCCGCAATCTCAAATTTCAGTTCACCTGCATACCCCATCAGCATTTTATAGATCCCATCCGGCGTGACCGAGGCCCGGGTATTACCGTTAACGTTGTTCTTGACGGCGCGGAAGAGGGCGCCAGCTTTGTCGGACTCGTGACCGGCGGCGAGCAGATAGAGCTCGATCTGTTCGGCGGTCCAGGGATGCAGTGGGACGTACCGGATTTTTGATCCCTTGCCGTGAACTTGCAGGTGCATCACTCCACGGCGCTGCTGCAGATCGCCGGTCGTCAACCGGCACAATTCGGCCCGGCGTAAGCCGTGATAGAGCAGGGTCGACAAAATGGCGCGGTCACGCAATCCACGCAGAGTCATGATGTCCGGGATCGCCAGCAGCGCTCGCGCCTGGTGATCACCGATGGCCGGTGTCTTTCCTCCGGCGCTGTCGACCTTGGGCCGCTTGACCCCCTTGACCGGATTGCTCTCTACCGCATTGGTTTCGCACAGATATTCAAACAGCGAGGAGAGGGCGGCGAGTTTGCGACGGATCGTCGCACTGCTCAATGCCCGCTGTTCCAGATCTTTGCGCCAGGCCAGCAAGTGCCCTCGGCGGACACTGCGGAACTGGTCGGGATTAGTGATCCCGGTAAAGGTCATGAATTCTGTCAGGTCGCTTTGGTACGCACGCCGGGTCTGCGGGTTGGCGATATTGGCAAACCAGGTCGCGGCGGCGGGTACGTCATCGAGTTGCTGGAACCGGACGTCGGCAAGGCGCGTGGATGAGGTCATGTCGATCAGGTTGTCAGACATATATCGCTTTCCATTGTTTAAAAGGAATGATGCGCTGCCTCGACCAAATAGTACCTTCCAGCATCTTCCCCGCTTTCATTTTCGTTGCTGTCTTGCCGACCAGCACTTTTAATCGGTTGGCGGCGATTTTTCGCCATTTTGGTGCAATCCATAGATAGAACGACAACATGGTGTTCATCTTGCATTTTAATATCGATAACGTATTTTATCAATAGTAAATGAAATTAACTAACAAATGTTGCTTTGTGGAAAAGTTCTTCTATAATGATGATAATTTTTCAACAGACAAGGATGATTTCTAGGTAATTTCAGAATTTATTAAACTTGTTGCATATTACCTTTGACTCGATTACGTAGGTAGTCCTCTGTTAAGTTGAAGACTGTTCGATTTTTTTGCAGTACGTTAATTATATTGTAATGACCATATTC
>NZ_JASJWR010000064.1:0-4975 GCF_035019065.1 Actimicrobium sp. CCI2.3 | reverse complement strand
TTTTTCTTGGTTACTTCTTTTTGGCGAAGCAAAAAGAAGTGACCGGCTGCCGGGCCGCCCCCGGCTTGGTCATGACGAAGCGCATTCAGAATCAGCAACCGCAGTCAGCGCATTGCACCGATTGCCCCATCCCCACCACTCCAAACACGTGCTCAAAAAAAGCGCATCCCTGTCACAGGTGATCCGATTTATCACAACGCCGACCGCCGCTATCCACCACAAACACGATGCCAGCACCAGGTCACGACTGGCACGCGATTTGCGCTAGGGAACAGGTCAGCAATTGCTCGACGAAGCAAACAACATCACATCAAAACACCGGAGGGGACACTATGAAAAAATTATTCGTCATGACAGTCGCGGCATTGGCTGGAGCATCATCGGCACAGGCAGTGGACATAAAGGCCGGCGACTGGACCGTGTCGGTAGGCGGTATCGTCAGTGCCTATTACACGCAGGTGTCGTGTTCCGGCGATGCGGTCGGCGGCCTGGCACTGGGTGGCAAGGCACTCGGTTGCGGCGGTAAAAATGACCGCACCACAATCGGCAATGGCTTGCTACCGAGCGGCCTGATCACCAGCGTGAAATCGACGCAGGGCGAGTACGATGTCGCCGCGACGATCGGCATCATGACAGCCACCGCAAGCGACAGCGCCGTCGGTAATAACAGCAATGTCGACGTGCGCCAGGGCTTCTTCAGCTTCGGCAACGCGCAGATGGGCACGATCAAGCTGGGTCGTGACTACGGCATCTTTGGTGCGTCCGCCATCCTCAATGACATGACACTGATCGGTGCCGGCGCACCGGTGCGCGCGACCCAATCGAACCGGGTCACGCTGGGCCATATCGGTGCCGGTTATTCCTACCTCGGTACCTACGGCCAGATGGCATATGCATCGCCGGTGTCGAATGGCGTCAAGGTTGATGTCGCGCTGGTCAGTCCGGTCACCAACGGTCCGCTCGGCACCGGTTACGATTCCGGCTCGACGCCGCAAGTGCAAGGTCAGGTCAGTCTCGCGCAGGGCGGTCTGAAAGCCTGGCTGGGTGCCAAGGGCCAGAAATTTGACGGCACCACGATTGCCTTTCGTGACTTCACGATGCGCGGCGTCGAACTCGGCGGGTCTTACAACAGCGGCCCGTTCGGCGTGCTGGCAAACGTTCAGGGCGGTACCGGCCTGGGCATCGTCTCCGATGGCGATCAGGGCGATAACAAGTCAACCAACTACTTTGTACAGGGCACCTACAAGGCGACCGAGAAGGTCAAGGTCGGCCTGAACTATGGCCTGAGCAAGAACAAGAACAACACCACCGCAACCGGCGGGCTTGAGTCGAACAGCAATGTCACTGGCGGCGTGTATTTTTCGATCACCCCGGCAATTACGCTGGCCGCCGAACTGGGCCAGACGCGCTCGAAAGGATTTAGCGGCACCACGGCACGCATGAATGGCGCATCATTTGGCGGCATCCTGTTCTTCTAACGCGGTCTTTGCGGATCGTGCGCTGCGTGCCTGTGCACGCGGCGTTTTTTCCATTGTTGATGGCCGGGTCGATGAAAAAAAACTTCCTGATATTGCGACTATTGTTCGTCTTTTTCGTTGGCTTCGCCACGCTGCCCGCCAGTGCCGGCACCATGACGCAGGCCGAACTGGTGCGCCGTTTTCCGCCACCGTATCTGGTCGGCGACAAGGACACCGCCTTGCCGGTCTGGCCTATTTTTAAAAAGAACATGACCTCGACCGAACTGGTGGCATACGTGTTCGAGTCGATCGACTTCGCGCCCATTCCGGGTTTTTCCGGCGTACCGATGAACCTGCTGATCGCGCTCGATCCCCTCGGTACTTTCGTCGATGTCAAGGTGCTGTCGCATCACGAACCGGTGTTTCTTGATGGTCTCGGTGAAGCCCCGCTGTTCAAGTTCGTCAGCCAGTATCAAGGTATTTCGCTCAAGCAGAGCATCAAGATCAGCACAGGCAACATGAGCCGCTCGACCAAGGAGGCGGCCAATGTCTACATCGACGGTGTCTCGAAAGCGACCGCATCGGTGCGCATCCTGAATCAGAGTGCGTTGTCGGCTGCGCTGAAAGTCGCCCGCAAAAAACTTGGTTTTGCCGAGGGCCGTGATCCCGATCTGATTGCCCGCATCCGGCCGGATACCGGGACCGTGATCAGTCCCGCAGCACTCCGTCAGCGCGGTTTGATCCAGCCGGTGATCAAGCTCAACCGCGACGTCGAGGCGATCTTCGTTGGTACCAATGGCGCAGGGCTCGATGCCGTAGCGCTGGCGCAGCCCGATGCGCCTTTCGTCAACATGGAAGCGAGCTACGTCTCGGTACCGGCAATCGGTCGCAACCTGCTCGGTGCGGCGGGCTGGGCCAAGCTCAGTGCGCGGCTGGAGCCGGGCGACCACGCGATCATGCTGGTATCGAACGGTCGCTATGGTGTCGTCGGCGACGACTTCACGCGCGGTGCGGTGCCGGACCGGCTGGCACTCAAGCAGGGCACGCTGCCGATCGAAATCCGCGATCTCGACCTCGACATCAAGGTCGATGGCGTGCCCGATAACGGCTTCAAGATTTTTCGCGTGATCAGCCAGTCGGGTCTGGACCCGTCGCTGCCTCTTGAGTTTTTTCTGCACGTTACACGCAGCAAAGGCATTCTCTATCCCGAAAAAATCAGTCGTGATCTGCGTTTTTCAATCACGCTGCCAGCCCGGTTTTATGTTGCCGCCGAACCGGACAACAAGACCTGGCGCGCAATCTGGTGGCTGCGCTGGTGGGAGCTGGCAGTGCTGGGTGTGGCGCTGACGCTGCTGTCGGTGGCGCTGGTGCTGCAGAAAAAACTGGTCGCGCACGAACGCCGGTTTGTCTGGTTCCGGCGCGGCTTTCTGGTCTTTACGGCGGTCTTCATTGGCTGGTATGCGCAAGGTCAGCTATCGATCGTCAATCTGACCAGCGTCGTGCAATCGCTGATGGCCGGACGTAGCCTGACATTCCTGTTGTACGACCCGATGAGCGTGAGCTTGTGGGCCTTCGTGCTGGTGTCGCTGCTGGTGTGGGGGCGCGGCACGTTCTGTGGCTGGCTGTGTCCGTTCGGAGCGCTGCAGGAGTTCACCGGCAAGCTCGGCCAGTGGCTGAAATTTCCGCAACTGATGATTCGTCCGGTGCTTGATGGCCGCCTGAAACTGCTCAAGTACGTGCTGCTGGTGGCGATCCTCGGCAGCGCGTTTTTTTCGGCGACACTGACCGACAAGCTGGTCGAACTCGAACCGTTCAAGACCGCCATCACGCTCAACTTCGTGCGCTCGTGGCCGTATGTCGCGTATGCGGTCGGCCTGCTGGTGCTGTCGATGTTCAGCTATAAATTTTTCTGTCGCTACCTGTGTCCGTTCGGTGCCGGGCTGGCAGTGCTGGGACGCTTTCGACTGCTGAACTGGCTGCCGCGTCGCGCTGCGTGCGGCACGCCGTGCCAGACCTGTCGCCACAGTTGCGAATACAAGGCCATCAAGCCGGGCGGGGCGATCCAGTACGACGAATGTTTTCAGTGTCTTGATTGCGTCGTGATCTACGAAAGCGACGACAAATGCGCGCCGCTGATCATGGAAAAAAAGCGCGCGCGGATTATCCCGATCGAAGTCGTACCAGTGAAGGAAGCATGATGGACCGACGAACATTCATGGCAAGCGGGCTCGGCCTCGGGCTGGCGCTGGCCAATTCTTCGGGTGCCAACGGCGGGGTGCAGTTGCACAGTGTCAGCGGTGCCGAGCTGGCGTTTGGTACCACGATCACGATCGAGGTCGTGCATGACGACCGGGCTGTGGCCGAACTGGCGATTGCTGAAGCGTTGGCTGCTGCGCGACAGGTCGACCGGCTGATGACGCTGCACCGGGCCGATAGTCAGGTTGCCATTCTCAATCGCACGGGTGTGCTGGAGCGACCGCACCCGTGGCTGTTGCAGGTACTGGCGCATGCGCGCGAGTTGTCGCGTCATAGCGAAGGTGCTTTCGACATCACGGTACAACCACTGTGGAATGCTTTTAGCGTCGCTTCACAGCAGGACCGTTTGCCGAGCGAGTCCGAGCGGCGCGCTGCGATGGCGCTGGTTGACTGGCGTCAGGTGCAGGTCACGCCGCAGCGTGTCAGTCTCGCACGGGCCGGCATGGCGATTACGCTTAACGGCATCGCGCAGGGCTTTGCGGTGGACTGCGCCCGCGCTGTCCTCGACGCGCACGGCATTCGCCACGCTTTGCTTGATACCGGCGAGTTCGGCGCACGTGGCCGCAAGACCGCGCAGCAGGCCTGGACCATCGGCATCCGTGACCCCCGCGATGCGCAACAACTGGCCGGCGTACTGCCGATGCAGCAGCGCTGCGTAGCAACCTCGGGCGATTATCAGACGGTCTTCACGACGGACTTTGTGCATCACCATATCTTTGATCCGGCCAGTGGTGATTCGCCATTGGAACTGGCCAGCGTGACGGTGGTCGCGCCGACCGGGTTGCAGGCAGATGGGTTATCGACCACGTCGATGGTGCTCGGAGTGCAGCGTGCGCTGGCACTGGCGGCGACGCTGGCGGAGGTGGATGTGCTGTTGATCGACAAGCAGGGGCGCGCCTGGCGGTCGGGAAATTGGCCGGGGTGAGGGCGCTGGTTGCCGGAGGACGAGGTCAAATGACCGTCCTTGCACAGCGCCATCAAACGCTGACCTTGGTGTCGGAAGCGGTGGATCAAGGCGCACGCTGCAGCGCTGGCAACGCGATGTCGCGCTGCTCAGCCAGAGGAAAGCACGCCATGCGGCCACAAGGAACCGTCGTCCGGAACGCTGGAGCGGACCTGCTCGTAGAAAGAGGCTGACTGATAAATTACTTTGGCGACAGTTAGGTTGACCTTCATTGATTGAGGTGTTGATGTTGATGTTGATGTTGATGTTGATGTTGATGTTGATGTTGATGTTGATGTTGATGTTGATGTTGATGTTG
>NZ_JASJWR010000063.1:0-4993 GCF_035019065.1 Actimicrobium sp. CCI2.3 | reverse complement strand
TTTTTTAGTCATGTAATTTCCTCAGTTAGCGGGAGTGTGCTCCCATTGAGGTGTCCGATTTCATTAGACCACTACAGGACGTCACTTCCTACATCGTCGACTTTTATAATTGCACGCGTTTGCACTCCGTATTGGGCAACCTGTCGCCCTCCGTCTTTGAACGGAAAATGGCAGAAATACTTCCATTGGGGTGTCCGAAATAACTTGACCACTACAACGGTTCTTGGCCCGTTCGCCCTGATCGGCAACGCCTTCTATCCGGTTCTTGTACATCGGCTCACGGTTTCGCTCCACGCTTCCTCTCCACGCTCGGTCACCCTCACGCAGTTGCGCTTCACTTCGCTCGCTGTGGTCAGCTCACGGGAGGACTTGCACCTCCAAGAGTGCGCCCATGCTGGGCGCACCAAGAAAAAGGCGACCGCGAAGCGGCTGCCCTGCGGGTTCCCAAAAGCCGGAGCCAGTCAGGGGGAGGGCCGCAAACTCGCTTCGCTCAGACATGCGTCCCTCTTATCCCCTGCCTGACTCCGGCTTTTGGCAGCTGCTTCAATGCGGGACAGGTCAACATCAACATCAACATCAACCCCAACATCAACCCCTACGACTACCGCTCAATCGTAGGGTGCAATAACCGCAGGGCATTGCACCAAATGCCCCAACCACCGTCGCCAAAACCTCACCCGCAAGCGAAGCAAAAAGAAGCGCATCCTCCGATCAGAAGTCGACCGTCACACCCGCACCCAGACTCTTGTGCGAGTAGTTGTAATCGATCAGGCTCTGCCCGTACCCGGTAAAGCCCTGCACATAACCCTTCAGGTTACGCGTGAGCGGGAACGCCCAGCCAAGCTGCACGGCACCGCGATTGGTGCTGAAATTTTGCCGCATCGTCGTGGAGAACTCATGCCCGCCCTGACGATAGCTGGCCTGTATATCGCCGTGTCCCATGTAGGCGAGGATGTCCGGATTGTCGTCATTTGACCCACCGCCATCGAGCCGTTCCCAGATCCGCGCCAGCAACGTGAAGCCGCCTTCTTCCAGTCCGATCTGCGCATAGAACCGGTTCCAGCTGCGCGAGAGCGTGCCGGTCTGGCCATTGGACTGATGCACCAGGCCGAAGTTGAGCATGCGCGCGGTCATGCCAGGCAAGCGGAAATTGACCGGCACCACCGCCATGACTTCCGGCTGGTAATTGGTTTCGCGGAACGGACTCGATGCCGATTTATTGAACGCTTGCCAGTAACTCTGCTGCGTGTAGCCGAACCACAGATCGAACGGACTGCCGGCCACCTGCTCGGCCATCTTCATCTTGAAGCCCAACTGGAAGGTCAGCTCGGCATGCTGGATGCGCTGCTGTTCCAGCGTCCCGCCACCGGCGACTGCGCGAAACGGCGCGTAGTTCGGTGCACCGCTGTAATTGCCCAGCAGCAGATAGTTAGAACGGTACGAGCGGAAATTGTAAATGCCACGCTTGAGGTTGTCGGCCAGTTCCCATTCCTGCGCCAGTACCGAGGTTTCCCTGGAAGCGGGCACGTCGGCGTTGAGCAATGCCGGCGTCGGGGCCGGTGCGGCTGGTTCGATCGGATACGTCAGCTTCATTGCTGGTGCAGCGAGGCGGTCGTAGCAGGCAAGACGCTTGTCGGCATCCGCCAGCTCGGCGCAGATGGCCAGCGTGCTGAGTTCAAGTCCGGTGGCGTGCGCCAGTGACGGCAGATATAACGGCGACAACACGGCCAGCATTGGCACGGCAAAACGGAGGGGCGAGGTCATGACTGATCCATGGAGAGAGTTGCTGATCTGGAAACGTGCCGGATTCTCGCATGTTCTCACCGCTACTTTAGATCGCAATTAAAAGATACCGTCTGGTAGCAACAGCAACCGTCAGCTGCGCCGCTTTACCGGCACCGTGGCCAGCAGCACGCCCGCCAGCGCCAGCGCAAACGCCAGCAATTGCACCCCGCCGAGTCGCTCTCCGAGCACCAGCACGCCGACCAGCGCCGCGCTAATGGGCAACATCACCGTGAAGACGCCAGCTTGCGATGCCGGGATCGATTTCAAACCCGTCATCCACAACCAGACCGACCCGACGCTGGCAGCCAGCGCGTAAAACACCAGTAGCGACCACATCGGCATCGTCACCGGCGCGAAATCGAATTGCCAGGCGGCGAGGATGCCCATCGGCGTCATCAGCGCAAAGCCCCACAGGTTGATGATCGCGCTAATGCGTTTGGGGCTGAGCACGGTCGTCAACTGTTTGCCGATGACGGCATAGGCCGCTTCGCACAGGACCGCACCGAAGATGAGGAGATTACCGAGCCACGCATGCTGGTGCGCGATATCCTGCGCGGGCGATTTCGACAGCGCCAGGATGCCAATGCCGAGCGCGCCACAGGCCACCGCCGCCCAGACCCGCAAGCCGATACGCTCCTTCAGAAACAGCCAGCTCATCAGTGCTACCACCGCCGGAATCGCCGACAGGATCACGCCGGCCGAGACCGCGCTGGTCATGCTGACACCCGTGATCATGCACAGCGTGAACAGGAAATTGCCAAAGAACGATTCCAGGAAGACCAGCCCGCGCATCGGCCGACTGAGCGGCAATTCCATCGCCGGCTTTTTCAGCCAGGTCAGCATCGCCAGCCCGCCGATGCCAAAACGCAGCCATGCCAGCAGGAACACCGGGAACACCAGCGCCAGCGGTTTGGTGAGAGCGACGTAACTGCCGACCAGCGCCATGCTCAGCGCCAGACAGGTAAAGGCAACGAGGCGACTGGGCGCGGGAGTCCTCACAATTTCAGCGACCGGACGGCACCCTGAATGCACCGGCCTTGAGCTTGGGCTTCTTCGGTTTCTTGACGACCTGCCCGCTGGCATTGGTCTCGGGTACCCGGTGGTCGGGCTCGAAGCCCTGCTCGGCATTGCGTTGCAAGTTTTGTCCGGTCAGCATTTCGATTGCGGCCAGCAGCGGCGCTTCGTCGGCACACAGCAGCGACACCGCCATGCCGGACGCACCCGCGCGACCGGTGCGGCCGATCCGGTGAATGTAATCTTCAGCCACGATCGGCAAATCAAAATTGACGACCTGCGGCAAGTCGTCGATGTCGAGTCCGCGTGAAGCCACATCGGTGGCGACCAGGATTTGCACGTCGCGTGACTTGAATCCTTCCAGTGCCCGCAAGCGTGCCGGTTGTGGTTTGTCGCCATGGATGGCATCGGCGCGAATGCCCTGCGCCAGCAAGATATCAACCAGCTCATCGACCCCGCGCCGGGTCTTGACGAATACCAGCACCTGGCCCCAGCGGTGTTTTTTCAGCAGATGCAGGAACAGTTCCGGCTTGCGCTTCTTGTCGACCGGGATGGCCCATTGCTTGATGGTCTTGACCGGGGTGTTGCGCGGGCTGACTTCAACGCGTACCGGATTGTTGAGCAGCGTTGTCGACAGCGCCCGGATCTCGTCGGAAAAAGTGGCCGAGAACAGCAGGGTCTGGCGTTGCTTCGGCAAGGCGGCAAACACTTCATCGAGCTCGCGCGAGAAACCCAGATCGAGCATGCGGTCAGCTTCGTCGAGTACCAGTGTCTGCAATTGCTCGAACTTGACTGCATTCTGGCGATACAGGTCGAGCAAGCGGCCCGGCGTGGCGACCAGCACATCGAGGCCTTTGCGCAATTTCATCATTTGCGGATTGATGCTCACGCCGCCATAGGCCACGTGCGTGCGCAGCGGCAGCGAGGCACCGTATTCGCCAAACGCCTGATGCACCTGCTCGGCCAGTTCACGGGTCGGCACCAGGACCAGCACGCGCACGCAATTGCTATTGACCTGCGGGCCCTCCATCGTCAGACGCTGCAACAGCGGCAGCGCGAAGCCGGCGGTCTTGCCGGTGCCGGTCTGGGCAGCAGCCATCAGGTCGCGTCCGGCAAGCACGGCCGGGATGGCTTGCGCCTGCACCGGGGTGGGCGTGTGATAGCCGAGGGTCTCGAGATTGCGTTGCAACTGGTCGATCAGACCGAGCTTCAAAAATGTCATGGCTTACCAAATAAAAAAACAGAAAAAATTAACGTCGTGCCTGCTGGTGCAAGGCGACAAACAGCTTGGCGAGGACAGCCAACACCGCATCGAAATGCTGTTCCGGCTCGATCCGGTCCCAGATGTAATGCAGCATCACGGCTTCAAAACGGTTACCGCGGCGCTTGTTGCTGGCGGCATGGGCGCGGGAAATCGCCTTGATGAACTGGCGTCGCATGTTCGGCAACACCGGCACGTGTTCGCTGTCATCGAGAAACTCGAAACCGACTGGCAGAGGCGCGCCCTTGAAGTCGGACTCGAGCAGTTCAAACACGCCGGCCGGCATTTTTTCGATCAGCTCGCAGGCACTGGCTTCGAGCTTGAGGGTCAGCGTAAAGCCGGCCGGATACACGGCACCGTCGTCATCGCGCTCAGGCAGGAAGACCGCCATGCGCAACGAGTATTCGGCGCGATGGGCGTCTTCCCAGGAATTGTCTTCCAGCGAACGCGTGCCGTGCCAGAAGAACAGCGTACCGGGCGTGCCGGGCTCATCCTTGTCAGGGAAAAATTCTACCGCGACCTCATCGGCGTTGGCACCGGCGCTAGTCAGCATCTGCAACACCGGCACGGCCAGATCGGCCAGCGTGGCGGCGACGATTGCCGACGTCGTGACCGTATCGGCATTCGACAGGTCTTCGACAATGTAGGTATTGAGAGTCGTTAGCAGGGAATTAGGCTTGAGTGCGGAAATTGGATTCATGATCAGTAGGGCTATTGATGATGGCAGGGGCACTTATCGTACCCGATGAATGACGTGCGCAAGGAATCACCGTGGAACCAGATAAATCGGACACAATTTAATTGCGTCCCACAAAACGGAAAAGCCCGAACTCATTACAAGTTCGGGCTTTCGTATTTGGTTGCGGGGACAGGATTTGAACCTGTGACCTTCGGGTTATGAGCCCGACGAGCTGCCAGACTGCTCCACCCCGC
>NZ_JASJWR010000062.1:0-5475 GCF_035019065.1 Actimicrobium sp. CCI2.3 | reverse complement strand
ATCGACTTGTCGACAACGACCCTGGATGCCAACAAGGACGGCAAGGCCGAGAAAATTACCACCGACACCTTCAATGCTGATGGCAGCAAGGTGGATGACGTCAAAGATTTTACGGCGACCGGGACCTTGAAGGACGAAACGACCACCAGTACGAATGCGACCGGTACTTCAGTCATCAAGACCGTCGACAGTAATGGCGACGGCAAGATCGACTTGTCGACAACGACCCTGGATGCCAACAAGGACGGCAAGGCCGAGAAAATTACCACCGACACCTTCAATGCCGATGGCAGCAAGGTGGATGACGTCAAAGATTTTACGGCGACCGGGACCTTGAAGGACGACACGATCACCAGCACGAACGCGACCGGTACTTCAGTCATCAAGACCGTGGACAGTAATGGTGACGGCAAGATTGATTCATCGACGACCACGCTGGATGCCAACAAGGACGGCAAGGCCGAGAAAATTACCACCGACACCTTCAATGCCGATGGCAGCAAAGTGGATGACGTCAAAAATTTCAACGCCACTGGAACGTTGGCGTCCGACACGACAGTAACACTCGGGTCTGATGGAAATAAAACCATAGATTATGATTCGGACGGCAACGGCAAGGTTGATGAATCGGTTAAATTCAACGTTCAAGGCGTTGAAACCGACATTATATTTTTTAATAATTCGACCGGATTTGAAGCGGAACATGACGAATTTGATTCTCAAACTGGTCAAAAAATAGATCAACTGATCTTTAACGCCGTCGGCCAAGTGACGGACATGATCTCGTTCGACGCAAGTGGCCACATCACGCAGGAGGACCAGTTTGACGTCACGACCAATACGGAATCAGAACGGTTGGTTTATAACGCCGCAGGTCAGGTGACGGACATGATTTCGTTCAGCCCAAGTGGCTATGCCACGCAGGAGGATCAGTTTGACGTCACGACCAATACGGAATCAGACCGGTTGATCTATAACACTGACGGTCAGGTGACGGACAAGATCTCGTTCAACACAAGTAGTGGCCATGTCACGCAGGACGACCAGTTTGATGTCACGACCAATACGGAATCAGACCGGTTAATTTATAACACTGCCGGTCAGGTGACGGACAAAATCTCGTTCGATACAAGTAGTGGCCATGTCACGCAGGCCGACCAGTTTGACATCACGACCAATACGGAATCAGACCGGTTAATTTATAACGCCGCTGGTCAGGAGACGGACAAGATTTCGTTCGACACAAGTAGCGGCCATGTCACGCAGGACGACCAGTTTGACGTCACGACCAATACGGAATCAGACCGGTTGATCTATAACACTGCCGGTCAGGTGACGGACAAAATCTCGTTCGATACAAGTAGCGGCCATGTCACGCAGGACGACCAGTTTGACGTCACGACCAATACGGAATCAGACCGGTTGATTTATAACACCGCCGGTCAGGTGACGGACAAGATCTCGTTCAACACAAGTGGCCACGAGACGCAAGATGATCAGTTCGACGTCACGACCAATACGGAATCAGACCGGTTGATTTTTAACGCTGCCGGTCAGGAGACGGAAAAGATCTCGTTCAACACAAGTGGCCAAGTCACGCTGGATGATCATTCTATCTACACCACCACTACCACCACCGCCACCGGATCGCAGGACACGACCTCGACATCGGGCATCTCGAACACGAATTTCTACTCGCCTGGTTCCGACATCCCTCCGGAGACCTCTTCTAGCGGCAATAATGGCTTTGGCGCCGGCTCAGCACCGGCTGGTGTCTCCGACATCCCATCGCAGACCTCTTTTAGCGGCTTTTTTGGCTTTGTCGCCAACTCCTCAACGGCATCTATTGTTGGTCGCGATATTGATTCGATAGCACAGGATGATCTGACACACGCAGACCAGCAGGGTGCAGCCGCGGCAAAGAAGGGCTTGGTGCAAGTCCAGTCTGCCATTGCGTCGGGAGCCAGTTCCGTCTTGACCGGTTCCAAATGGGATAAGCAAGTCCTCACTTGGAGTGTGGCAAGCCAAGGCGGTCAATTCAGCGGGAAGATGGACCAGGTCGAGGAAGCTGCAGCGCAGCAGGCGTTTGCAACATGGGGCAAGGCGTCCGGCCTGACATTCGAGGAGGTGACCGGTTCGTCGCCAGCCGACATAACGGTTGGTTTGGGAGAGTTTGACACGACCAATACCGACATCATCGGGTACACCAGTTTCAACAGCAAAGCCGGTGTGATGCAGGCAGGAGCGGTCGTGCGCATTGAAGACAGTTCCCAATATGCGTTGGTTGCTGGCGCGAACGGACAGTTGACGTATGCCGGCACACAAACCGCGTTCGAGCAGGCCTTGTTGCATGAAATTGGTCATGCTCTTGGCCTGGCCGACAATGTCGCTGCCGATTCCATCGAATGCTACTCCTTGGGAAGCAGCAATCAGACCTTGAGCCAGAACGATGTTGCGGCAATCCAGTCGCTTTATCAGGGTTCTTCAACGCCAGTCGTCCAAAGCAACGCCATGAATCAACTGATTCAATCCATGGCATCGTTTGCGCCGCTGTCGGCGACGCAAACCAGCATGCTGGCAGCCAACCAACCGAACTTGAGTCCGCCGCTGCTGGCGGCCGCCCATTGAGGTGACTGGACTGCCTTGAGCATCCTCCCTCACCGAAACGCGTCGCACCCTATGCGCCGGGTGGATGGGGTGCCTGTTGCCTTGAGAGTCTGACGAAAGAGGCGGGTGGGTACTCCTGCTTCTTTTTCAGGAGCAACTTCGTAGCGCGTGGTGGCGTAACCACCCACCAAGCTTCTAACGCAGGAGAAGATGGATGCTTTCCAAAATTCATCTGATTTTGGGAAAACACCGAACTCAATACCCGTGGTGTGACGATTCTCCGAGGAGGTTCGATGAAACAACGACAAGCGATAGGATCACGCCCCTGCTGCTATCTGATTACTCGACTGCCTGGAGCCGTCAAATCCACGCTATCGCGCCATTTCGTCCAGACGCACGTGCATGTCAGCACGTGCCTTGCGGCTTGCATCGATCACACCCCCAAAGGACTGTATAAAAAAGCCAAAGCCGGACAGCTGTCTCACTTGAACGGATGGGATGATCCTTATGAGTGCGGCAGCAATGCTGAGTTGGTGGTAACGACCACCAACACCCTCCTGAATGCTTCCATCGATACACTGATCGAACACGTCACGGCGTTGCAGAAAGAGGCCCTATGGATACCGGCCTGAACTCGCTGCTCTTGATTGCGGGACTGCACGGCATCGCCGCCGATGAAGCAGCGCTTCAGCATGAGTTCGGTAACGAAGCCTTTTCGGTGCAAACCTTGTTGCTGGCGGCTAAATCCATCGGCATGATCGCCCAACTTGTTGTGCAACCGTTAGACCGTCTGGATCGCGCACCGTTGCCTGCCATTGCGATAGACAAAGCCGGACATTTTTTTATCCTGGCGAAGGTAGAGCAGGGCGGTGCTGGCGTGACGGGACCGGATGCGAGCGCCATCTCCCGGTTATTAATCCAGCGGCCAGGGGAGCCTCCTGCCATTCTCGATATGCAGGAATTTCTGGCACGCTGGTCCGGTCAGTTGATCTTTCTGACTTCCAAAGCCAGTTACGCCGGTGATACGGCCAGATTTGATTTCACCTGGTTCATTCCTGCGGTCGTCAAATACCGCAAGCTGCTCGGCGAAGTGCTGATGATCTCGCTGGTGTTGCAGCTCATTGGCCTGGCCACGCCGATGTTCTTTCAGGTGGTCATGGACAAGGTGCTGGTTAATCACGCGATGAAGACCCTCAACGTGATTGCGGTGGGACTGGTGCTCGCGATCGTGTTCGAGGCGACGCTGACCGGAATTCGCACCTATGTCTTTGCCAGCACCAGCAGCAAGATTGACGTCGAGCTAGGAGCGCGGCTGTTGCGCCATTTGTTGAGCCTGCCGGTTGCCTATTTTCAGGCGAGGAGGGTGGGGGACTCGGTCGCGCGCATCCGCGAGCTGGAGAATATCCGCAGCTTCCTGACCGGTAACGCCATCACGCTGGTGATGGATCTGCTGTTCTCGTTCATCTTCTTGGGCGTGATGCTGTGGTACAGCGCGTGGCTAACCTTGATCGTGGTGGTGTCGATTCCGATTTACATGGCGATCTCGATGATTTTCACACCCATCATCCGGGACCGCCTGAACGAAAAATTCAATCGCGGCGCGGAAAACCAATCCTTTCTGGTCGAAACCATCAGCGGCATCGACACGGTCAAGGCCATGGCCGTCGAACCACGCTGGGCCACGAAATGGGAACAGCAACTGGCGGCCTATGTTGCTGCCGGCTTGTCAGTCAGCAATGTCGGCATGCTGGCCAGCAGCGGCGTGTCGCTGGTGAGCAAACTGGTGACCGCCTCCATCATGTGGATTGGCGCTGGTCTCGTAGTCGAAGGCAAGATGTCGGTGGGTGAGCTGGTGGCATTCAACATGCTGGCGAGCCAGGTGTCGTCGCCCATTCTGCGCCTGGCACAACTGTGGAACGACTTTCAACAAGTTGGCATTTCGATGAGTCGTCTTGGTGACATTTTAAATGCGCGTGCTGAAGTGGCCGGCCAAAAGACACGGATTGCACGGGTCGCCGGTGCCATTGAATTCGATCAGGTGTCGTTCCGGTACCGGCCGGACGCGCCCGATGTCATCCGCGCCATCAACCTCAAGATCACACCGGGCGAGATCATTGGCATTGTCGGGCGTTCCGGCTCCGGCAAGTCGACTCTGACCAAGTTGGTGCAACGCCTGTATGTGCCAGACCGCGGTCGGGTGCTGGTCGACGGGCAGGACATCGCCATCATCGACACGGCGTCGCTGCGTCACCAGATCGGCGTTGTTCTGCAAGAGAACACGCTGTTTACCCGCAGCATCCGCGACAACATTGCGCTCTCGAACCCGGCCTTGGCGATTGAAGCCATCATCGACGCGGCGAAACTGGCCGGCGCACACGAGTTTATCTGTGAATTACCCGAAGGCTACGACACCAAGGTGGGCGAGCACGGCACCGGTTTGTCGGGAGGACAACGTCAGCGCATCGCGATCGCGCGCGCCTTGATCAGCAATCCGCGGGTGCTGATTTTTGACGAAGCAACCAGCGCGCTCGACTACGAATCGGAAAAAATCATTCAGGACAACATGCGCCAGATTTGCGTCGGCAGAACGGTCCTCATCATTGCACACCGCCTGTCGGCAGTGCGGGACGCCGACCGCATCATCGTCATGGAACGTGGCCAGATCGCCGAACAGGGTAATCACGCGACCCTGCTGCGCGAGACGGGCGGCATCTACCACCATCTGTACCAGCTTCAGCAGGGTGCACAGAGCGATATTGCACAAGTCATGCAACAAGCTGGGGCATCCCAGCTAGCCTGAATGTTTCATGAACCGGCATTTCGGCATGCGTTCCCATCATCATCGCTGCAGCAATGAGGTTGAAGAAA
>NZ_JASJWR010000061.1:0-6182 GCF_035019065.1 Actimicrobium sp. CCI2.3 | reverse complement strand
ATATTAAGTGGATTTTTAGTTGCAGGAAGTTTAGAGCGATGCAGAAGTTTAGTATCATTTTTAGGTCTTCGCATCATAAGAATAATTCCGGCCCTCGCCGTTGAAGTACTCTTGTGCGCTTTAATTCTGGGACCTTTTTTTACAACTCTTCCTTTAGTTGATTATCTTCTAAATCCTAATTTCCATAAATATTTTTTAAATATAATTGGCGATATACATTATTATTTACCTGGCGTTTTTGAAGAAAATAAAAGTACTCAAGTAAATGGACAACTATGGACTGTCCCATGGGAGTTAGCGTGTTATGTTGCAATTTCCCTAATCGTAATAATGGGGGGATATAAAAACAAGTTCGGTCTCACTAGCGTCGTAGTTATTGGCTACATTATGGAGCTCTTGCAATATTTTTATTCTAGCAAAATTGAAAACGTAGCTACTGGTCAAATTACCTTGCTTTGCTTCATAACAGGTCTATGGTTTTATCGCAATAAAGAAAAAATTCCTTACTCGAAAAAATTATTTATTTTTTCATTGTTCACTTGCATCATACTTATAACAACCTCCAATTGTATACGATTCTTACCTTTACCACTTGCGTATATTACTGTTTATTTGGGGTTAACTAATCCGAAACGGAGTGCCATAATCCTAAATGGTGATTATTCTTACGGCATATACCTATATGGATACGCTATTCAACAGGCTGTATTCTCTATTTCACCTATATTTAATATTTGGTATTTTAATTTACTTGTTTCATTACCTCTTGTAATTTTGATAGCGTACTTATCATGGCATTTCGTTGAATTACCCGTGCTGCAAAGAAAAGGATTCCTCAAAAAAATTGAGGATAACGTCATGGATCAGCACTTAGTAAAGAATTATGAATATATTAAGTTCTTTTTCGCTATTAGAAATATGACACCTATGAAAAGGTAAATTTAATTGTCCAATTTCTGAAGTCAGAATCTTCTAAAAGTTTAATTTTAACAAGATCGCAATGTCGATGAAGCAAGTTATTTTTTGGGTTCTATGCCGTTTTGTATGGAACTCGTCGCCCATCCCGATATTGCGTTATGCAAACCCCACGTGACACCGCTGGCGCAAACAGGCCCTTCGACAGGTGGATAATCTTGCCCATACGTAGCTAAGCGATGGTCTAAAAATGGTGACGGTGCAAAAGCCACGTATAGCTGTTTTGGTTTACTGAAGCCGTCCATTCATCGCTTCCACATACGCATTGCTGCACCTGTCGAGCATACCGCGCACGGATAACGTGCAGACGCGCCGCCAGTGTGCTTGCCAGTCGTTTGAACAGCTCAAGCCGTCAGCGTCGCGCCCATAAAATCCAGCGAAATAAAGCTGACTCGGCCAGTTGCTCACAGTTGCCCTTCACACCTTGGGCGTAGATGTGGCGCGGTGATTGCATGAGCCACCAAGCCCGGGCACATTGCAGATGTTAATGTTGTAAGTAATGCATGGCGTTGGTGTCTTTCGACTCCCGTCGGTCGGATTTTTGCACATGCTCCACAACAAAGCCTTGTTTGGCCTCCAGGTCATGTATGACCGTCACGCAGTCTTGTCCGCGCTTGAGGCTGGTTTCATCGATGCCGATGACGCGCACATCAGTCATGATTTCCTGTTCGCGCGCGGCAGCTATATAGTGAGCAACGCGTCGCCACAAGCGTTTCGAAGCGACCCGCAATTTTA
This sequence comes from Actimicrobium sp. CCI2.3, assembly GCF_035019065.1. Lineage (NCBI taxonomy): Bacteria > Pseudomonadati > Pseudomonadota > Betaproteobacteria > Burkholderiales > Oxalobacteraceae > Actimicrobium > Actimicrobium sp. CCI2.3. Next base: position 4,472 of record NZ_JASJWR010000061.1, on the reverse strand, counting down.
CAGCCGCCTGCGCCACCGGCAAGTACTGGCACAGCGACAATGCCAGTGCTTCGAACCGCAAAGTGAAACCGTTGCCAGGTCGTGCCCACGGTACATCGACTTGCGTCGTCTTGCCGCACGCGATACACGCAACGCAGGGTACTTCGGCGTGATGCCTTGCTTCGTATTGGAAAAAATCGAAATGATGTCAGCTCCGGCGAGGCAGGTCGTGAATGCCTTGCGCGCTAAGGCCGCAGGCCAGGCAATCACGTTGCTGTGCCAGACAACTAACGTCAAAATCGACGCGCCGCCTCTCGGTCAAAATTTCAACTTGCGTGGCCTGCCACTGGCGGGCAAACCGAGGACACTGGTTAATAAGTGGGTATTCCGGTCCATCGTGACCAGCCATTCCGGTTGAACGTGACCGACGATTCCGGCGGATCGTGACCGCGGATTCCGGTCGAACGTGACCGATTTCAGGACCGTACCGGTTTGACCGGTCACGATACCGGAATCGTCGGTCACGATACCGGACCGGCGTCGTACTGCAACGCCATGGTGTTACGCAACGAACCCACCACGCGGGTAGGCTGCCAGCTATTTGTCTGGAGCCGTGTATGCCCGCAGCAAGGATTACGATGCGTAAAATCAAGGATGTCCTGCGTCTAAAGCTCGACGCCAAGCTCTCTCATGAACAGATCGCCGCGGCCCTGCGATTATCCAAAGGGGTCGTCGCCAAGTACGTCAGTTTGGCGGCGGCAGCCGGTTTGGACTGGCCCGCCGTGCGGGCCAGCGACGAAGGCGCGCTAGAACGGATGCTGCTGGTGGCACCCCAACGTCCGCGGGCCCATGTGCAACCGGACTACGGTCAACTGCATCACGAACTGCGCCGCAAAGGCGTCACGCTGGCGCTGCTGTGGGAGGAGTACCAGATCGATCATGCCGATCGGCAGACCTACAGTTATTCACAGTTCTGCGAGAATTTCCGCTGCTTTGCCCGGCAACTCAAACGCTCGATGCGGCAAATCCACCGTGCCGGCGAGAAGCTCTTTATTGACTACGCCGGACCAACGATTGCCCTAATAGGTGGCGGACGGGCGCACATCTTCGTCGCTGCATTGGGCGCGTCTTCCTACACCTTTGCCTGGGCCACACCAACTGAAACCATGGCTGACTGGCTCGATGCGACCGGCCGCGCCCTTGAGTTCATCGGCGGCGTGCCGCAGCTGATCGTGCCAGACAATCCCCGCGCCATGATTGCCAATCCGGATCGCTACGAACCGCGCGCCAACGATACCGTGCTCGACTTTGCACGCCATTACGGTACCTCCGTGCTGCCGGCACGGCCACGCCATCCGCAAGACAAGGCCAAGGCCGAATCGGCCGTGCAGATCGTCGAACGCTGGATCATGGCGCGCCTGCGTCATCAGGCTTTTGCCAGCGTCGACGACGTCAACCTGGCGATGGCGCCGCTATTGACACGGCTCAATGCCAAGCTATTCCAGAAGCTGCCAGGCAGCCGGGCCAGTGCTTTCGCTGCACTGGATCAACCAGCGTTGTTGCCGCTACCGTTACAGCGTTACGAGATCGCCCGGTTCAAGACCGTACGTGTCCATGTCGACTATCACGTCGAAGTTGATAGCCATCGTTACAGCGTACCGCATGCTCTGGTGGGCCAAGTCCTCGAAGCTCGCCTGACGCTGTGTGCCGTGGAGTTACTGCATCGAGGGCAGCGGGTCGCCTGTCATGCGCGCTCACCCCGTCCGGGTGACTTCACGACCGTGCCGGGGCACATGCCTGCGGCACACCGCGCCCATCTCGCCTGGACCCCGGAACGTCTGATTCACTGGGGACAAAGCATTGGCCCGGCCACCGCTGTGGCGGTCACCCGGTTGCTGGAAGAACGCAAGCATCCCGAGCATGGCTACCGCGCTTGCCTTGGCTTGCTGTCGCTGTCGAAGCGCTATGGCAAGGCACGACTGGAAGCCGCCTGCAGCTTTGCGCTGCACATTGGTGCCTGCCAGTATCGCCATGTGCGCGACATTCTGGCCAACAACCGCGACCAAACTCGCCCCAACGAGGACGCCAGCACGGGCTGGGTCAGCCCCGAGCACGCGCATCTGCGCGGCCCGTCCTACTACCAATAACGACAAGGGATTTCCATGATGATGCACACCACACTGGCGCAATTGCGCACCTTGAAACTGGAAGGTCTGGCCTGCGCGCTCGAAGAGCAGTTGGCCTTACCAGGCATGACGGCGATGAGCTTTGAGGAGCGTCTCGCCTTGCTGGTCGACCGCGAAATTCACATGCGCAATGACCGCAAACTGCTCCGTCTACTCACGCAGGCGAAACTCAAATATGCCCAAGCCACCATCGAGGATATCGCGACCCGTCCGGCGCGCGGCGTTGACCGTGCGGCCGTAATGAGTCTGGCATTAGGCGACTGGGTCACGGCCGGACACAGCGTTCTGATCACCGGCCCGACCGGGGCCGGCAAGTCCTGGCTGGGCTGTGCGCTGGCCCAGTACGCCTGCCGGCGCGGCTACTCGGCACTCTATCAACGGGTACCCCGTCTACAAGAAGAACTGCGTATCCGCCACGCCAGCGGCACCTTCGGCAAATGGTTGCTGCAGGTCGCCAAGACCGATGTGCTGATTCTTGACGACTGGGGCATGGGCACCATCGACAGTACCACCCGGTCAGACTTGCTCGAACTCATCGACGACCGGGCCGGTCACAAGGCCACCATCCTGACCAGCCAGTTGCCTATTGATCATTGGCATGCCTGGATCGGCGATGCCACGATTGCCGATGCCATCCTCGACCGCATCCTGCAGCGCCATCACCGTTTCACCCTGACCGGAGATTCGCTGCGCCAATCCGCCCCAAAGACAGCGACCAAATCTACCGACGTGACACTGTAACGACACCTATAACAGGAGCATGGACCATGGCAAAAACCGCAGCACAACGGCAAGCCGCCTACCGGGCTCGTCGCCCGTTCGAAGGAGAAAACGGCAATGGCCAACGGCGTCTTCAAGGATGGATCGCCACTCGATCTGCTCTGGCGCTGGAGCGCCTGGCACGCCGTTACGCTGTCACGAAGCAGACCATGATGGAGCGGCTGATCAACGCCGAAGACGATCGCCTTATGGCTCAGCTCAGCCCTGACACACCGGACTGGGATGCCTATGTCGGCAAATAGCCCGTAACGCTGTAACGAGCAATGCAAAATACGTTCAACAAGAGAAAAAAGGAGGAATTACCGCTCCATCGTGACCGGTCGCATTACAATTTGAGCGCGTAACACCATGCCATGCGCAGCGGTCACGCTCGACCGGAATGAGCGGTCACGTTGACCGGAATACGCATCGGATAAAAATCGATCGATTAAGCCATACCAAGTTCCACTGATAACGGCATAGAACCTTATTCAGAGATTCCTTGATAACATAATCATCATAATAAGATGATGAATTTGTCATTTCAAGTCTGCTTCTTTAATAATATTTTCTTATATATAAAAGATTCAAAAAATCCAATTATCTTACCAACTGTCGACTCGAATAATCCTCTCCAAAAGAATGCTAATTTCTTTTCAATAATTAGATGCATAAAGGTTGCCATCAGAAGCACTAATAATAAAATAGAAAACGTCACAAGCACCTTATTTTGTTCCGTTGCAAACTTGCCGAGAAGCATGTATCCAATGTGTGCATGTATAAGATAAACCGGATACGTGAGGCCGCCTAGAAATTTAGCCTGGGTAATACTGTATTCGCCCGCTTTTGTAATACTAATTACAACGAAGAAAATGAAGAATAATAAGATTACTGTTCCTATGATGACTCGAGAAAATTCATAACCAATCGCTACTTTTATTCCTACGCCTGTTGAAAAAAATATGCAATTCACCATACAAACAAGTAAAGATAAGATCACCCAAGGAGTAGGACGATCCTTTAACATAGCTAACAAAGCCCCTGCACCAAAGTAGCAAAAATACCCTCCAGAAAAGGGAATCGATAGCTTTCCGAAATAACTACTCAAAGAGAAAAGGATCGGCCACAGGAGGAAAAATAAAGATAACTTTTCACCTTTTCCGAAGATTAAGAAAACTAAAATCAGCGAATAAAAAAGAACTTCTAATTTTAGGGTCCAGTAGACACCATCAATATATTCAAATCCTAAGGTCGGTGCGAATATGGTTGAATTCGCGAAAAATTGTCCTAAACCTACTCCCATTCTCTCGCCACCTAAAATATAAGAGAAGCATGTAGTTAGAACAATCGCAAACCAATATGACGGTAATAAGCGGAGAGCTCTTGCAACTGCGAAATCTTTTGCAGATTTGTTTCTAGATGAATAAAATATCACATACCCGCTAATCATCAGAAAGAACTCTACACCTAAGGAACCGCTGAATAAAGCCGAACCCAAGAATGAAAATGGCTGATTCCGCCTCCAGCAAATTTTATTCTCGAAAAAGT
>NZ_JASJWR010000060.1:0-7515 GCF_035019065.1 Actimicrobium sp. CCI2.3 | reverse complement strand
CGATTCTATGCGGTCCCTGCTCAAATGATTCGCTCTTCAACCTGAAAAAGGCTTGCTTTTGAACAGAGTATCTACGTGCTGATCCTGCATGCGCTCCGCCACGCTAGCCGGTTGCGGCCCGGCAGGCGGTCCATACAAAGCTGCCTCAATGCGGACCAGGTCAACATCAACCCCCACGACTACCTCTCAATAGTAGGGTGCAATAACCGCAGGGCATTGCACCGAATGAACTGACTCCAGTAACCGACGCTGTTCCTGCTCCGTCAAAACCAAGCCGCGGCCCCCTTGCGTCAGTCCACTTGCCGTACAGAATTTTCATGGCAAGTATCCCAAAGCCAGCCAGTTCCACCCCGCACTGCAACACAGCCATTTCCGCTAACTCCCTTTCCACTTTGGCTGTCAGCCTGCCAACCAACCTCACCCGCAATCCCGAAAAATCCGTCCCGATGGCCCGCATCACGCCAATTCCCCCACCCGATGCGCAAGCTCACCCCGGTGGCACGGATGTTGCCGATATCAACCCGTCCTGCCAGTCCATAGCGCAGGTGCAGCATGCGGCAATGCCACACGCCGGATGTGACAGAAATCATTACCGAGCCGATTCATCCGGACCACCATCCAGTGAATCGCCAGGCAGATCCATTCATGAGGACCGGGAGACCATGCATACCATCACCGACATACTCGAACGCCATCACGACGACCGCACCCGCTTGCTCGATATCCTGTGGGATGTCCAGCACCGGTGCGGCCATATCCCCGACGCGGTCCTGCCCGAGATGGCGCAGCGGCTTGGCCTGACCGAGCTCGACATCCGCGAGACCTATTCTTTTTATCATTTCTTCCACGGCAAGCCGGCCGCGAAGTACCAGATTTACCTGAGCGATACCGTCATTGCCAGACATCATGGCTACCAGGATATCCATGATGCGCTGGTCCGGGAAACCGGCAGCGCCTTTGGTGCACAGGATGCCAGCCACACCTTCGGCCTCGAAACGACGTCCTGCATCGGTTTGAGTGATCAGGAACCGGCCATGCTGATCGGCAAGGAAGCCTTCACCCGTCTCACGCCAGAAAAAATCAAGGCCATCATCTCCCGCCTGAAAAACGGCGAGTCGCCAGCCACGATAGCCAATCCGGATGGTCTTGCCAGTAACACGCTGGCCTATGTCCATGCGATGGTCGAGTCAGGTATCCGCACAAGCGGTCCGGTCTATTTTCAGGCCGAGCCGGATTACCGGGAATTGCTGTCGCGCTTGCTGTCCGGTCCGCCCGAACTGGTGACCAAGACCGTCACCGAATCGGGCTTGCGCGGCCGCGGCGGTGCCGGTTTTTCTACCGGGCTGAAATGGCGCTTGTGTGCCGACAACGAAGAATCGATCCGCTACGTGATCTGCAACGCCGACGAAGGCGAACCGGGCACCTTCAAGGACCGCGTGCTGCTGACCGAATCACCGCAAGCAGTCCTGTTCGGCATGGTCACGGCGGCGTACGCGATCGGTGCGCAGCAGGGCGTCATTTACTTGCGCTCCGAATATTTGTACCTGAAAGATTACCTCGACCAGCAACTCGCCGATTGGCGCGAGCAAGGCTTGCTCGGCAAAACCATAGGCGGCAAGTCCGGCTTCGATTTCGATATCCGCCTCCAGATGGGTGCCGGTGCCTATATCTGCGGTGATGAAACCGCCCTGATCGAATCGCTCGAAGGCAAGCGCGGAACGCCCCGTGTCAAGCCGCCCTTTCCGGTCAACATGGGCTATCTCGGCAAACCGACCAGTGTCAACAATGTCGAAACCTTCGCTGCCGTGGCACGCATCATCGAACACGGTGCCAGCTGGTTCAAGGCAATGGGCACGGCCGAATCGACCGGCACGCGCCTGCTGAGTATTTCCGGTGATTGCGAGGCACCTGGCATCTATGAAATCCCGTGGGGCACCACGCTTGACGAGGTGCTGGCCAATGCCGGCGCGCGTGATCCGTGGGCCGTGCAGGTCAGCGGTCCATCGGGCGATTGCGTCTCGGTCGAGAAAGATGGCTTGCGCGCCATCGCCCTCGAAGACCTGACCTGCAACGGCTCGTTCATGATCTTCAACCGCAGCCGCGATCTGCTCGGCATCGTCAGCCAGTTCATGCAGTTTTTCGTCAATGAATCGTGCGGCATTTGCACGCCGTGCCGCTCCGGCAATGTCGATCTGTTCAAGAAAATCAATCGTGTCATCGATGGCAAGGCCTGCCAGAAAGACCTCGATGACGTGGTGGTCTGGGGCAAGCTGGTGCGCAAAACCAGCCGCTGCGGTCTCGGCGGCACGTCGCCGAAACCGATCCTGACCACGCTGCAAAATTTCCCCGAGCTGTACCAATCCAAACTGGTCAGGCAGGCCGGACCGCTACTGCCGTCATTCGATCTTGAAGAAAGCCGGCGCGGCTATCGCGAAGCGATTGCCCTACTCAACGACAGGAGGACTGTTTCATGATCCACACTCAGATCCAGATTCAGATCGATGGAAAAAACATCAACGCGCGCAAGGGCGAGAACCTGGTCGATGTCGCGCTCGACAATGGCATTTACATCCCGACCCTGTGCTATGTCCGAGGCAAGCCTTGCCTGGGCACATGCCGGGTCTGCGCGGTGCAGGTCGGCAGCGCGACGGTCGCAGCCTGCACGGTGCCGGTGGCGCACGACATGGTGGTCACGGTCAACCAGCCGGAACTGGCCGATCAGCGCAAGGCACTGGTCGAAAGCCTGTTCGCCGAAGGCACGCACAATTGCCCGAGTTGCGAAAAAAGCGGGCGCTGTGATTTGCAGGCGGTCGGCTATGAAGTTGGCATGATGGTCTCGCGTTTCGAGTACCGCTTCACGCCGCGTCAGAAAGACTACGCGGCCGACCACATCCTGCTGGAACGCGACCGCTGCATCTTCTGCCAGCGCTGCGTCGAGTTTGTTCGCGACGCCGATACCGGTCTGAAAATTTTCAGTATCAGCGGACGCGGCACCACCTCGCGCATCGAAATCAACGTTGAACTGGCCAACAAAATGAGCGCCGCCGAAGTCACCCGCGCGGTCGACCTGTGCCCGGTGGGCACCATCATCGAAAAGCGGGTCGGCTTCAATGCACCGATCGGCCAGCGCAAGTTCGACATCAAGTCGATCCGTGAACGCGCACTCGCCGGAGAGACACTATGAGCACGCACACCACCATCGATAGCAACGTCACCTACAGTCATGACCTGCCAAAAACGCCGGTCGACGCCGCATTTGCGGCCAGCCAGGCCGGCAAGATCAATGTCTCGATGATCGCGCTGGTCGGTTGCTGGGGCTGCACGCTGTCCTTTCTTGACATGGACGAACGCCTGCTCGGCCTGCTCGACAAGGTCACCATCCTGCGTTCGTCGATGACCGACATCAAGCGCATTCCCGAACGCTGCGTGGTCGGTTTTGTCGAGGGCGGCGTGGCCAGCGAAGAGAACATCGAAACGCTGGAACACTACCGCGCCAATTGCGACATCCTGATCTCGGTCGGTGCTTGCGCGGTATGGGGTGGCGTGCCGTCGATGCGCAACCAGTTGCCGCTGGCCGAGTGCCTCGAAGAGGCTTACATCAAGTCGCCCACCGCAGTGCCCGGCATCATTCCGATCATCCCCAACCATCCCGATCTGACGCGCGTGACGACCAAGGTTTATCCGTGTCACGAAGTCGTGAAGATGGATTATTTCATCCCCGGTTGCCCGCCCGATGGCGACGCAATCTTCAAGGTACTCGACGACATCGTCAGTGGCCGCCCGGTCGATCTGCCGACCTCAATGAACCGCTACGACTAAACGCTAAGACCAAAGGAAAACATCATGGGCAGGAAACTCATTATTGATCCGGTGACCCGTATCGAAGGACACGGCAAGGTCACCATCGAACTCGATGACGACAACAAGGTCATCGACGCCAAATTGCTGGTCGTCGAATTTCGCGGCTTTGAAAAATTCGTCCAGGGCCATCCGTACTGGGAAGCGCCGATGCTGTTGCAACGCATCTGCGGCATCTGTTTTGTCAGCCATCATCTGTGCGGTGCCAAGGTGCTTGATGACATGATCGGCGTCGGCTATGCAACCAACAACCTGATCACCCCGACCGCCGAAAAAATGCGCCGCCTCGGCCATTACGCCCAGCAATTGCAATCGCATGCGACCGCGTATTTTTACCTGATCGTGCCGGAAATGCTGTTCGGCATGGATGCCGCGCCCGAGCAGCGCAACGTGCTCGGACTGGCGGTCGCCAACCCGGCGCTGGTCAAGCGCGTGGTGATGTTGCGCAAGTGGGGACAGGAGCTGATCCAGGCCGTGCTCGGCAAGAAAATGCATGGCATCAGTTCGATCCCCGGCGGCGTCAACAACAACCTCACGGCTGAAGTACGCGACCGCTTCATCCACGGTGACGCCACCATTCCCAGCATCGACCAGATGCTGGACTACGCGCAGGAGGGCCTGCAACTGTTCTACGATTTCCACGAAAAAAACCGTGTGCTGGTCGATACCTTCGGCGACGCGCCGGCGCTCGACATGTGCCTGGTCGATGACAACGGCGACGTCGATTATTACCACGGCAAGATGCGCATCATCGACAACGACAAGCGCATCGTGCGCGAGCTGGATTACCACGATTACCTCGAGCATTTTTCGGAAGCCACCGAAGAATGGAGCTACATGAAATTCCCGTTCCTCAAGGACCTTGGCCGCGACAAGGGTTCGGTGCGGGTCGGGCCGCTGGCGCGGGTCAATGTCACGCGCGCGTATTCGACGCCGCTGGCGCAGGTCGCCCTGGAAAAATTTCATGCCTATAACAAGGGCAAGTCCAGCAACAAGACCTTGCACACCAACTGGGCGCGTGCCATCGAAATCCTGCATTCGGCCGAGCTGATCAAGCAATTGCTCAACGATCCCGATTTGCTAAAAGACCAGCTGGTGGTCAGCGCGACGCCGGCCATGTGGACCGGCGAAGGAGTCGGTGTGGTCGAAGCACCGCGTGGCACCTTGCTGCATCACTACCGCGCCGATACCGAAGGTCAGATTACCTTCTGCAATCTGGTCGTCGCCACCACGCAGAACAACCAGGTGATGAACCGCACCGTGCGCAGCGTGGCCGAGGAATACTTGAACGGCAAGGCCGAGATCACCGAGGGCATGATGAATGCCATCGAGGTCGGCATCCGCGCCTATGACCCGTGCCTGAGTTGCGCCACCCACGCGCTCGGCGAGATGCCGTTGCAAGTCACGTTGGTCGACGCGAAAGGAAACCAGCTCGATGAACGCCGCAAATAAATCAACTGGCAACAGCGTGGACACGGTCACGCTGAACACGGTCACGCTGGACTACTTCGACAGCCCGTCGGCGCTGATCTACGGCATCGGCAACAGCGGTCGCCAGGACGATGGATTGGGCTGGGCCTTCATCGACTGGCTGGAAGAATCGGGCCTGTGCCCGCACGCCGACAAGGTCAAGTTCTACCAGCTCAACCTCGAAGACGCCGACCTGATCAGCCACAAGCGCCGCGTGCTGTTCGTCGATGCCTCGAAAGAGGCGGCGCTGCCGGCGTTCCGGCTGTACCGGGCCGAAGCGAAGATGGATTTCAGTTTTACTTCGCACGCGATGTCGATCGACACCATCGTCGCGACTTGCGAGCAATGTTTCGGCAGCGCCCCCGAAGTCTGGGTGCTGGCGATCCGTGGCTACGCATGGGAATTGCACACCGGCCTGACCGCGCCGGCCACCGTCAACCTGCAACTGGCCGCCGGCGCACTCGCGCGCAGCGTCGTTCACCTTCACGAAAGACACCATGAAATCGAACACCACTGAAATCGCGGAGCTGATCCGCAACGCACCGATCGGGCAATACATCGGTGCCGACGGTGCCACCATCCTGGCCGAATGCGCAGCCCAGAAAATCGACCTGGCCGACGACGAGGTGCTGTGCGAAAAAGGCATTTCGACGAACTGCTTTTACATCGTCATCAAAGGCCGGCTGGCCATTACCGGCGTGGTCAAGGACAAGCAATCGGCACCCATCCTGCATGTGCTCGAAAAGGGCGACCTGGTCGGCGAACTGAGCTTCATCGATGGCAGTGCGCATCCGGATACCGTGCGTTCGCTCGGCAACGCCAGCGTGATCAGCTTCAACAAGGCCGACATCGATCCGCTCATTACCTCCAACCCGGTGCTGATCTTCAACTTCATGCGAGCAGTGATCAAACGGGTGCACAGTACACTGACCACCATCAACCGCCAGCAGCATGAACTGGTGGCCTATATCGAAACCGGTGGACGAGGACGCCTCTAAATGCACGAAGTCAGCCTTGCCAGCGGCATCCTGAAGATCGTCGAAGCCGCCGCGCTGCGCGAGAAATTTGCCCGCGTAACGCTGCTGCGGATCGAAGCGGGGTCGCTGTGCAATGTCGAGGTACGGGCCTTGCGCTTTGCGCTGGAAGTCATGGCGCAGGACACCTGCCTGCAGGATGCCGAAATTGCCATCGACACCCCGACCGGTGCGGCATGGTGCTTGCATTGCCAGTTGACGGTACCGTTGCAGGCGCATGGCGATGCTTGTCCGCAGTGCGGCAATTATCAATTGCGAGCGACGGGCGGTGCCGAATTGCGGGTACTGGAAATGATGGTGGAAGACACCTGATTTAGCCGGACCCGACCGATCATTTCATTCATCAAGGAGAGTCACATGCGCAGCACATTGAATCGCTGGAACCGCTGGAGCATCGCTCCGTTAGTCCTCGCCACCAGTGGCATCGCCAACGCCCATCCCGGGCACGCCGACGGTGTACTGTCTGGGCTGACCCATCCGCTGCTGGGAGCGGATCACCTGCTGGCGATGGTAGCCGTCGGTCTCTGGGCCTGGCAGCTTGGTGGCCGCGCCAGGTGGCAGGTGCCGGCCAGTTTCGTAGCGCTGATGAGCATCGCGGCAATCGCCGGCATGGCCGGCTTTGCGCTGCCGCAGGTCGAATCCGGTATCGCCGCCTCGCTGCTGGTGCTGGGCTTGCTGATTGCTTTTTCGGTACGCACGGGGACGGTGTTTGGTGCGGCTACCGTCGCGCTATTCGCGCTGTTTCATGGCAGCGCGCACGGTGTCGAGATGCCGCTTGAAGCAACGGCGTGGCAGTACGGGCTCGGCTTCGTGCTGGCGACGGTGGGGTTGCATGGTGTTGGTCTGTTGCTTGGCAAAGGGCTGGGACGTCATGGCTGGATGGTGCGTGCTGCCGGGGTGGCGATTGCCGGCAGTGGTGCGTGGTTGATGGTGGGCTGACGGGGCGGGGGGAGGAGCGGGAGTCGGGGCGGTGCAATGCCCTTCGGTTATTGCACCCTACGCGACTCTTGAAGTTGAAGTTGAAGTTGAAGTTGATGTTGAAGTGGCAGTTGACGTTGACCTGTTCCGCATTGAGACAGCTGCCAAAAGTCGGAGTCAGGCAGGGGATCAGAAGGGCGCATGTCTGAGCGAAGCGAGTTTGCGACCTTCCCCC
>NZ_JASJWR010000059.1:0-11701 GCF_035019065.1 Actimicrobium sp. CCI2.3 | reverse complement strand
GATGAGTGTGTTTCTCGATAACTCACATTTTATCAATCACTTACGGCATTCTTGCCCTTTTTTATGCAAAATTCAGGATAGATGAGTTCGACACCATTTCGGACCCAAACGAGCGTAACAAATTCGCTTCCTTGCTTAAGCAGATGGGAGATCGTTCAGTCAACCTTAAATTCATTTTCACAGGCATTGGAAAATCTCTCGACGACTTACTTGGAGCGCATCAATCAGCCTACCGCCAGTTGGAGACCGTCGAGCTTCCACGGCTGGGCTGGGACGCCCGTAAGGAGATTGTGCGCTCAGCTGTTGAGTCTTTTGGTATCGGCTTAGATGACGATGTTAACTGGCGGATTGCGATGGTGAGTGATGGTTTCCCCTATTACATTCATTTGGTGACTGAAAAAATCTTGTGGGCCGCGTACTCGGCAGAAGCAGCCATCGTTGAAGTCGGCTGGGAACTGTTTCAACAAGGACTTACAGATGCAATTTTTTCTACAACTGCAGAGTTAAAAAAGCCGTACGAAAAAGCGGTATTGCACAGAGAGCCTGAACTCGAAGACATAGTCTGGGCAACTGCCGATCACGATGACCTACTAAGGTCAATTAGTGACATGTTTGATTCTTACAAAGTTATTGTAAGTAAGCGTCGTGATGGAAGGTACCCGATTGATCGCACGCGATTCGGAAATCAAGTCAGAAAACTAAAATCCGAATCATACGGTCCCGTCTTGCAGCAAGAAGAAGGGCGTCAGGGGTGGTATTCCTATCGAGAGAAAATGTTGCGAGAGTTCGCTCGCATGCAAGCACAAGCAAATGGAATCGTGCTCACAGGCGAACGTACGGCACCACGTCAGCTGATGCACATGGGAAATGCGCGAAATGGTTATCATGGAGCGAGCTTGCCCAGTGGCGTTCGATCGGATCAGAAGATATCAGAATGGGATAAGAAGTAGCGCTTACATTCCCGGCCAGGCAACATGAGTGTCATCAACAGAAGGTAATTTTGTGAATCCATGAACGTCCGCTATGGGTCGCTATGTTGAGGTTAAAATATCAACCCAATACAGACTTTTGCAAGTGCGCGACACTGCTGTCAACGTTTGAGTTCAGCGGTTGCCGCAGGCAGTCCACTGGAACGAGAGGTTAGCCCTCACCTTTGCTGAGCTTGAACAACATCCCGACAGGTGAGCGTTTGAGCTTGGAGGTTTCATCTGCTAAATCCTTGATCGACTTAGGAATATCCCGGAGTTTGGGGGCCTTGAGCAATTGCTCAGCTGCCAATGCGGCTAGACCCCAAACCGGTGTGCCTGTTGCCGCGGCTGTAGCTGCCAACGATCCCACAACCACCCATGATCCGACGTCACTACCAGCGAACTTCCATTTCTTAGCCACCAGAGTGTCAATGTTCTTCTGGTGCTCGGAAAACGCCGCATGAATGTTATCGAATACACGATCACTTGTACGGTGAAAGTTCGTCGGGTTGACGGTAGCAAGTTCCTCTATACCTTTTCCTAAGATATTGCGTACCTCGTTGAGCGCGCCGGCTTTTCTCACTTCAATAAGGGCTGCTGGGGGAACACGACCGAGCCACCTCATCTCACTTGAAGCCAGCGTCTGAAGGCCTCGGACCGTGTGAATATCACGCAAACCGTCAATCTCTGACGCCTGCTCTGCATCGTACTCCAGCTTCCAAACGAAGTACTGCCATGATGTTGGAGCATCCAATACTGGCGTGCCGCGCAGGCGACGTGCCTTCACCAAAAGCTCGTTACTCGTGCTCATCCGGCCAAGAGCTTGCGACGCCAGAATTACTCCTGGATTCGTTGTGCCAAGTAGGCCAGAGTACACACCGCTCTGCACAGCACGTTCTAGTTGTTCGTGTAAAGAGCCTTCCCATTCAGTGTCAAATAAAACTCGCTTGGGATCGCGAACCTCGGCAGCGGTTCGTTCAACTGTGTCCAAGTCCTGGCAAAAATCCAGCATTTCCTCAAATGAACTGAACTTTCGCCCGAATACTCGGGCACCATGAAGCACAGCGTCTGCCTGCCCAAGTTCGAAGAAGTACTGCTTTTCGCCATCTTCAAGGGCAGATGCATCTGGAAGTATTACGACGATGGGCGGGGCAATATCAGCACAGGCCAGCTCACGATATTGAAGGAGATTCAGTGCGTGCTTAATGAAATAATAGGCTTTCTTTTCCTCTCCCATTCGTTCGAACATGTGCTGGGAACGCAGATAAGGATCAGGAAGGATAAGTGTGTCGGTGTAAAGCGAGCACTTTGAAGCGATGTTCTCTTCGGATGAGGGAAATAAATCGCCTCCGAACACGCCTTTCAGCGAGTCGTGCATGTCTTCTACGTGTGCGGTGGCGATCGGGCCAGCAGCAGCCCAGAAGTCTTCAATCGTCTTGAGAAATTCTGGCAGATTCCGATTAAGTTCGGCGATTGTGGACGGGGTTCTGGAAAGGGCCATTCCTGCATCGTGGGGTGTTAGCCCGCGGTCACACATCATCTTGAAAAAACTTCCGAAGTTCTGTTCCAGGAAATCAAAGTAGCTCGTTTGAATCTCCGCCATTGAAGCAGACTTCTTCATATTTTCACGATCGTGCATTGCCTCAACGGCAAGTGCCATTGAACGCACCAAGCCATCAACGGTTGATAGATCGATAGTGCCGTCTGGCGCGCTTCGGACGCGCCTCAGGCTCTCGACGACCTCGAGACCCTCGGCTATGCGAATTTTGCCAGCCTCGAACTGCTTCTTAAGGATCTGAAGTCTGTGCTGGAGGCGGGCTTCGTATACCTTCTGTTCGTCGGTTTGTTCTTCTGGCATGAGGTTGTCTAGGGTATCGTTTAATGGACGTCAAAATGACGCAATTTGTGAATACACGTTTCAGTTGGCAAACGACCGATCTTGGTCGAAACCGGTCACTAACAAACTAAGCTTCGCATAGCGCAACGAATTTATGGGTGCTCTGTCAATCGCAACTATTGCTGGTTCATGTCGATCTAATGCAATTTGACGCGATTGAATGCAGATTCATTCGTAGTTATCTCTGGTTTGAGAGGACCGTCAGTCACAATTAATTTTGGTCGGAAAAAGCCGCTGAATGCAGGTCGGAACTTGTTTGATTGCAGGTCACAACATATAGCGCTGGAACCCCGGGCGATATTTACCGAGATCATGCCAGCGGCCGGCAAACCTGGCCCATTCAGGCGAAGCGAATGGCGTTGCCATGTCAGCGGCTGTAACACCGACTTGCTCAAGGCGCTCGATCAGTAATTGTGCTTGGCCGCCTGATGTATGTGGCCGGTTTCGAGCGATCAACGAGTTCGTCACGGTCCCCTTTGTTGGTTAATTTTGGTAAAAGAAGTTTGACTATAAGACAATAAATACTTTATAGAAGTACATTTTGGCAATATTTTTTTATTGCTAGTGTCAGCGGGGCATGATTTCAATGTGAGCAGTCGTCTTTTGCATTGACGACCTCGAACAGTGGCGTAGTTGGGTGGGTAGCAGCAGCGCATTGCTGCGCCACCGCCCCCTAAAAACCGGGTTTTACATTCCGTTGCATCTGGAACCCCTACACTAAGTGTTTCTTTTACGCTTAAAATAGGAGTTTAGCGCTTTGTGGTCAGAACAACAATAATGCATGAATTTGAAGAGGCTATAAGGGATCTTGTTTCTATCGTCGGCGCGTTTAGAAGAACGGGCACAAACACCAAACTCGCTCCAGCCATGCCTTCATTCTCCTATTTGCTGTCAAAAAAACAACGAGAAAAGATTGACAAAATTTGTGTCGCTGAAGGATGGGCAGCGACGGAGTGCCGTGGCGTGGAAATCAATGCCAGTACCGTAAATCACATCCTTGATTCGCGTCTTGCCCAGGGCGTGTCCGAACAGTTCGTCGCCGATATTCTGGTAGCAGCCTATAACCAATTTTCCGAAATTCACGTCAATAAAAAATACAAGGACGAGGAAAACAAAGAACAAGCATTTTTCCTGAACGGGATAAAGAAACTCCAATTTGCCAACGTGACCTGGAACGCGGTGGCGGTAGTAGCAATCGATAATTTCAACGTAGCGGGCAGACGACAATTAGCCTCGATAACTGCATATCATGCAGACGAGACTAAAGTTAGGAAGATCAAAGGAATGATTAAGAAGAAAAGATGATTACGAGGAAGGACGGCCTTGCAAATAAATCTCCCTGGACCAAACCAGAGCAGACTGCTACGCATTTGCAATTTCCCTTCATGTGACCCAACTAGCTAGGTCTCGCAGCTCCGCCGACAAATTTTCTGCTGTCGCGTAATCAAATCAAATTATAGCACAGAATGATCGAAAATGATCAAGCGTGACGTGAACATGCGTGGCATCAATCTCTTCCTACGAAGGGCCAGGATTAACCAATTGTACTTTCGGCTCTTTTCACGCGAGCATCGACCCGCCAGGGGCGTGATGACGAACTCCCACGGCGGTGCGTTGGCATGTCGCGCAAGTCCTAAGTGGGTGGGTAGCAGCAGCGCATTGCTGCGCCACCGCCCCCTAAAAACCGGACATGCGACTTTCACCGCACCCGGCTTAAATCATGCTAAGTCAGGTTTTCACACCCAACTAGCAGTACAAATATAAAACCAGAACTGTGGCCCTGCGTGTGGCATACAGGGTGCAGAAGACAGAGATTAGAGGTCGCATCCGACCCGCCGTCGACACGACGAACCAGATGATGAAGATGCCACCCGGTTTCCTTGGTAATTCTCTCTGTGCAGATCAGGCACAGCTCGTTCTGCAGTTTCCAAATGGTCAGAAGTTTTCGGTGTCCTCCGAAATTGCCTGCCATTTTCATGGCATCGCGTTTCTCGAAGTATTCCTTAGGCCGGATCAAATGGTGTTGCTGCTCCTAGAATTTTGACGTGACGTTTGATTGGGATGTCTTCCGCCTTTTTCAGGAACAGCTGTTTTTTCGAATTCTGTTTTCTCCCCTTTCGGTAACTGTCAACCTACCTGTCGCGTCACTTCAAACAATTTCCTTAATAATTTCCGGGTGGTTGCGCTCCGGATTGAGCCAGACCTCATCCTTCAACACCCAGTTTCTGGTGGCGCCTGACCAGCGCTCAGGGGTGCGCATTTTCGCGGCAGCATAGACCTCGTCACGTTGCGTCAGGATGGCCGATGCCTTGCCGTCATGACGCTGTGCCGGCGTGATGAATTTCAGTCCGCTGTGCTTGTGCTGATGGTTGTACCAGCGCACAAATTGCGTCGTCCAGAGACGGGCATCCTCGACCGTGGCGAACGGTTTGCACGGATAGCCAGGTCGGTATTTGCAGGTCCGGAACAACGACTCGGCATATGGGTTGTCATTCGATACACGAGGCCGACTGAACGACGGAGCCACACCCAGTTGCTCCAGCGTCGCGAGCATCGTGGCACCCTTCATCGGACTACCGTTATCCGAATGCAGCACCAGCGGGCGCCCTGCCAATTGCTCGGCCAGGCTGGCTTTTCGCATGAGCAGTGCAGCCAGCTCGGCCGACTCGGCGACGTGCACTTCCTGCCCGACGATCTTCCGACTAAATACGTCGAGCACCATGTACCAGTAAAATACTGCCCCTTGATCGCTGCCGGTAACCAGGTGATATCCCACGACCAGAGCTGGTTCGGCGCGGTGGCACAATGACTTATCACGGTTCGGGTAACAGGCTTTTTCGACCTACCCCGGTGATGATGCTGGGAGGCGGCTTTCAGGGTCCGGTAGAGCGTCGATTCGGACGCGATGTATTCGCCCCGGTCTGCCAGGGCCGGCACAATCTGGCCCGGTGGCAGGCTGGCGAATTCGCTGCTGTTGGCCACCGCCAGCAGCGCGTCGCGTTCTTCCTCGCTGAGCTTGTTCGACGGGGCGCTGCGACGTGCTGTTCGACGCCGGTCATGGCTATCTGTAACGACCTGCATTGAACAACGCTCGGACCTGCATTCAGCGGTTTTTTCGACCAGAATTAACTGAGACTAACGGTCCCCACAAACCAGAGATAACTGCGAATGAACCTGCATTCGATCGCGCAGACCTGCATTAGATCGACATGAACCAGCAATAATTGCGACCAACCGAGCAACCTCAAATTCGTTGCGCTGTGCCAAACTTGGGTTCTTAGTGGCCGGTTTCGGCCAACAGCGTCATTGGTACGTGAGTTGTTGACGATCACTTCGGATTAACTCAGCATTTTCACGGTCGACTCACCCGCCTGAGCACCGCTTTCGACGGTAGTGCTGCGATATTTGATCGTCGAGAAACTGGGCCAATCACAAACTATAGTTCCTGAGAATTTGACTCAATTTAGTGCTATCGCTATCAGCCTAATCCCTAACCTGCGCTTATGGAAACGCCCACAATTACATTTCGTGGCCTAACTCTTAGGTCCTTTTCTGACTCAGACGCAGAGGCGTTCACCTCTGCGGTTCGTGAATCTGTCGAATCAGTAGGCCGTTGGATGCCATGGTGTTCAAGCGATTACACCGTTCAACAGGCTCTCGATTGGTTTGCTGCCTGCCGCACTGCACGAGACGCAGGTACTGCATTCGAATACGGCATGTTTTGCCAGGGTTCTGGCAAATTTCTTGGTGGTGCAGGACTGAATGAAATCAAGCGGCAGCACAAGATATGCAACCTTGGTTACTGGCTGCGTCAGTCAATGCACCGCCAGGGCATCGCGTCTCGCTGCGTTCAAGCACTTTCCGCTCACGCTGTCATTTTCAGAAGACGACTGCACGTAATGTCAGGAGTCGGCTGCACTCGTTGCTTACTGGGCGACGTATAGAGCGGCCTTGCCGATCTTGAGCCGTGCAGCAGCCTCGCGAACGTTCGGACGCCTGGCAGATCGCATCATGGCAACTTGCCGGTTGATTGCCGGAATTTGCGGAGGTTCCTGCTTTATTCGTCGCGCCGTGTATGTGACTTCTGAGCACTCTCGGCCTCTCGCGGCATTTCGTGCATAGGACTTCTGACACGTCACGTTCAGTAGTCAGAAGCACACATGGCGGCCAGCCCAATAATCTGGTGCAGTCGTCTTCTGAAAACGACACGTGTACTTATACGAAACACCACCAATTGTGACAAGTTGAGTACTTGTCACACTTGACACAAGTAACTTGGATGACTATGCTGAAGGTGTCGCATGAAATTTCTCATGTGAAAAACCTACTCGGGAATTTTGATGATGCCGACTATTCGCATAGATGATGATGTACTTGATGGCCTGAAATCTATGGCTGAACCTTTTTCTGATACGCCAAATTCGGTCATTCGACGATTGCTCGAAGAACACGGCAACTTAGCAAAGCCGACGTCTCGCTCTCGCAAAGACAAAGTTGTCAAAGACGATGCCATTGGTAATTCTGAAATTTCCAATCAAAGAAAACAGGCGCTTACCGCTCAACCAATTTACGAGACGTTCTTGCTCTATGTTCTTTGGAAATTATTCGATGGCAAAGCCCCCAAAAATGAAGTAACCGCTGCTGTGATCACGTCAATGAAGTCCAAAGGATTCATTTCTGACGCCGATCTTGAAACTGTTTCGACCGGAGAAACTAAGGCAAAGAATACGATCGCATGGGGCCGCAATGCCCTCAAAGATATGGGACTGATCAGTAGTCACTCGGCAAAAGGGGTGTGGGAACTCACCTCAGAGGGTGTGGAAAAGGCGAAACAGATAGTACTTCCAATCCCCATCGATTCGGATGCCCTGCTGGATGAGTTGATGGGGAAGAAGTAATCCAACCCGAGTTCGATTGCATCGCGGGGCGTCGTCGTTTGCACTTAGCGTGAGCACATGTTCATGGAATGCAAGCCAGCGCCGGCGATTGCAAGCATAGTTGTTGCGACTCGCATTTGAAAACGACCATGCTCGCATTCGACGCCATTCTCGGCTCGCAATAACTGCAAATGAACGTGCACTCGTGCTCACGCTATGTGCAAATGAGCTTGCAATTGACGGTGCTGGATCGCATTCCATGCAGGTGTGCTCGCGATAGCTGCAAATACCAAAAGCCAAGGACATCGTATCGTTTGGGTCGAGACGTGCGTGCAATGATGTCTCAAATGTACAAACTCGACCCTTTTGGAACGCGCACGGTGTCTCGATGACAATGAGTCAGTTGAGTACACCGATACGGTACGTTGTTGGACTGGCGCAAATCGGTAAAAATGTATAAAATTTGATACGATGAATAACGACAAAGAAATTCGATGGCTTGGATCCTCCTATGCTGACATCCTCAAGTTCCCAGATGATCCGCGTCGCGAAGCTGGCTTTCAGCTTGGAAAGATCCAAGCTGGTCTGGATCCCGACAACTGGAATCCATTTGATGATGTTGGACAGGGAACACGCGAAATCCGCATCAGGGATACAGCCGGAATATTCCGGGTAATGTACGTGGCGAAATTCGAGGAAGCGATATATGTTTTGCACTGCTTTCAAAAGAAGACAGAAGCCACTTCGAAGGCAGATAAGGATATTGCCGAAGCGCGCTATCGGGCCATTGTGCAAAAAAGGAAAGCAACGAAATGAACAAAATTGATACTCAAATTCGGCATGTCACCAAACCGGGTGCGAACCTGTTTGCTGAACTCGGCTTTTCTCCGGACGACGCCAGGGCCCATCAAGCGGAGTCGCGTGAGCGGATTGACCATACTTTGGCGCTCAAAGAGCAGCTCATGGGGGAGCTGGTGTCATGGATCAAGGACCGCCACCTCAAGCAAGGCGAAGCGGCGGAGATTTTGCATGTCACGCGGCCCCGTGTATCAGACGTTGTCAATAAAAAAACCAGCAAGTTCACGATCGATGCACTGGTGGATATGCTGGCCCGCGTTGGCAAGCCTGTCAGAGTGGTGATCGGCTGACCGAAGGCATACACCTAGTTTTCGGCATTGATCAAGGTGGCGGAATTTTCGGCGGTTCCGGCGTGGAATCCCAATTCGAAGCGAGCTCGACTTCGTAGATGATTCTTGGCCGGCACTCAAACTCCAAGCTCTGGCATGTCATTAATCGATCGAACGGTTTGGGTCGAAAGCCGACCGCCAACTTTGAAGTTTCGATTCTATTTTAAATGGCTTTATGCCAACATCTCATTTGCAGTTAGCGTGAGCCGGCGACCATGGAATGCAAGCTGACACCGTCGATTGCGAGCTCATTTGCAAATAGCGTGAGCACGGATCTGCCTTCGTTTGCATTTAATTCGAGTCGAAATCGGCGTTGAATGCGAGCACGGTCGATTTGAAACGCGAGTCGCTATAGCTATCAGTCGTCATGCGGATGGTGTGTCGGTCTCGCTATTGGTGCGGGACTACAACACGACTCGTCAGTCCATTATGTGAGTTCGAGATGAAAGTGCGCAAAATCAAGAACTATGAGGGGGCATGCCGGAATGCTCTATTTTTTCGCTAGTTGCGCGTAGCCCGCACTGATAAGGAAACGCGATTAGTTTTCAAGGTCCGTCTGGAGTTGTTGCCGCTGTTATTCCCGCTAGGCTTCACCGATTGAAATTTGATCGTCCGTTTTGTTCAGTGCTCCACTGCACATCATGATGATATCCATTGCCCTGCGCCCTTCCGGGCAGCGGCACCTGCGACGCGCCCTGTCGCACCAACTTGATATCGTTCGTCTCTACTTGTCGCTGTTGACGCCTGATCGACATAGGCAAGTGGTGTGCAACATCCTGAAGCGCGATTGAACGCGACTTCAAGAAGGCATGAATCGAGAACTTTTATAAAAGGAAAAAATGGACAGCAACGGTGACAACTTCTTCAGTAGGCTATTCAAAACCCTCGAGACACTTGCAGCCTTCATCGGGCTTATTTTTGTTTTGATGGGAGGTTGCTATACGCTCTATCGCATTCCGTTCCATTTCAGACGGTACCTGTCTGCCCCGTCGCTGCCTGAACGCAAATTTTTCCTGTGGAAGTTCTTAGCATGTTGCAGCGGTGGTTACGCCTTTCTCGTCATGCTCATGTTGTTTGGCCAAGCTGCATGGTTCACTGACTATTGGCCAGCATTGTGTGCACTGTGGACGTACCAAGGTGGGTTCGGTGATGTAGGCCACCGTGACGCTGTTGCAGGCGATATGTCCCTTTTTTTTATTGCATGCGGAATTTTCCACTTGTTGGCGGCCCGTTTGGGCAAGGTTCGCAAGGACTGCGATGGCGACGAGATGTTTTTGTCGTCAACCTGACGATCCGGTGTTGATTCATCAATAAATGGCTCGGCCAGCATCGTGAGTCATTAGCAAGGCATCCGGCTTCAAATGGGCTGCCTTCATCATGACTGTGTCAGCCGATTTCTGTTTTAAATGGGTGGGTATTCCGGCTGGAGCAGACAAGCGTGCACACTTTCACTGAGAGGTGGCGGTAGTGACGCCAGCCAAGCGAAGGCACTTTGCATGACCCGCGGACTAAATGGCCATGCATCTGGATCAGATGACGGGCCCCCGTTGCCAACATCTACCAGGGGTATAGCTGATACGAGCCGTCCTGACTTTGCGTACATACCACCGAAGTACAACCCCTATTTGTCTATTCCAAGAGTATCCATTGATGCGATTTCACCCAAGCATGCTCGAACTATTCACACAGATCGAACTCACGCAGATCGTTAGTAAATCGGCACGCATTGCCGTCGACAACGACGCCGCAGTATCGCAAATTATCTTGTTAACAGAAAACCTGGACGCGGACATCTACGTGAGTTCGCACCCTGGCGCGCCTGTCCTGATTTACAGTTTCAGCGAGGGACCAATCAGCCGTGATCGCTTGCTGACCTTGCTACAGAAAAGCGGGCCAGTTTCAGTGCTTAATGTCTGGCATGCTGAGCCTTGAAGCTGGATTCCTGCAGGAGTTGTAGCACTTTTCAGTCAATATCAAAAAGGAAACCATGCCCCTCGAAATACGGCACATTGATGCAATCGGCCGGCAGAAAGGCCGTGACGTTCTATACATTGCTTTTCACGATGATCTCCGCCAGCGGCTGGACTGGGAAGCCCTGGATGTGCGCCGCGGGATCATTGTTTGGCTCGACGCCAACACCATTGGCTGGGAGCCGTGCGGCCATGTTGGCAGCACGACGTTCTTCGGGCGTTATCTCGGACAGATCTACATTGACCTACCGTATGAAGAAAACGATCCGGTTTATCTCCGGCTGGCGGCTTTTCTGGAAAAACCAGATGGTTCATCGGCTTTGCCGGGGGCGCGTTTCTGTTACTACCCATTGAGCGAAGCCATGGAAAATGCCCATCACGATGTGCCAGGTTTTTGGGACACTATCTGGGACGAACTCTGACAACCCAGACCATGCAACTGCCTCCGGCAGCGGCGCATAGTGCGATGTAGATAGAAGTCTCATACCGGGCGACCCGGTCTACTACGGGTCGTCCGGCTGGTTGGGATCTGCTGCACTGTCCTGCGAGCGCACTTTACGAATAATCAGGTGCCTCTCACTTCAAGCACCACGGCATCACACGATCGACCGGTTCTTAATAGCCATCCATGAACAGCACCATCTCCACGCCGCGCGTTGTCCACGAGGCGACGGAGCCGTCAGGCATTGGCATCCGTGGATAGTCGTTGGACTCGTCATTGAGGAGTAAGCGGTCACCCAGCGGCGTTATAGCCCCCCGTTAAACCTCCCGTCAGAATCGAATTTTGATCAATGACGCGGAG
>NZ_JASJWR010000058.1:0-11840 GCF_035019065.1 Actimicrobium sp. CCI2.3 | reverse complement strand
GTGGGCTCGGAGATGTGTATAAGAGACAGCCAACACCAACACCAACACCAACACCAACACCAACACCAACACCAACACCAACACCGTCCCCTGCCCAGCTAGGCAAGGTCACCTACGCCACTTATTGTGCTTCTTGCCACGGTGTTAATCCTGCGAACAACATGTCCCAGATTTTGAAAGGGAAGACCGCCAGCAACACCGTGAATGCCATCAACAATAACAAAGGTGGTATGTTTTTCTTGAAAAACACGATATCAGCGACCGATGCAAGCAACCTGGCGGCGTATCTAGCTAATCCCTAATCCCAACTCCTGACGACCGGTGGTTGCAGTGCTCAGGCAAGGCGCTGTAACCAGTCCCCTCCCACATACCCGGTTATCCCTTTGATGGAGCACCCTCACCCCTGATTCACCAGTACGGCACCCCGCACTTGCGCTGCGCCCACGCGCACTAGCTGCGCGATTGCCCACTGTGCCCGTTCCTCAACGGGTAATTGCAAGAAGCGCCGGTTGGATTCGCGCTCGATCGGTATTCCACCCAGCAGCACATGATGTCGGAGTTACTTTTCCCCGAGCAGGATTGTGGAGGAGGTTGCGCGGGGCAGTGGGGCGGCATCAGGATTGCATCGAGAGTGCTAAAAATTAGACCAACCGTCCCTCACCGGTTATAAGTAACCTCGCTCCACACAGAACGCAGCCAACCGGCTGCGTACCTTTCATGCCTGCTGCGTGTGCGACCCGCCGCATCACTGGCCTGCCTTTTCCGATGGAGATTCCCTTGCGTAAAAATATCCTGCTCTCGTTGCTTGTCGCCGCCGCATTTGTCGCGCCCGCCGTCTCGTCGGCCCAGACCGACAAGGTGCTGCTGAACGCCGCCCAAAAGCGCCAGCCCGAATTCGTGAAGGACCTGGCCACGCTGGTCAATGTCGATACCGGCACTGATGATGCCAAAGGCCTTGCGCAAATGGAAGCATTCCTGGCGCAGCGCTTGCGCGACCTCGGTGCCACGGTCGAGATTTTTGCCGCGCCGCCGGCAGCCGGAAAAATGGTGCTCGGCACCCTGCAAGGCAAGGGGTCGAAGAACATCATGCTGATGGTGCATTACGACACCGTGTTTGGTATCGGCGATGCGGCCAAGCGGCCGTTCCGGGTCGAGGGCAACAAGGCCTTCGGTCCCGGCGTGGCCGATGCCAAGGGCGGTGCGCTGATCATGCTGTATGCCCTCGATCTCGTGCGTGAGCGCGGCTTTGCCGATTTCAAGACGCTGAGCATTTTCTTCAATCCCGATGAAGAAAAAAGTTCGCTGGGTTCACGCGAGAAGATCCGCGAGTTGTCCTCCAGGCAGGATTACGTGCTGTCATTCGAACCGCCAGAAGCCGATCGCGTGACGGTCGCCACCAATGGCATCGCGTATGTGCATCTCGACGTGAAAGGGCTTGCCTCGCATGCCGGTTCGGCCCCTGAAAAAGGGCGCAATGCTGCCGTCGAATTGGCGAACCAGATACTGCAACTGAGAGACCTCGGCGATCCGGTCAAAGGCACCACCGTCAACTGGACCGTGATCCAGGCTGGCGAACGCGTCAACATCACTCCGGAAAAGGCCAGCGCCACCGCCGACATGCGCTTGTCTGACCTCAGCGAAATCGAACGGGTCCAGGCCGACGCCAGCAAGATCATCCAGAAAAAACTGGTTCCCGAGACGCAAGTCAGCGTCAAGGTGGAAAACCGCCGGCCGCCATTCAGCAAGAATGCCGCGACCGACAAGCTGGCGGTACAAGCCAACAGCATCTATCAGGAACTCGGCAAGACCATCGAACCGGTGGCAATGCGCTATGGCACCGATGCCGGATTTGCTTACAACCCGGCCACCGGCAAACCGGTCGTGCTCGATGGCATGGGCATCGTCGGTAACCGGATCCATTCGACCGATGAATGGGTGGATCTGGATAGCGTCGCGCCGCGTTTATACCTGACGATTCGTTTGCTGGAAGTGATGGGAAAGGCTAGATGAGATAGCGATGATGGCGTGGTGCCCCGGCTGCACGTCACTCGAAAGTGGAGGGTGAACAATCGGACTCGGCCAGCAATTCGGTGAGCGTGTAGCGCTTGCGGAGTTGCGGGCGCACGATCAGGTGTCCGCCGTCTACTTCGACATCAACCGTCGAACCCGAATGCAGGTGCAGCAAGTCAAGGATAGCCGGTGGTACTGCCAGCATGATGGAACCGCCGACTTTACGTAATACAGTCGATGACATCTTGAACTCCTTCCTTCAAATCATATGGAAATATAATACCTCGATGCCCTGTGTCGGAGTCAACCAGCACCTTGTTGCGCATCAAATGTTGATGCCGGCCATGTTTGTCACCCCTGATTCACCAGCAATTCCCCCCGCACTTCCGCCGCCCCCACCCGCACCAGTTGCGCGATCGCCCATCGGGCCAGATCGTCCATCGGCCATTGCAAAAAGCGCCGGTTGGATTCGTGCACGATAGCCATCCCGCCTAACAGCACCGGTACCTGATCGAGTAGCAGTTGCTGACGTTCCAGTAGCAAAAATTTCAGCAACACCTTGATCGCATTCTGCGCATTGCGCACCGGATCGGCCGCCAGATAATCGAGCCGCGAAAATGCCGTGGTGAGCGCCTTGCCGACATCGGTAAACGGCGCACCATGACCCGGAATCACCAGTCGCACATCGAGCGTGGCGATCAGTTCGAGCGTCGCGCGCGCCTCGCTAAAACCCGATTCGCCATCGAGTTCCGGAAAGATCACGCCAAAGCCGTTTTCCCACAACGCATCGGCCGAAATCAGGATGCGTTCAGCGGGGCAATACAGGATCAGCGAATGCGGGTCATGGCCCGGTGCACCGAGCGCTACCCAGTCCATGTCCCCCAGCCGGATCGGCTCGTCCGGTACCAGCGTGTCGTCAAAGCGGAAGCGCGCGCATTGCTGGCCGGTGGCTACGAAGCTGAGCGCGTCTTCGTCCCAGTCGCGTACCTTGTCGGCTTCGCTGGCCGGGATCACGGTGTGGCAGTTGTAGTGCTGCTGCAGCAACGCGTTGCCGCCGCAATGGTCCGAATGCAGGTGGGTGTTGACCAGCAGGTCGAGTGGCCGTCCCTGCAGTGCCTGTTGCACTAACGCGAGCGTCTGTGGCGCGTGCGTCAGGTAGCCGCTGTCGACCAGTGCGGTCTGCTCGCCGCAGAACAGGATATTGTTCGACGAGAGCCAGCCGCGCTCGAGTACCTGCATCGTCGCTGGCAATGATTCAGTCATCGAACATCGCATCACGACGCTGGTTGATGGCGCGCCAGATGGTGCGCCGGGCGCTCTCGCCAGCGCTGCCCCAACTGACGATTTCGTCGATGTTGCGCTGGCAGCCCGCGCACAATCCGCTGCGCTCGTCCATTTCACAGACGCTGATGCACGGCGATGGGGCCGCGACGCGCGGGTCTTGCGGGTCAAACAGAATCAGCTGGCCCGACATCATCGCAGGCCGGCAGCGTTGCGCGCAGCCGGGCAGATCAATGAGGCAAGGGAAATACGGGGCGGGCAGTCGGGATGCATGGAATAGTCTTCAGTGGCAATGACCCTGATTATGCACGGATGCCGCGCCAGCATGGTGGCGGGGCGCTGTCTCGTCAAACAGCGTGCGTGCGATCGTGCGTGCGCGGCCCTCAATCTTGCAGTACCACCCGCCACGCCGAGTGGTAACACGCCACCGTGCACAGCACGCCTGCGACAAAGCCGGCGGCCAGCATGCCCAACGGTGGAGCGGGCGCGATGACCGGTGCAGCCTGTTCGGAGACCGGTTGGGCCGCATCCCATTGCCTGATCAGTTCTTGCGCTGCCTCGAAATCCTGCTCCGCCACCATCACCCGGATCAGGCCTGCCGCCGGCAATTCGCCGATCCCGCCTTGCAGGTATTCGCCATCGACGCGTCCGTGCAATTGCTGCTGCTCGAGCAGGTGCACGATCATGTGTGCTTCGATGAGGTTGGCGGCCTGGTAGAGGATTTTCATGGGCTTGTTCGCAAAAATGAAGAGGGTGATGCCATCTTAACCGCAGCCCCCGACGGCACCGGGTATCAGCGTGCCAGCGTGGATTCGGCCCCGTGCAACCAGCGCCACAACGAAGAACAACGCATCAGTAGATTTTTTCAACCCGGTAGCCGCGCCGCGCCAGCAAACTTGGCACGCTGTCGGGCCCGGTCAGATGCAGCAGACCGATTGCGACAAATTGCGTTGTCCCATGCTGGCCCAGTCGCGCAATCGACGCAGCCAGTCGCGGATTGCGCTGGTCGAGCAAGACACGTCGGGTGAAGTGTGCCGTGACGGTGGATTCGGCCAGCTCTTCTTCGATCAGGCGTTGCAGCGCAGCGCCGTCGGCGCGCCCCCAGGCATCCATCATCGTTGCTGCTTGTTGTGCAGATTTACCATTAAGTAGTGATTCAAGGCATTCAAGTAAATATTGCTCCTGCTGGGTGGCATCGAGCTCATCAAACAGTCCAAGCTGGTAGTCGGCACTTTCCAGCGCCACCACCGGTTTGCCGGGGGCGTGTTGTTGCAGATAGGTTTCGATGCCCTGTTCACGCGCATAGCCGCTGCGTTCGAGCGTCGTGGCCAGCAGCAGGTTGGCAATGGCCCACGGTTGCATGCCCGCTACGGCGGACGGCATCACGCCGAGTCGGTCGAGCACTTGCTGTAATTGCCGTTGCGTTTCGGTGGAGAGAACTTGCCCGATGGTCTGCGGTGGCACCAGCGTTGCGTGCCGGGCGAACGCCGCTTGCAGCGCAGGCTGGTCGGTCGGATCGAGTTCCAGTACCAGCTGGTCGGCCTCTGCAAGGGCGCGCATGACAATCGGTTCGAGCGGATAGAATGATGCTTGTCCGACATGCACGGTACCAAACAGCCATACGGTGTGGTCCTGCTGCGTGGCGCGGTACAGCGTGCCGCGCAGGGGAATGGCCGGGGTGGCCGGATTAACATTCGCCGCCCGCACCAGCGCGTGGCCGCAGCCAAGCAACACCAACGAAATAACGATCAAGGCAATACGCATGCACGCTTTCAGAAAAAAATCATGGGAATAACCTGGCTGTTCGACCTCGACAATACCTTGCACGATGCCTCGCATGCGATCTTCCCGGCCATCAATGTGAACATGAACCGCGTGATCGCGCAGGTGCTGTCGGATGCCGGTGCGCCGGCCGCAGCAGCCGATGTCGATGCTGCCCGGATTGCCTACTGGCAGCGCTACGGCGCGACGCTGCTCGGCATGGTCAAGCATCACCAGATGCGGGCCGACACCTTCCTGCATGAGGCACACCTGTTCGAGGACTTGCCCTCGATGATACGCGCCGAACGCGGTTTGGCCGGATTGCTGCGCCGTCTGCCGGGACGCAAGATCCTGCTGACCAATGCGCCGCAACGCTACGCGCAGGACGTGATGCGTCATCTCGGGTTGCAGCGCCACTTTGCCCGCCACGTGTCGATCGAATCCATGCGCGTGCACGGCCAGTTGCGACCCAAACCGTCGCGCTCCATGCTGCGCAAATTGCTGGCGCGCGAAGGCGTGCATGCACGCCAATGCGTGCTGGTCGAAGACACCCTGATGAACCTGAAATCAGCCCGTGTGCTCGGCCTGCGCACGGTCCTGATCACCCAGTATTTGCCGCTTGCCCATCGGAGCGGACCGTCGACTTTCGTCAAGCGTCCGGCCGGTGTCGACGTCAAGGTGCGCTCGGTAAAACACCTGGCCGGACACCTCCACCGCTTGCGTTCGCGCCTGGCTGACCATGATGACTGACCATCACGCCGCCTGTTTTGCACTGCTCGACGACAGCAGCGCCAGCATGACCGAGCCGCGCTCGCGCCTCTACACCGGCTGGTTGCGCACGCTGTCGTGCGACACGGTTGACGACTTGCCGACGCTGCTGGCCGATTTGCAGCAACCGGGCCAGCATGCGGTACTGCTGATGACGTACGAACTGGGCGCGGCGCTGCACGGTGTGGCACCGCGCACTGGCACCGGCGCGCTGGCGCAAGTTCTGCTGTTCGCGCATTGCCAGCAGTTGTCCGCCGCTGCCGCGCACGACTGGTTGCAGGCCCATGCCGGCGCGGCACCGGCCGGCATCGCAGGTCTGCGCGACAGCATCGATGGCGCGACCTTCGCCCAACATATCGGACGTATCCGCGATTACATTGCCGCCGGCGATACCTATCAGGTCAACTACACGTACCGCGTGCGCTTCGATACCTTCGGCACGCTCGCCGCGCTCTACTTGCGTCTGCGTGCCCGTCAGCCGGTGCCTTATGGCGCACTGGTCGCGCTGCCCGATGGCACGGCCGTGCTGTCGCTGTCGCCCGAACTGTTCGTCCGCCATGTCGATGGTGCTTTGCTGGCGCAGCCGATGAAGGGCACGGCAGCGGCTACCGGTGACCCGGTGCAGGATGCCGCCAGTGCCACACGACTGGCCGCCGATCCCAAGAACCGCGCCGAAAACCTGATGATCGTCGACCTGCTGCGCAACGACCTCGGCCGCATCGCCACGCTCGGCTCCGTCGCCGTGCCGCAGCTGTTCGAGGTCACGCGCTTTTCCGACGTGCTGCAAATGACCTCGACCGTGACTGCCCGCTTGCATCCCGCAGCGACGCTCGCGCAAGTGGTCGACGCGATCTATCCGTGTGGCTCGATCACCGGTGCGCCGAAGTTGCGCACGATGCAGATCATCCGCGAACTGGAAGCCGATGCACGTGGCATTTATACCGGTGCGATTGGCTGGTTCGATGCGGCGCACGGGCCGGAAGTGGGCAACTTCTGCCTGTCGGTGCCGATCCGTACGCTGGTGCTGCAAGCGCCTGATGCGGGCGGTGTGCGGCGCGGCGAAATGGGGATCGGTGCCGGCATCGTCCACGACAGCGTAGCCGCAGATGAGCAGGCCGAATGCGTATTGAAGGCGCGTTTTCTGACCGCCATGCCGAACGAGTTTGCGCTCTTTGAAACGATGGCCGTCACGCGCGATGGCGGATGTGCCTTGCTGGAACGGCACCTGCACAGACTGACCACCTCGGCCGCTTATTTTGGCTTTGTCTGCGATGCGTTCGTCTTGCGTGCTGCGGTCATGGATGCTTGCGCGGCATTGCCCGACAACGCGCTGCGACGCTTGCGTCTGGAGTTGAACCGGCTCGGTGAGTGCCACGTCCAGAGCGGCGTGCTGCAGCCATGGCCGGACGTGGTGCAGCTGTTGCTGGCACCGCAGCCGACTGCCTCAGCCGATCTGTTTCTGCGTCATAAAACCACGCAGCGCGCACTGTACGACGCGGCCTGGCGCACGGCCGAAGCGCAAGGTGCGTTCGACATGTTGTTCTGTAACGAGCGCGGTGAAGTCACCGAGGGCGCGCGCAGCAATGTATTCGCGCAAATCGACGGCCAGTGGTTCACGCCGCCGCTGTCAGCCGGCGTGCTGCCCGGCGTGATGCGCGCCCACTTGCTGGCTGATCCGCACTGGGCCGCCAGCGAACGCACGCTGACGCTGGCCGACCTGCGGCAAGCCGAGCGACTGGTGCTGTGCAATGCGTTGCGCGGGGTGCTTGCTGCGGCGCTGTCAGAGACGTCGGTCAGGCCTGGGTATTGACCACGTTACCGGTCGAACCGCTACCTTGCGACTGGCTCGACAGCGCCTGCAGAAACTGACCCAGCGTCGTCTTGTTGGTGCTGTCGCCGAGTGCGCTGAGCAGATTCTTGAAGCTGCTGTCGAGGCTGCTGGTGGCGCTGTCGGTAGCGCTGCTGCCACTGGTGGCGCTCGTGGCATTGGTGGCGCTGCTGGCGCTATCGAGTTGCTGGATTAGCGACTGCAAGTCGGCTGACATGCCCGTGCCGCCCCGGAATGCCTTGGCACCCGCGCTGCCCGAGGTGGCGGATGTTGCTGCAGTAGTGCGGCCTGCATCGTCACCATCGCCGTCCGATCGTGCTCCGCCACTTCCGCCACCTTTGCCGCCACCCTGGGCATGCAATGCGGTCAGCAAGCTTTGAAAAAAAGTGCCCAGTGCCTGAGCCGGATCGTTGCTGGCGGCGGTGGTACCGGAGGCACTGCCAGCGGCGGTGGTGCCGGCTACGCTGCCGGTGGTTGCGGTGCCAGTGCTGTTGCTGGTCGACGTGGTGGCAGTAGTTGCCGCATTGTTGGTTACGCCCAGCGAGGCCAGTGCCTTCGTGATGGCGTCGAGCAGATTGTTGCCGCTGCCGGCACCGGTGCCGCCGCCGTCGTCAGAGGAAGGCGTGCGCCGGGTTTTGTGGCCGTAGCTAATCGGGCTGGCAGCGGTGACGGCGGTACTGCTGGTGAGGGTCGAGACGGACATGCTGGCTCCTGAAGTCGGTGTCCCGGAATTATCTGCCGGCGTACTGCACTCGCGGTGTTTGTTTCAGGTAAATCCAGGTAAAGATTGCCGTATGGAACTGGTTGGTTCAAGCCAGTGGAAGACAGATTGTTACCCGCAGACCGCCCTCGGTCCGGTTGTCCGCGACGATGCTGCCGTCATGCGCGTCGATGACTTGCCGCGCGATCGCCAGGCCCAGTCCGTGACCTTCGACGCTACGCTCGCCGCTGCGATAGAACGGTTCGAAGATCGCCGCCAGGTCGTCTTCCGGCACGCCGGGACCGTTATCGCACACGGTCACCCGGACCTGCGTCGCGCTGGTCGTAACATGCACACCGACCATGCCACCCGGTAGATTGTGCTTGATTGCATTGCGCACAATGTTTTCGAATGCGCTGTGCAGCAATGCGGGATTGCCACGTATCGTCACCCTGGCCGCTGCGATCAGTACGACCTGCTTGTGCTCGGGCGCACCCTCGAAGCCGGCATCGGTGACGATGTCGGCCAGCATCGCGTCGAGTGGCACATCGTCGTGGCCGGCGGTATCGATGCCGGACTCCAGCCGCGACAGCGCCAGTACCGCGCCGATCAATTGGTCCATGCGCTGGCCATCTCGCTCGATACGTGCGAGCAGTGCCACGATGCGCTCGGGTTGCTGGCGCGCCAGCCCGATGGCGATTTGCTGACGCGCCAGCGGTGAACGCAACTCATGCGACACATGGTGCAGCAAGCGGCGCTGGCCATCCATCAGCGTGCGCAGTCGCTGCGCCATACGATCGAAATCTCCACCGAGATCGGCCAGCGCATCGCGCCGCCGCCCCATGGTCTGCTGTAATCGTGGTTGCAAGTCGCCGGCTGCCGCCGCACCAAAGGCGTCGCGCAACAAGCGGATCGGCCGGAAGAAGTAGCGTGCCAGCAGCGCCGCGAACAGCAGGCTGGCCAATGTCGCGGCCAGCAGCAGCGACAGCGCGCGCAAGCCTTCCTCACGCGCCGGTCCGGCTTCGCCATGGCGGGCATGGGCAGCGGCGAACATCACATAGTGCTGGCCGTCGGGCGCGACAACATCGCGCGCACCGGTTCCCGCCGGGGCGTCGCGCAGACGGGCGTATGCACTCTTGAGCAAGGCTGGCGGAACGGTTCGTCCTGCCACGTCGACACCGGCTGCATCCACCGAATACACGGGATGGGGCCCCATGTGGCTGGCCAACTGCTGCAGTGCCCCGGTGCCGCCGAAGTGCAGCACGGCGGCGGCGGCTTCAAGGCTGAACGCGGCGGGCGGACTTTGGTCGGACAGGTTGGCGGCATCACGTTGGTGATGACTCAGCCAGACCGCGCCGCCGATGCCGAGTGCCGCGGTCAGTTGCGCCAGCAGGATGAAAAAGAAAAATTTGCCGAACAGCTTGCCCATGGTTTTTCGTTACTCCCTGATTAGCTGGTAACCCTGCCGGAATACGGTCTGGATCGTCACGCCGGAGCCGGCCCTGGCCAGCTTCTGGCGCATGCTCGACAAGTGCACGTCGATATTGCGGTCGAAGCGCGCCAGCGGTCGGCCCAGTGCCTGTTCTGACAGCGCGTCCTTGCTGACGGTGCTGCCGGCATGGCGCAACAAGACTTCGAGCAGACTGAATTCGGTGCTGGTCAATCCCAGTGGCTGGTCGCCGACTTCGACCCGGCGCTGCGACGACCACAGCCGCAGCGTCCCCGATACCAGTGGCAGCGCGGCACTGGCCGGTCCCTGACTGCGGCGCAGGATGGCGCGCACGCGCGCGCTCAGTTCACGCGGCGAACAGGGTTTCGGTACGTAATCGTCGGCCCCCAGTTCCAGCCCGAGGATGCGGTCGCTATCATCGCCGCGCGCCGTGAGCATCAGCACCGGCAACTGGCTGGTCTGACGCAGGCGACGCAGTACGTCGAGTCCGCCCAGGTGCGGCATCATCACGTCCAGCACAGCCAGCTGGAACTGGCCCGAACACGCTAACCGGATGCCGTCGTCGCCGTTGTGCGCGACCTGGACGACGAAGCCATCCTGCGTCAGGTGGTCGCGCAGCAAGTCGGCCAGTTCGACGTCGTCATCGATCAGTAGCAAGTGGTTCATCAGGAGTCGCGACGGTGGAGGTTGGCGCAACTGTACCGGAAACCGTCTGCGGCGAGGCCGCATCTTTACCGCGATTTACCCGGTACGGATTTGCTGTGCCCGGCTGTCACCAGCCAGGTCGCCAGCACCACCAGTGCGCAACCCGCCAGCGTGGTCTGGTTGATGACTTCACCGAGGAACAGCGCGCCCCATAGCAGCGCAAACAGCGGGATCAGAAACGTCACCGTCATGCTGCGGGTCGGACCGATATCGGCCAGTAGCCGGAAGTACAGGAAGTACGCTACCGCGCTGCACAGCACCGCCAGCACCACGACCAGCAACAGAATGTGCGGCGTCAGTTCGCCACGTATCGGTGAGAGCGGCACCACCGGAATGAGTACCAGCGCGGCACCGAGTTGCGAGCCGGTCGCCATCAATCCGGGCGGGATGCCGGCTGCGCGCAGTTTGGAATACGCGCCCGAGCAGGCATAGCAGATGGCGGCCAGCGCGCAGGCTAATGCGGCCAGCAGCACTTGCGGCGTGAACGTCACCGGTCCGAGTCGCACCAGCAGCGCCACACCGGAGATGCCGATCAGCAGACCGATGGCCTTGCGCAGCGTCATTGTCTCGCCCAGCACAGCGATGCCGACCAGTGCGCCCCACAGCGGTGTGGTCGCATTGACGATGGCCGAATAGCCGGACGGTAGCGTCAGCGCGGCATACGCATAGAGCGCCGCGGGCAGTGCCGAATTGACGCCGCCTATCAGCAGGTACTGACGCCAGTTTGTCTTGAACCGCATCGCCTGTCGGGTCGCCAGCATGAAGGCCAGCATCACCAGTCCGGCAATGCCGACGCGCAATTCGGCCGTCCACAGCGGCCCGAGTACCGGCGCGATGACGCGCATGAACAGGAACGATGCGCCCCAGATGGCGGCGAGGGATAGCAAACGGATCAGGTCGATGGGGCGCATGGATAGCTCGGCAAAGGGGAGGGCGGTGAAAACAGCAACGGCGGCAGGATAGCTGATCGGTGCGATGCGTGTGGATTAGCTATCGACATCTTCTCTCGCAGGGTGCAATAACCGCAGGGCATTGCACCAGATGCGCTGACGGCGGTCACTGATTTTGTATCCGCTTCGTCATGACGCTGCTCCGGTTGGCATTTTCCTGCGGTCGCAAACCTCATCGGTAGCAACCAGGGTCAGTGTTTTTTTTCGCGGGCTTTATCGCGAAAATTACACTGACCCTGCTTGCGGGTTCGGAGCGATTGCCATCCAGTTTCCGTGCTGGGGTTGCTTGTGTGGTTGCCACTTCGTCATAACCTAGCCGGGGGCGGCCCGGCAGCCGGTCACTTCTTTTTGCTTCGCCAAAAAGAAGTAACCAAGAAAAAGGCGACC
>NZ_JASJWR010000057.1:0-13815 GCF_035019065.1 Actimicrobium sp. CCI2.3 | reverse complement strand
GATGAGTGTGTTTCTCGATAACTCACATTTTATCAATCACTTACGGCATTCTTGCCCTTTTTTATGCAAAATTCAGGTTAGGTCTTTCAGTTTGTTGATTTGCGCTTGGGTGGATTCAATTACCTCGTCAACGGCGGTGAGGATGGCGGCGATTTTTTGTTGTTCTGGGAGCGTCGGAAAAAGACAAGGAATCGCATATAGCGTTTCTCGGTTCAAACTTGGTACGCCACTAGCTTCATTAAACTTTACAAGATCAATATTTTGAAGTGAGTAGTAAAGCCATTTTTCGTTTGTATTTTTATAATCAGAAACAAAATAAGTGGTATCTATAGCCCAGAATTTACCTGCCACAAAGTACGGTTTATCAATCGTCCCCTTTCTTCCGATGACGGTTGTTCCCCCTTCATGAAGGTAATCATTTGTATAGCCAGTGATCCCGCCAGTACCAATTACAGGATACTTTCCATTCTTGTTAAAAATCTCTTTTGGAGATTTTCCATAATTAATTTTAATAACATCTGATAATGTGCCGCTTTTCCATCCAGAAATATTAGTATTACTCATACCCCAACTCCACCAAATACCCCTTCATCACCGCCTCAGCCTCCACAACCTGCGCATCCAATTCCCGCAACGACACCCGATACTTATCCCACCACCGCTCAAACTGCCCGATCAACGCCTGATTATCCGAAGGCAAATACTCCCGAATCGCTTCCTTGCTAGCAATCTCCGCCTTGAAGTCGTAATACTCCGCATCGCGCCTGACAAACACCGCCGTCACATCAAACCCCTGCAAAATCTCTTCCTGAATATAGTCATCCTCCACCTCCCGCACCGGCACGCCGCCATGCAGCAAGGCCCGCACATCGAAGATTTCCGGTGGCGGTGACGTGTCGGCATAGCGCCGGATGTTCAGGTTGTAGTCGTTCTCGGCAATCTCGCCGAGGGTGACGACTTTGGCGTAGCGCTTGATGTCGGTGAACTGCTCGAAGGCGGCGAGGATCTTTTCGCTATCTTGCTCGCGCAGAGTGTTCT
The DNA here is from genome assembly GCF_035019065.1 of Actimicrobium sp. CCI2.3. Classification (NCBI taxonomy): domain Bacteria; kingdom Pseudomonadati; phylum Pseudomonadota; class Betaproteobacteria; order Burkholderiales; family Oxalobacteraceae; genus Actimicrobium; species Actimicrobium sp. CCI2.3. Next base: position 12,777 of record NZ_JASJWR010000057.1, on the reverse strand, counting down.
GGTTTTTGCCTTCTGCGAAATCGAGTTCGCCGTTGATGAACAGCACCTTGCGTTTGCGTTCGGCGGGTTTGCGTTTGTTGAGGATCAGCAGGCTGGCCGGAATGCCGGTGCCGTAGAACAAGCCCGCTGGCAAGCCGATCACGGCTTCGAGGTAGTCATCGTGCAGGATGCCTTTGCGGATTTCCTTTTCGCTTGACCCGCGAAACAGCACGCCGTGCGGCATGACCACGCCGAGCATGCCGTCGTTGTTGAGCGAGGCAATCATGTGCTGCACAAACGCGAGGTCGCCCGAATCCTTCGGTGGCGTGCCGTACGGGAAGCGTCCGAAGCCGTCGTTCTCGGCCTCGTCCTTGCCCCATGCGGCCAGGCTGAACGGCGGGTTGGCAATCACGCGGTCGAAGGTCATCAGCTCGCCGTGTTCGACATGCTGCGGCTCGCGCATCGTGTCGCCCTTGCGGATGTCCGCATTGAAGACGCCATGCAGGAACATGTTCATCTTGCAGATGGCCCAGGTGTTCAGGTTCATCTCTTGCCCGTACAGCGACAGGTTGGCCGCATTTTCACCGTGACGAACCAGATAGTTGCGGGTCTGCACCAGCATGCCGCCGGACCCGACTGTCGGATCATAGATGCGCATGCCGGCGTGGGGTTTCAGCAGCGCCACCAGCAGCTGCACGACCTCGCTGGGAGTGTAGAACTCGCCGCCCTTTTTGCCTGCCGAGTCGGCAAACATCTTGATCAGGTATTCGTAAGCGGTGCCGAGCAAGTCGGTCGATTCGAAGTCGCTGTTGCGCAGCCGGTGCTTGCCGAAATGGGACAGCAGATCACCGAGCTTTTTGTCCGAGAGCTTGTTCTTGATGTTGAAGTCGATCGAGACCAGCACGCCTTCGAGGCTGGCGTTGTGTTCCTCGATGGCTTCGGTGGCCTTGTTGAGTTCGGCGCCGATGTCGTGCTTGAGGTCTTTCAGGCGACTCCATCGGGCTTGCTCCGGCACGAAGAAAGTCTGGTCGTACTCGACTTCATCCTGAGCAAGCACGGCTGCCTGCGCTGGGGTCTTGCCGATGCCGACATAGTGCGCGATGACCTTTTCCTGTTCTTCGTCGAAGCTGTCGGACAGGCGTTTCAGAAACATCATGCCGAAGATGTAGTCCTTGAATTCGGAGGCATCCATGTTGCCGCGCAATATGTCGGCGGCGGTCCAAAGGTAGGATTCGAGTTGTGACAGGGTGAGTTTTTGGGTCATGCGGGATTCGATCGAGGTGGGCGTATCAATGTGGGGTGCCGGCATGGCATTGCGTGAGCACGCCGACAGATCGTTCAGAGCAGGCCAAGCGTATCGAGCGCGCTGGATAACTCGGTCGTGAAGAGCAGTGCCATGCCGTCATCCCGGCCATTGATCAGCACAAATGGCGTGCCGTCCGCGCTGGTACCGCGATGGGCAATCTCGATGCCGTCCTCGATGCTGGTTTCAGTGATCGTTGCGGTGGCGAGAAAGTCGGTCGCGTCTTGTGTGGAGAGGGATTTCATGGGGCTTCTCGAATTAAGCGTTGCGAGTAAAGTGACGTGAACCGATCGGATTGCCATCTCGTAGGTTGGCACAGGCATTTTATGACCATGCTACCAAACTCGCCACTGGATCAGCCGACAGCCAATCGTCGTAGGGTGCAATAACCGAAGGGCATTGCACCGAGTGATCCGATGGCGGTGCAATGCCTTGCGGTTATTGCACCCCACGATGCTGACGGCATTCCAAGACTTGAAGCGTCACGTCTGGACGCAAAAAAGCCGACTGATTAGGCCGGCTTTTTTCAAACAACATCCTTGGCGGAGAGAGGGGGATTCGAACCCCCGATAGGTTTGACCCTATACACGCTTTCCAGGCGTGCGACTTCAACCGCTCATCCACCTCTCCTGTATTACGTTCACCGGACCAGCAGGCTTCCAGCGAAGCGCCGAAGTATAGCAAAAAATCGGCTTCAAACACCAGAACCTGCAGCCGATTTCGACCACCTTGCAAAATAAACCGTGATCTCGGGCACAACGCGGCCCGAGAAAACCTGATCGCCCTATTGTGCTTCCTTGAGCTGATCGAGAATCGCCGGATTTTCCAGTGTCGAGATGTCCTGCGTGATTTCCTCGCCCTTGGCCAGCAAGCGCAACAACCGGCGCATGATCTTGCCGGAACGGGTTTTTGGCAGGTTGTCGCCGAAACGGATTTCTTTCGGTTTGGCGATCGGGCCGATTTCCTTGGCGACCCAGTCACGCAACTCCTTGGCAATCTGCTTGGCCTCGTCACCAGTCGGCCGCGAACGCTTGAGCACGACGAAAGCGCAAATCGATTCACCCGTGGTGTCATCCGGCTTGCCAACTACGGCAGCTTCGGCCACCAGTGAATGCGCGACCAGCGCGGATTCGATTTCCATCGTGCCCATGCGATGGCCGGATACATTGAGCACGTCGTCAATGCGACCAGTGATCGTGAAGTAACCGGTCTCGGCATTACGCACTGCGCCGTCGCCAGCGAGATAGGTTTTGCCGCCCAGCTCTTCCGGGAAATAGCTTTTCTTGAAGCGCTCGGGATCGTTCCAGATCGTGCGGATCATCGATGGCCACGGACGCTTGACGACCAGGATACCGCCCTGCCCGTTCGGCAAATCCGTACCGGTTTCATCGACGATGGCAGCGGTGATGCCCGGCAGCGGCAACGTGCAGGAGCCCGGCACCATCGGTGTCGCGCCCGGCAGCGGCGTGATCATGTGACCGCCGGTTTCGGTTTGCCAGAAGGTATCAACGATCGGGCAGTTTTCGCGGCCGATGTTTTTGTAGTACCACATCCAGGCTTCCGGATTGATCGGCTCGCCGACCGAACCGAGCAGACGCAGGCTGCTCAGATCATAGCGGTCTGGATGGATTTTTTCGTCGGCGTCGGCAGCCTTGATCAGCGAACGAATCGCGGTGGGCGCGGTGTAGAAAATAGTCGCCTTGTGACGCGCGATCATGTCCCAGAACCGGCCGGCATTCGGGAAGGTCGGAACACCTTCAAAGACAATTTCGGTTGCACCGACAGCCAGCGGTCCGTAAGCAATATACGTGTGGCCAGTCACCCAGCCGATGTCGGCGGTACACCAGAAAATATCGTCAGGCTTGATATCGAAGGTCCACTTCATCGTCAGCATGGCCCACAGCAGATAGCCGCCGGAAGAATGCTGCACACCTTTTGGCGTACCGGTCGAGCCGGAGGTGTAAAGAATGAACAGCGGATGTTCGGCGCTAACCCATTCCGGCTCGCAGACATCGGATTGTTCGGCAACCAGTGTGCTCATGACGATGTCGCGTTGAGCGGTCATGGCCACATCAGCGTGGGTACGCTGATAAACGACAACGTGGCGCACTGCCTCGCAGCCACCGAGCGCGAGGGCCTCGTCGACGATGGCTTTCAATGGCAGGTTCTTGCCACCGCGAACTTGCTGGTCGGCGGTGATGACAGCGACGGCCCCGGCATCAATGATGCGGTCCTGCAGCGACTTGGCGCTGAAGCCGCCAAAGACCACCGAGTGCGTGGCACCAATCCGGGCGCAAGCCTGCATCGCAACAATGCCTTCCACCGACATCGGCATGTAGATGACAACACGGTCGCTCTTCTTGATGCCAAGTGATTTCAGGCCGTTGGCGAATTTGCAGACTTGCTGATGCAATTCGCGATAGGTGACTTTGGTCACCTTGCCGTCATCGGCTTCGAAGATCACTGCTTGCTTGTCGGCGTTGCCATTTTCAAGGTTACGGTCAAGGCAGTTGTAGCTGACATTGAGCAAACCATCCTCGAACCATTTGTAGAATGGCGCATCGGATTCATCGAGGGTGGTGGTGAACGGTTTTTTCCAGGACAGGTTTTCGCGGGCGAGACTGGCCCAGAAACCTTCGTAGTCCTGTTCGGCATCGGCACACATGGCGTGATAAGCGTCCATGCCGGAAATGGTGGCTGCTTCCTTGAATGCATCGGAGGGATTGAAGATGCGCGTTTCCTGCTTGAGTGTCTCGATGCCAGCCATTGCTTGTCTCCTCATTAAAAGAATTTATTTGCGCAAAAGATAAGGGGTCACTCTTACTTCAGCCTTACATACACTTGAGTTCACGAATTGGGCAAACGATACCGCACAACGCAGAGTACGCCAGAGTGACGCGTGTAAAATGCGATTTTCAAAATCTCACTCCCTGAACACTATTCCCATGTCAACAACCGAGACAAAAAACAGCCCTATGCCGAAACGCATCAGCGCCATGTCCAATTTCATCTTCGCCACGCGCTGGCTGCAGGTCCCCCTTTACCTTGGCCTGATCCTCGCACAATGCGTCTACGTTTTCCATTTCTGGGTAGAGCTCACTGATCTGATCGGCGCGGCAATGGGCAACGAAGCTGCTCTGCAGCATATCCTCGATGCCGTCTCGACAGTCGGTGCCGCCCGCCCGACCAAGCTCAACGAAGCCACCATCATGCTGGTAGTACTCGGCCTGATCGATGTAGTGATGATCTCCAACCTGCTGATCATGGTCATTGTCGGCGGCTACGAGACCTTCGTGTCACGGATGAATTTATCAGACCATCCGGACCAGCCGGAATGGCTCTCGCATGTCAACGCCTCGGTGCTGAAAGTCAAACTGGCGATGGCCATCATCGGCATCTCGTCCATCCACTTGCTCAAAACCTTCATCAACGCCGCCAACTACGACAGCAAGACATTGATGGCGCAAACCGGCATCCACATTGCGTTTCTGTTTTCGGCGCTGGCGATCGCGTTTTGTGATCGCATCATGACCGATACCCAGAACATGTCCCGCAACCAGCAACACTGACCATCGAGCCCCCATGACCATCATCAAGCAGGAAGATCTGATCGAATCCGTCGCCGCCGCATTGCAGTACATCAGCTACTACCATCCGGCCGATTACATTGCCCACCTCGCGCGCGCCTATGACAACGAGCAAAGCCCGGCGGCCAAGGATGCGATCGCGCAGATCCTGACCAACTCGCGTCTGTGCGCCGAAGGCAAGCGCCCGATCTGCCAGGATACCGGCATCGTCAACGTGTTCCTGAAGATCGGCATGGAAGTGCGCTTTGAAGGATTCGGCAAAGGCTCGGTCACCGATGCCGTCAACGAAGGCGTGCGTCGCGCCTACAATTTTGCCGACAACAAGCTGCGCGCATCGATCGTGGCCGACCCGCATTTCGAGCGCAAGAACACCAAGGACAACACGCCTGCCGTGGTCCATATGGAACTGGTGCCGGGCAACACCGTGGACGTGCAGGTCGCAGCCAAGGGTGGTGGTTCGGAAAACAAATCCAAGTTCGTGATGCTCAATCCATCCGATTCGCTGGTCGACTGGGTTATGAAAACCGTGCCGCAAATGGGTGCCGGCTGGTGCCCGCCGGGCATGCTCGGCATCGGCATCGGCGGCACCGCCGAACGCGCGATGCTGATGGCCAAGCAATCGCTGATGGAAGACATCGACATGTATGAGCTGCGCCAGCGCGGCCCGCAAAACAAGACCGAAGAATTGCGTATCGAGCTGTGCGAGAAGATCAATGCGCTGGGCATAGGCGCACAAGGCCTTGGCGGTTTGACGACCGTGCTCGACGTGAAGATCATGATGCAACCGACTCACGCGGCCTCGAAGCCGGTGGCAATGATCCCGAATTGCGCGGCAACACGCCACGCGCATTTCGTGCTCGATGGTTCCGGTGCGGTCTATCTGGAACCGCCGCTGCTGTCGAGCTGGCCCGATGTGAACTGGGTCGCCGATACCGAAAAATCCAAACGCGTCGACCTCAATACGCTGACCAAGGAAGAAGTCGCGTCATGGAAACCGGGCCAGACCCTGCTCCTGAACGGCAAGATGCTGACCGGTCGCGACGCCGCGCACAAGCGCATCCAGGACATGCTGGCCAAAGGCGAAGCCCTGCCGGTCGACTTCACCAACCGCGTGATTTATTACGTTGGCCCGGTCGATCCGGTGCGCGATGAAGCGGTCGGTCCGGCTGGTCCGACGACGGCAACACGGATGGATAAATTCACCGACATGATGCTCGAACAGACTGGCCTGATTTCGATGGTTGGCAAGGCCGAGCGCGGACCGGAAGCCATCGAGTCGATCCGCAAGCACAAGTCGGCTTATCTGATGGCCGTTGGCGGCGCAGCGTACCTGGTCTCGAAAGCGATCAAGTCGGCGACCGTCGTTGGCTTCGCCGACCTCGGCATGGAAGCGATTTACGAATTCGACGTGCAGGACATGCCAGTCACGGTGGCAGTCGACTCGAGCGGCATCTCGGTGCACAACACCGGACCGAAAGAATGGCAGGAGAAGATTGCAAAATCAGCGCTGAGCCAGATCCCGGTCGTCGCCATCTGACCTTCACGTCAGTGACGTCAATAACGACCTCAACGCCGATGGCCGCCAACGCGCCCATCGGCGTTTTTGATTCCGGCGTCGGCGGCCTGTCGGTGCTGCGGCATATCCGCGCCTGTCTGCCGCAGGAGGCGCTGCTGTATTTTTCGGATGCGCAGTTCGCACCGTACGGCGGGCGACCGGAACGACAGATCGAGGAACGTGCACTGGCCATCGGTGCCCTGCTTGCTGCGTATCCGGTAAAGGCACTGGTAGTGGCCTGCAATACGGCCACGGCTGCCGCAATTGCGGCATTGCGGCGCGCCTATCCGGCGCTGATTGTGGTCGGTGTCGAACCGGGCCTGAAGCCCGCTGCGGCAAGCTCGGTGACCCGAGTGGTCGGTGTCATGGCCACCGAGGCAACGCTGGCCAGCACGCGTTTTGCCCACCTGCGCGAGACACTCTCGGCTGCGACCGGCGTCACTTTTTTACCCATGGCCTGCCCGGGCCTGGCACTGCGCATCGAACAGGACCAGATGCATTTGCCGGAATCGCTGGCCCTGTTACGCCGCTGCGTGGTGCCCTTGCTCGAACAAGGTGCTGATACGCTGGTACTGGGTTGCACCCACTACCCGTTCGTGCAGGAACAGATCGCCGCCATCGCACGCGAGCAGGTACCGCGCAACGTCACCATCATCGACACCGGCGCAGCCGTCGCACGCCAACTGGCCAGCCAGTTGGACAGGCACGGACTATTGCGACGGCAGTCAGCGCCATCGATCGACGGCTTAACAAGCGGAAGTGCCGCCGATCTGGAGCGCGCTTTCAAGCGCTTGCTTGGTCTGACGGTGCGGGTCGTGCAGACAGGGATATAAACCACACCGATACCGGCGAATAGACATTGCAACCATGCCGACATGTTTGTATAATTCCCCCTCTTCCTCGATGCACTAGCAGAGGAAGTCTTCATCAGTGGCGGCTGTAGCTCAGTTGGTAGAGTCCCAGATTGTGATTCTGGTTGTCGCGGGTTCGAGCCCCGTCGGTCGCCCCACTGACCTTTCTAGTATTTCCTCCGTAATTCAGTATCAAGTCGATTTCAAATTCATTCCGCGTATTGCGATAGGATAAACAACGCACGATCACTTTGAGATGGATCATTGCGAGAAGCCAATCGGTCACCGACGATTGACCAAAATAATCCCGGCCAACACCAGTAATGCACCGACCAAAAATCGCGCACCGACCACCTCATGCAAGATCAGAACGCCGAACGCGACACCGAACAGCGGCGTCAGAAAAGAAAATACCGACACGCGCGAAGCAAGGTAATTGCGCAGTATCCAGAACCACGCCAGATAACTGGCAAACGTCACCACGACGGTCTGAAACAGCAAGCTTGTCCAGGCCAGCCCGGACATCGAGACCTGCCCCATCTGTCCCATCGCGCCAGCCAGCGGCAGTAACAGCATCGCCGAGACACCGAGCTGGTACAACAAGGTGCGTGTCGGTGCTGCCTCGGACAAACTGGAACAGCGAATCAGGATAGTCGTGGCCGCCCACATGATCGCGCCGAGGATGCCGAGCGCGTCGCCGAACAGTCTATCCGGCGACGCCGAGCCATCGAAACCGCTGGAAAACGCCAGCGCAATGCCGAGGAATGCCAGCAGGATGCCGCTCCATTGCGCGTGTCGCAGCCGCTCTCCCGGCACCAGCCAGTGCAGTCCGAGCACCGTGAAAATTGGCGCGGTGTAGAGGAATACGACGACGTGCGAAGCACTCGTGAGCGTCAGTGCCAGCGCAATGCAGGCAAATTCGGCGGCGAACAGCACCCCGGCACCCACTCCCGGCCAGAACGTACCATCGCGCACCGAGAACGACGCGCCGCGCCACAGCATCAAGCCACCCACTAGCATCGCCGCCAGCAGCGAGCGCACGCCAGTCTGCAGCACGGTGCCCATGCTGGGCGCGGCCAGCTTGATGGCGACTTGCTGCAATCCCCAGCAAATGCAAAGCACTAGCATCAAGGCGGTACCTAGCCCGTCAAGCGATCTCCGGCTGGCGCTCATGCGCCGGCCAGACAGCGGACCAGTTGGTCTGAACAACCCGGCGCAAACCGGGCAATGACAACATCATGCATAGTTACTTTCGAGGGACCCGCCAATCAAATCCGGCGACGACGACGCCGATACCACTGCATCAGCGGCGTCGACGTCAATCCGTGCGCCATGATGGAAACCGCCACAACGGTCAGCACCAGCGGCACGAAACGTTCGCTAAGCTGCTGGCTGCCCAGCGGAACCGACGCCACGTATTGCAATGCGAACACCAGATAATAAAGCGAACCGATACCGCGAATGCCGAACCAGCTGATCAGCAGCCTTTGCGAACGCGTCACGGTCGCCCCCAGCATGGACAGGTTGACTGCAACAGGCCGGATCAGGACAAGCAGCAACAGCGCGACCAGCAAGCCTTCTCGCGACAAGCCGCAGCCCGACAACAGGATGCCAAGCAACAGCACGACGACAAATTCGGCCAAGCGCTCAAGCTGCTGGTTAAAGCCGAGCAGCGTTTTGGTCATGCTGGCCGCATCGGCAGCGCCACTGTCGTTGCTGGTGGCCTTGTGCTCGATGCGTCGCATCGCCACGCCGGTGGCAAAGACAGCAACAAACCCGATCCCGTGAATCAGTTCGGCAATGCCAAACGACAGCGCTATCAAGCCCAGCGTTAAAAATTCTTCCATGCCCATTGCCAGCCGATGACGTTGGCGCAGATACAGCACCAGCCGTCCGACCCGACGACCCACCAGCCAGCCGCACAGCAAGCCAGCCACAATACCCCACAGCACCATGCCGACTGCTGCGATCCCGCTGCCGGTGAAATGCGCCGCCATCGGCACACCCATCAGGCCCAGTCCGATCATCACGAACGGGAACGTGGTGCCGTCATTCATGCCGCCCTCACCGGACAAGCTGAAGGCCAGCCGGTCATAGTCGGCCGGGTCCTGCACCTGGACATCCGACGCCAGCACCGGATCAGTCGGTGCAATGATCGCAGCCAGCAAGATGGCTGGACCGATGGTGAGTCCGAGCAAAAAGTAACCGACCGCGGTCAGCAAACCGATCGTCAGCAGCATCGTCAGCGTGCCCAGTCGTACCGGCAACCACCAGCGCGCATCATTGAGCGGCAAGCGCAATTTGAGGCCCACTGTAAAGAGCGAAATCAGCAGGGCAATTTCGGTCAGATGCGTGAGCTCACCGGCATGCCGGACCGGATCCAGGTCAATCAACCCGAAGCCACCCGGACCGAGCACATAGCCCACCGGCAGGTACAGCATCGCCGGACTGAACGGCAGCGTATGCAATAACGACTCCATCATCGCCATGGCGATCAGCAACGTGCCGACGATCAGGTACCACAGGGTCGCGTTATTGATAGGGATCTCGCTTCATCAGGACGGCAGCGCCGTGCTGGCATCGGCGAGGCGCTGGGCCTTTTCTAGCGACCAGGCGTCCAGTCGTGCGTGGATACCTTCCTGCTCGTGCTGCATCTGCTGCGGGTCGGCCAGCTGCGCGCACAGTTCGAGGCGGATGCCATTGGGATCGAAAAAATAAATCGAGCGAAAAATACGATGGTCCGTCACGCCAAGCACCTCGATGCCATGTCCCTCGATGCGCGTCTTCATGGCCTCCAGCTGGGCGACGCTGTCGACCCGCATCGCAATATGGTTGACCCAGGAAGGCGTATTGGCCGATGGTGCCGCGAGCTGGTTATCGCCGAGATCAAAGAAGGCCAGGCAAGAGCCATCGGTCATGCGGAAAAAAATATGCACGTACGGGCAGTACTCGCCGGTCGACGGCACGGTGTCCGCGCGGATGTAATGAAACAGCGGCAAGCCCAGCATGTCTTCGTAAAAATGGCGCGTCTCTTCGGCATCGCGGCAGCGGTAGGCAAAGTGATGCAAACCGTGGATCGGTATTGCGGCAGGCAATGCGGCACGTTGTCCGGCGGTGGTGGTGCCGAGTGAGTTGGCGAGTGAGGTGGCGAGCGGGTTCATGTGTCTCTCCTTGTGATGACGTCAGGCATGGCGACCGCGTCTGATGACGGGTGCGGCCTGCGTGAGTTGCTGGTTGATCGCGCCGAAAATCGACTTGCCGGCGGCGTCGAGCATTTCGATTTTAATCCTGTCACCGAATTGCATGAACGGTGTCGTGGCCACACCGGTGGCGATCATCTCGAGGCAGCGTTTTTCAGCGATGCAGGTGAACCCCTTGCGGGCATCCTTGTTCGACACCGTGCCGGAACCGATGATGCTGCCGGCCCGCACATTGCGCGTCAGCGCCAGATGTTCGACCAGCCGCGCGAAACTGAACACCATGTCGGTGCCGGCATCAGGCTGACCGACCACCACATCATTCCAGATCGCCCGCAATGGCAGATGCACCTTGCTGTCTTTCCAGGCGCTGCCGAGTTCATCCGGCGTCACCGCAACCGGAGAAAATGCCGACGCCGGTTTCGACTGGACAAAGCCGAAACCCTTGGCCAGTTCGGCCGGGATCAGATTGCGCAGCGAGACATCGTTGACCAGCATCAGCAAGCGGATCTGCCTGCCAGACTGTTCCGCATCGCTGCCCATTGACACGTCGCCGGTGATGACGGCGACCTCGCCTTCAAAATCAATACCCCACTCTTGGTCTGCCAGCACGATATCGTCCGTCGGGCCGATGAAATCATCCGACCCGCCCTGGTACATCAGCGGCTCATGCCAGAACGAGTCGGGCATCTCGGCATTGCGGGCCTTGCGCACCAGTTCGACATGATTCACATAAGCCGATCCGTCAGCCCACTGAAATGCGCGTGGCAGCGGTGCCATGCACTGGGCGGGATCGAAGCCGAACGAGCGGCTGGCGCGATCGGCATTGAGTTCGGCATACAGGTCGTCGAGTTGCGGGGCAATGAAGTTCCAGTCATCGAGCGCGCGCTGCAGTGTCGGTGCGATGGCATCGGCCAGCACGACGGTTTTCAGGTCGCGGGCAACAACGGCGAGCTGGCCGTCGCGGGTACCGTCTTTGAGGGTGGCTAGCTTCATGACCGCTTTGCGTGAATGGGGAGGCGTCGAATGTACCGCAGAAGTAGTGGCCTGCGACAGAAAGCTACTGCGACGTCCGCTGCGCGCCCATCACGCGCGCTGCCACCAGCTGGCAATAAAATAGTTGGCTGGCATCGAATACCTGCCAGTAAAGTGGTCATTGTTTGCCATAATGACTCCGCTTTCTTCGGCTGAACGCTGAGCAGGACTGGCCGGGGCACTTCCACGAATCGATCACCACGGGGACAACACGGATGAAACGCGTAATTTTCAATCAAAAAGGTGGCTGCGGAAAATCGACCATTGCGGTCAATCTGGCGGCAGTCGCCGCCCATGATGGCAAGAAAACCCTGCTCATCGACATGGACCCGCAATGCAATTCCAGCCGCTATCTGCTAGGCGACGCCGCCAAGGAAGTCACGCCGACCATCGCCGGTTTTTTTGAAGAGATGCTGGGATTCAGTTTTTATCCGAAACCGGCCAGCACCTACGTGCATCCGACTCCGTTCGACAACCTGTTCCTGCTGCCCTCCGATGCCTCGATCGGCGACCTGCAATCAAAGCTGGAATCGCGCCACAAGATTTACAAACTGCGCGATGCGCTCACTGAACTGGCCAAGGATTTCGACGAGATCATCATCGACACGCCGCCCGCCTATAACTTCTTCACGATGTCCGCGCTCATCGCCGCCGACACCTGCCTGATCCCGTTCGACTGCGATGATTTTTCCCGCGAAGCGCTCTACACGCTAATGAACAATGTCGCCGAAATCCGCGCCGACCACAATCCGGGACTGGTCATCGAAGGCATCGTCGTCAACCAGTTCCAGCCGCGCGCCAACCTCCCGCAACGCCTGGTCAACGAACTGATCGCCGAAGGTCTGCCGGTACTCAACAGCAAACTCTCGAGTTCGATCGTGATTCGCGAATCACACGGACGCTGTCTGCCGATGATCCATCTGGACAAGAACCATAAGCTTAGTAATGAATTTTCGGCGTTGTATGGGGAATTGACGGCGGCTTGACTGGTAGGTGCACCGGTAAAACACACCGCGAATGATGGTGCCGTTGAAGTTGATGTTGAAGTTGAAGTTGATGTTGAAGTTGAAGTTGATTTTGAAGTGGCAGTTGACTTTGACCTGCCCCGCATTGAGGCAGCTGCCAAAAACGGTAGTCAGGCAGGGGATCAGAGGGACGCATGTCTGAGCGAAGCGAGTTTGCGGCCCTCCCCCTGGCTGGCTACCGTTTTTGGGAACCCGAAGGGCAGCCGCCTCGCGGTCGCCTTTTTCTTGGTTACTTCTTTTTGGCG
>NZ_JASJWR010000056.1:0-14976 GCF_035019065.1 Actimicrobium sp. CCI2.3 | reverse complement strand
TCCCCACTACTATTTGGTGGGCACCACTTTGGCGGGTCATTGGTGTGCTGTACAGACGTCCTTGATGAGGCGCTTACGAAGAGACCGCTGCAGCGTCAGCTTAAGTCACCACTTAAAAACAAGTGGGGACAATCACGTCATGCAAGATGTCTTGCTTGGACGCTTACTTCCGTGCAGGTCAATGGCTAGAAGCAAAACATGGTAAGAAGCCGCGCCGGACGTGACGGAAGTTGCATCTGACGGTCGATGCAGACAGTGGCATGGTCGTGGCGCAGATCCTCATCGACCAGAATACGGATGACCCGTCCCACGTGGTGCCACTGGTGCCACTGCTGGCACAGATCAAAGAAGAGATAAAAAAATCATCGCCGATGGTGCCTACGATGGAACGTCTACCTATCAGACGATCGCGCAACATGGTGGCAATATCGAAGTGACGATTCCGCCACACAAAACCGCTGTTCCTAGTACAGCGTCGTGTGCGCCCAATCAGCGTGATCGTCATCTTGAGAAAATCAACACAGAAGGCCGGATGGCCTGGCAAACCGCCACTGGCGATGGACAGCTCGCCTTGGTCGAGACAACCATGGGCCGCCACAAATCCTTGATTAGCCCTCGACTGCGCTCACTGGGATTTGCGGCGCAACAAACGAGGCTGCCGTCGGGGTCCCTGTGTTGAACCGCATGCTGGCCGCAGCACGCCCAAACTCCGTTCTCAGTCAAAAAGTGACAGCATAATCTGGCAGTGGCTGGGGACAGTCGCCTTCAACTTTGAAGTACACCAACGCTACGCCGTGGCGATAAACCGCTACGTTGATTTAGACCCGCGCGAGTCGCGTAGCAGCGCCGAACAGGTTCTCAATCGGTTCGGGTCTATGTAGTAAGAACCCTTGCGCGTAGTCGATACCGATCTCACGCACGTGCGCCAGAACTTCAGGCCGGTCTACGAACTCGGCTACCGTCTTGACCCCCATCACCCGTGCCACGTCAACAAAACAGCGCACAGCGGCAGCGTCCAGCGGGTCGTCGATTACGTCGCGTATGAAGCTGCCGTCGATCTTAAGCAGATCGATCTTGAGGGTCTTCAGGTAGCCGAACGACGAAGCTCCAGCCCCGAAGTCATCGAGCGCCACTCTGGCCCCAAGAGCGCGGACCTGTTCGATGAAGATCGCGGCATCAGCCATGTTGGTGACGGCGGCGGTCTCCGTTATCTCCAGGCAGATGCGCCGGCAGACCGCGTTGCCGGCTTCGGTTAACGCGCTGATGGCATGCTGGTGGAACGCCCGGTCACCCACCGACTGCCCTGACAGGTTTATGCAAAGAGTGTCGAGGGCAGTCACATCTGGCATGGCCTGGATCTGCTGCACGGCGCGCTTGAGTACCCAGCGGTCGATACGCGTGGCCATGTGGAAGCGCTCTGCCGCTGGCAGGAAGGCCCCCGGCTGGATCAGGCTGCCATCGCTGTTCAGCAAGCGGATCAGCACTTCCGCGTGCAGCCCCGTGGAGCCCTCGCTAAGTGCTTCGATACGCTGCGCATAAAGCACGAACCGGTCTTCATCCAGCGCTTGCTCCAGCCGTGTGGCCCACTGCATTTCGCCATGGCGTGCGTGCATGGCCTGGTCGGTATCGAACCAAGGATGCACGCGGTTGCGGCCCGCTTCCTTGGCGGCGTAGCACGAGGTGTCTGCCGCTTGCATGACGGCGGCCGTGCTGGCCCAGCGGTTGTCCACAGGCACCAAGCCGATGCTGGCGCCGATCCGAAAGCGGCGCTCGCCGTGCAGGAACCTGAACTGCTCCATGCGGTCGCAAATCTGCTGTGCCACGCGCTGGGCCTGGTCGGACGAGCAGTGCTCCAGGATGACTGCAAATTCGTCACCCCCCAGGCGAGCCAGCGTGTCGCACACACGCACGGCTTCGCTCAGCAGCTTGGCCATCTGCTGCAGGAGCTGGTCGCCCACAAAATGCCCGCAGGCGTCGTTCACGAGCTTGAACTCGTCGAGGTCAATGTATAGTAAAGCGTGTTCGCTGTGTTCCTCATGGGCCTTGTCCAGCGTGCGGCGCAACCGGGTCTCGAACTCGGCCCGGTTGACCAGTCCCGTGAGAGCGTCGTGCGTGGCGCGGTAGCTCATCTCGCCGGACAGGCGTCTCTGTTCGGTCACGTCGTGAAAGACCAGCACGACGCCGAGCACGTCGCCACCGGGGTTGCGGATCGGCGCAGCAGAATCCTCGATGCCGAACTCGTCACCATTACGCGAAATAAGCACCGTGTGGTTGGCCAGGCCCACGATCTTGCCCTGCGCCAGGCAGGTGGCCACGGGGTTCTCGGTGGGTAGGCGCGTTTCTTCGTTGACGATGTGGAAGACTTGGGTCAGTGGCCGTCCGAGCGCTTCGCCGGAAAGCCAGCCGGTCATGCGCTCGGCCACCGGGTTCAACCAGGTCACCTGGCTGTGCGCGTCGGTGGTGATCACCGCGTCGCCGATCGACTGCAGAGTCACGCGCAAGAGCTCGTGTTGTTCGACCAGTTGGTTGGCGAGCTCGCGCAGTGGCGTCACATCCCAATTCACGCCCACCATGCGCAGAGCCTGGCCCGCAGCGTCACGCATGAAACTGCCAGCGAAACGGAGAAAGTGCACCGAGCCATCGCTCCAGATTACACGATACTCGGAGCGAAAGTCGGCGTCGCTTTTCAAGGAAGACTTGAACTCCAGCTGGGCTCGGATTTGATCGGCGGGGTGAAGGTGGCGAGCCCAGAGCTCGTAGGCGTCCGTACCCAATCCCTCAGGCAGACCGTATAGCGAGTACATCAGTGCATTGCAGGTGATTACGCCGGTTTGCACGTTCAGCTCCCACATCCCGATACCACCGGCTTTGGTTGCCAGCGTGACGCGCTGTTGAGCTGCTTCTAAAGCCAGGCGATCGTGGACGCGCTGGGTGATGTTTTGGAATGCGCCGAACAGCCGCACAGGCTTTTCGCCCTCGAACTCCGCATAGCCCACTGCACGCACCCAGATTTTGCAACCGCCCTTCTGGATGAGCGGTAGTTCCAGGTCCCAGTCCGTGCCGCCTGCCATGGCCCGCGCCACGGCCGCTTCGATGACGGGGCGCGCCTCCGGCGCATAGAAGTCGATTGCCTCGGCCAGCTGGGGCTGGTAGCCGGGCTCCACACCGTGGATGCGACAGGTCTGCTCGGACCAGTGGATGCTGCCGCTGGCAATGTCCACCTCCCAACCTCCGACCTGGGCCAGCGCGCCCGTGCGGTTGAGCAATTCCTCGCTCTTGCGCAACCGGTCTTCCTGGACCTTGCGTAAGGTGATGTCCAGGTGGATACCGAACATCCACTCGGGCTGGCCCTCGGTGCTGTGAGTCAGCACCTTGCCGCGGGTGTACACCCAGACCCAGTGGCCGCCGCGGTGGCGCATGCGTGCCTCGCACTCGTAGTACGGCGTCTCACCCGCAAAGTGCGTCTGAAGCAGCGCACTGGATCGCGCTATGTCATCGGGGTGGGCCAAATCGGCCCAAGTTTGGATAGTTGTGGTGGAAAGCTCGTCCAAGGTGAACCCGACAATCTCGGCCCAGCGTTCATTAAAGCGCGTCTCGCCAGTCTGAACGTTCCATTCCCAGGTGCCCGCGCCGGTGCCCTGAATGATCGCTGTTTGGCCCTCGCGTTCTTCGTCGAGTGCACGGCGCGACGCCAAGCGCTCGGTGATGTCCTCCACCGAACCCACGTAGCCAGTGATCCCGTCATCGCTATCCAGTAAGGCACGCGCAACTGAGCGTACATGGCGCACCGTGCCGTCGTAGCGGCGGACCCGGAACTCCATGTCGAATTCTTGTTTCAGCTTTACTGAGTGCTGCCAATGGGCGAAGACAGCGGCTTTGTCGTCGGCATGCAGTGTGTGGCTCCAGCCGTCGCCTAAGGCATCGGCCTCGCTTAGGCCGTAGATGGCTTGCCAGCGCGCATTGGTGTAAGTACAGGCGCCGGCTGCGTCAGTGGCGAACACGCCTAACGGCGATGACTCGCTGAGCGTACGAAAACGGGCTTCACTGGCCAAAAAAGCCCGTGCCATGCGACGTGATTCCAGCGCCTGGACAACAGCAATCGACAGCAGGCGCAGCGCCTCGCGCTGCTGCTGGCTGAGTTGCCGAGGCACACGGTCAATCACGCACAGTGTGCCAACGTGGGCGCCGTCGCTCAAGCGTAGTGTGGCGCCGGCGTAGAAGCGGATGTCGGGCACCGTGGTCACCAGCGGATTGTCGGCAAAGCGAGGGTCTGCCAGGGTATCGGGCACTTCGAAGATGCCATCGTCCAGAATCGCGTGGGCACAGAACGCCCCGTCACGGGGCGTCTCGGTCAAGCTTGGTAGGCCTACATTGGCCTTAAACCATTGCCGGTCGTGGTCGATCAGGCTGACCAACGAGATTGGGACGCCGCACACCAAAGCAGCAGTTGCCACCAGCACGTCGAACTCGCGCTCGGACGCGGAGTCAAGAACGTCGAGTAGCTCCAGCGCTCGCAAGCGCTCCGGTTCGTCCAATGGTATCGGTGCGGTAAGCATAGACCAGTCTTCTTCATTGAAATCTCACCAAGTATCTCACTAAAGTGGGCCCACGATATGAAACAGCGGTTTAGGCTATGTTTCGGGGACCGATATATCGGGCCATGATGTTTGCTCAACCAACTCTCGCTTAAAGAGGCCAGTAAAATTGGGTCTCCTGCCAATATTCAGAGGAATTGCAACGATCGATTGCTCGTGATTGTCCATGCTCGTACTCGCCTGATTAGAAATACGCGAGCATGCCGCGTTGTTCTATCAGACGAAAGATGCCGTGGCTGGACACTTACGGACAACCTCGCCACGGCGGTAGTGCTGTCGCCACTGGCACCGATTGGCGTCAGGCTGGGTGCGTGGATGGATGACCGGATCGATGCCAAGGTGTTTTACCGGATCTTGTATGGCTTCCTGTTGCCGACTGGGTTGAAGCTGAGCTGGGTTGAAGCTGAGCTGGGATGGCTAGCGGCACTGGCTGGGTTAGTAACCTGCCGTTCGGCAAAATAGTGACGAGCCCGATATAGATCCGACGCTGCTTCATGGCCGAGGTTAATGATCGCGCCGTGTGCGCTGGCAGACAGACTCAGGCAAATATTCGATAAAGAATAAAACTCTTCGTATTGAACGGGAGACGCCATGACCAAGCCTCGCACAGGCCAAGCCCCGCCCCCACTTGGGCGAGATGAATTTCATCTGCAATTCCAGCGGTCTTTCGCCGATCCGGCGTTCGATACGGTCAAGGATGCGCTGTCAAGCGTCGAACAGGTTGCCTGGACCAACTATGTGGAAGGCCATAAATCCCCCGTCACAGAAAAGGCCGGACCCGGCTTTGCAGATCCCGATTACGACCTCTCGGCGCAGTGGAAAGCCGACAGCAAGCAGCTCGCTGCACTCGAAATCCAGCAAAAAGACGCTCGCACGCCATCGCGTGTCCTGCTGATTTGCGGCTCGGCACGCAATGACGGCAGCTGCCCCAGCGAGATATCAAAAACCTGGCGCCTAACCTGCCTGGCACAAGAGATCCTGGAGGCGCAGCACATCGAGGTGGATCTGCTCGATCTGAGCTTGCTGACATCGGATTACGACAAACATATTCATCCCTGCAAAGGGTGCGCATCAACGGCGATACCCTTGTGCCACTGGCCTTGCAGCTGCTACCCGAATCACGGGCAGCGGCAGACCAACGACTGGATGGCGGACATCTACCAGAAATGGGTCGCAGCACATGCGGTCATCATCCTCACACCGGTGTACTGGTATCAGACGCCGGGTGTCCTGAAGCTGATGATTGACCGTCTGGTCTGTGCCGACGGTGGCAATCCCGACCCCACCTCCACCAGCGGAAAAAATGCCGAAAAAGCGAAGGCTATTGAACTGGCCGGATGGAACTACCCGAAACATCTGGCAGGTCGAGCTTACGGGCTGGTTGTTCATGGCGACGTGGCTGGCATCGAAGGCGTACGCCGCAGCCTGTCTGATTGGCTCGACTGGATGGGGCTGATCGATGCGGGAGCGGGCGCACGGTTGGATCGCTACATTGGGTATTACGAGTCCTATGCAGATAGCCACGCGACGCTGGACAAGGATCTGGCGGTGCAGGACGAAGTCCGTAATGTTGCACGAGCAGTTGCCAGGGCAGTAGGCGAGCTAAGGCAAGGGACGCTGAGTCAGCCCGACAAGGATCTGACGAAGCCACGGCCCAAATAACGTGCACGAGTCAGCGTGCTGATTTTTCAGCGTCCAGTCGCGACTTGCCATGGAGGGTCAATGAACTCAAGACGACAGCTTTGTCGAAGCTGTCGGTCGGCGCCATGTTGATCAGGATCGGATGCCATCAATTGCCTTACTTGAAAGAATAGAGACGTCCTACCGGAGTGCATCTCGGGAAAAATATCACCACTGTAAATTCCCTAAGGGCGGTCTCTAAACTGAAGTGCAACACCCAACTCTGATAGGGTGCTGCGAAGCGAAACCACTACCAACAAGTTCAAGTAGATCAGCGTACCACGATCTTAGGCGCTGCATTATGGGAATCATTCCATGGCTGGGCGATTGTTCGCCATGCCAATAATTCGACACATTTCAACCAAATTTTGACGGTGAACAAAGTAAGCCCTTAACTGGGTGGGTAGCAACAGCGCATTGCTGCTACCCATCCACCTACTGTGTCGCCAGCATGGCGAGCACGGCGAGGGCCATCATCGTCGTGGCCAGCCAGCCGAGTAGGCGCAGGCGAGCGGTAATCGTGAACCGGCCCATGATCTCGGGTCGTACCGCCATCAACATCATCACAGCCATGATGGGCACCGAAATGACACCGTTGATGACTGCACTCCAGTACAGCGCCTTGATCGGGTCGATGGCGGTGAATCCCAGCGCGATACCGATCAGCGTGGATACGGCAATGATTCCATAAAAGGCTTTGGCGTTGAGTGGCGTGTCTTCCAGGCTGTTCTTCCAGTTGAATGCGCCAGCCATCGCATAGGCGGACGATCCGGCCAGTACCGGAATGGCGAGCAGGCCGGTGCCGATAATGCCGGCGCTAAACAGAAGAAAGGCGAACTCGCCGGCAATCGGCCGCAGTGCCGTTGCCGCTTGTGCCGAACTCTGGATGTCGGTGATGCCGTGCACGTTCAGCGTGACCGCGGTGGTGAGGATGATGAAGAACGCTACCAGATTCGAAAAGCCCATGCCGATCAGGGTATCGATCTTGATGCGTCGCAGTCCCTTGGACGCCTGCTCGGGCGCAGTGACCAATGGCTGCGCACGCGGATCGGCCCGTTGGTCTTCGACTTCCTGTGAAGCCTGCCAGAAAAACAGATATGGACTGATGGTGGTGCCGAACACGGCGACCACGGTGGTGATGTACTCCTTTTGCCACGATAAATGGGGCAGCAGCGCACGTGTCAGTACCTGCGTCCAAGGAGTTTTCACCACGAATACCGTGGCGACATAGGCCAGCAGCGCCAGCGTCAGCCATTTCAGCAGGCGCACGTAGCGCCGGTACGGAATGAACACCTGCAGCAGCAAGGACAGTACACCGAACAGCACGGCATACAGGGGCGCCGGGCCGCCGGCAATGAGCTTCATGGCTTCTCCCATGGCCGAGAGATCGGCGGCGATGTTGATGGTGTTGGCGATGAGCAGCAGCCCGACCACCGTATAGAGCAGCCAGGCCGGATAGTGACGGCGGATATTGGTGGCGAGTCCATGTCCGCTGACCCGGCCGATGCGCGCGCTGACGACCTGAATGCCGACCATCAACGGATAGGTCAACAACACAGTCCAGAGCATGTTGAAACCGAATTGCGCCCCTGCCTGCGAATAAGTGGCAATGCCGCTTGGGTCGTCATCAGCGGCGCCGGTGATCAGCCCGGGGCCCAGTTTCTTGAGCCAGGATTGTTGCTGGTGTTGGTGCTTGTGCTGGTGCGGGCGGGACGAGGAAGTCATCGGTCGTTATCCGGACGAAAAGTGGGGCAACATGACTACGGGAGTTGTGACGTCAACCCGGCGGCGCGGCTAGCTCTGGGTCTGCTGAGTCCTTCGACAACATTTCCGAGGCTTCCTGCGCGCTGCCCCTACCGGGAGTGGCAAGATTGTGAGCGCATCCGTAAGCATTACTCAGCGCCTCACCCACGGAATTTCCGGCTCGATTCAGTGCATGGGTAAGTTAATCGTAAAGATGCAACCTATATTCGGGACATCTTGCACGGTCAACGTGCCACCATCTTCTTCGATGCTTTGGCGCGCGATCGAAAGGCCCAGTCCTAGTCCGCTGCGGTCACCACTATTTTGCATAAAAGGCGCAAACATTTTTTCGGCATTTCCAGGCGGAAGACCGCCACAGTTATCTGCAACTTCGATCAGAATACGGTTACCGACCGCGTAGGCTTTCAACGAAACCATCGTATGGTGATGGGTGAATTTAAAAGCGTTACTCAGTAAATTTGCCAGTGCTGCTAAAAGTAACTCGCGATTGGCGATTAATTGTAGGTCTTCGCTAACTGCAGCAACCTCGAGTACACAGCCATGATTTTCTGCATCGAGAAGAGCGGGTTGCTTTGCTTCAGCAATAAAATCCGCCAACGAAAATACCCCTCGTTCGGACGAATCTGCATTCTTCGCACGAACTTCATGAATCGAGCGTTCTATCATCTTCAGCATGGCTGCGTGACTGCGTTTCAAGACGCCACCAGTGGCTCCCGATATACCAAGATTACCGTGATCCATCGCTGCTACTGCCAACATGGCAGACCCGAGCGAGTTGCGTAATTCATGCATCAAGAAGCCGATACGCTCGTTGATGTCAGAGGATTGGTGTGAAGCGATTGAGATATCTCGTTCAACATTAAATTGCGTTACTGCGTCCGCAATTGCGTTGTCGAGACATCTGTTGAGTGTTCGATATTCATCTACTTCAAACGGTACTTCCCGTTCAACGGCCAGGTCCGAAATTGCCTGGCAGAGATCACCATAATCATGCACAACCTGATCGATCGTATAGCCCAGGTTGAGTAGTATTTTGCCGTGTTCGGTTGCCGATTTTCCGATATCAGACGATGACTCTGAGTTACCACCAGAGGGCCCCGAAATCGCTTTCCCACGAACGTTATCGCCTGATTTTTCTGCTTCAAGTGTTTTTACGAGCTGATCGATGAACATCGGTACGCCGTTTTTAAGCTGCTCGGCGGTGGCGTTACGCTGTATGCGCTTCGTGACTTTACTGGTACAGCGTTGAATTAGTTCTGTACGATTATTTTCAATAAATACGGACATTATCGCATGGTCTCTTCCGAAAATTTCTGCAACTGGGATGCAATCGCAATTCGTTGCATTTCATCATCTACCGAGATGGTCGAGTTCCATTGCTGAGGATAAATCATTGAGTGAGAAGCTAACGGCATAGTTCGATAACTATGCGAGCGACTTAACTTAAGGATCACTTGCGATCGAGGGTAAGCGCTCCATAAACTCCACCCTTGTCCCTCCGCGATGAATCCCGCACGCTTGCATTCCCAATCTGAGCGGAGTGAACATGAACAAGAAAGCGGAATTCTGGTCGGCGCATGTAGCGGCGGTGAAGCAGGAAGCGATCTCAACGAGCGCGTATGCGAAGCAGCACGGCCTGTCAGTCAAGAGCCTGTATCGCTGGCAGCGGGTATTACATTCAGGGCCTGGCATCACGAAGCCGGCCAGCGCGGGTCCGTCTTTTGTTGCCGTGCGTGTGGCGACACCTACCGTCGCAGCGGTTTCTTCGGGATGCACGGTGATCGTGTCGTCGGGCCTGCGCATCGACATGGCAACGCTCCCGACACCGCAATGGCTGGCCGCGCTGGCGTACGCCGTTCAGGGAGTCCACTAATGCATCCGGGTTGCCGTGTCGAGCAGGTCTATTTGTGCCGGGCTCCCATCGATTTCCGCAAGTCTATCGATGGCCTGAGCGCGCTGGTCCAGCAGGAGCTGGCGCTCGATCCGTTCGGCAGTGCGTTATACGTCTTCATCAATCGCCAGCGCAACAAGATGAAAGTGCTGTACTGGCACCGCAATGGTTTTTGCCTGTGGTACAAGCGACTGGAAGCGGAGAAATTTGCCTGGCCGGACGATGGCGAAGCCGCGACGCACACGCTCGATATGGCCCAGTTTGAATGGCTGCTCGAAGGCTTTGATTTATGGCACAAAGGGCCGCATAAAACGCTGCATTTCTCTTCGGTTTCATAGGGAGATTTGGTAAAATACGGCATGCCATTTGCTACGCAAACATCGTCCTTTTTACCTCCCGAAAGTGCATCGCCGCAGTTCATTCTGCCGGCTGTTCTGCCGGACGATATCGGCTCGCTCAAGCAGCTACTGCACGCGCAGCAGGCCGCTGTCGCGGCAACAGTGGAGGCGGCAGTTGCCACAGCAGTGGCTGCCGCCATTGTCTCGACCACTCACCAAATCCGGCAAGAAGCGCAAGCGACCATCACCCGCATGATTGAACAGATGGTGCTGGCACGGCATCGCCATTTCGGCGTGAGCTCGGAACAGCTGCCGGGTCAGGCGCGCCTGTTCGACGAAGCCGAAGTTCTGGCGCACACCAGTAGCGCCGAGCAGGATCTGGCCACCGTGCCACCGCCGGCGGAGCCTCCAGTTGATCCGGTATTGCCGGCCAAACGACCGACGCGCGGCAAACGGCGTGCCATGTCGGCAGAGCTCGAACGTGTCGATGTCGTCCATGACGTACCGGAAACCGAGCGGACCTGCCCATGCGGCACGCCCATGGTCGAGATCGGGTGCGACATCAGCGAACAGCTCGACATCGTCCCAATGCAGGTGCGAGTATTGCGTCATGTGCGCAAGCGCTACGGCTGTCCCGGCAGCGTGCACGCCCCGGTCACGGCGGCCTTGCCGCCACAGCCGCTGCCCAAGAGTAATGCCAGTGCCGACTTCCTGGCCATGCTGCTGGTAGTCAAGTTCATTGATGGCTTGCCGCTGGCGCGCTTCGAATACGTGCTGGACCGGCATGGCGTACCGGTACCGCGCCAGACGTTGGCGCGCTGGGTCATTGGTGCCAGCCAGTTGCTGCAACCGTTGCACAACCTGCTGCGCGACCACCTCACCGACGGCCCTTTCATCCACATGGATGAAACCGTCGTGCAAGTGCTCAAGGAAGACGGCAAGACGCCCACATCGACGAGCTATATGTGGGTCCAGACCGGCGGACCGCCGGACAAGCCGGTGGTGCTGTTCGATTACGCGGCCAGTCGCAGCGGTGCGGTGCCAGTACGCCTGCTCGACGGCTATCGCGGCTATCTGATGACGGATGGTTACGACGGCTACAACGCCCTGGCCAAAACCGATGGCATCAACCACCTGGCATGCTGGGCGCACGTGCGCCGCCGCTTCGTCGACGCTGCGCGCGTCCAACCCAAAGGCCGGCGCGGACTGGCCGATGACGCCGTTGCGTTGATCGGCAAGCTCTATGGCATCGAGCGCGAGCACAAGGACGCCACTGAAGCGGCGCGCCTGCTGGCACGCCAGCAGTACAGTCTGCCGACGCTGGCGAGGTTGCGTGCCTGGCTTGACCAGACGCTGCCGGGTGTAACGCCCAAGAGTGCGCTGGGTACGGCGTTGGCGTATTTGCAGAAATACTGGGACCGCCTGACACGCTACACCGAACGCGGCGATCTGCCGATTGATAACAACCGCTGCGAGAACGCCATCCGGCCGTTTGTCGCTGGCCGGAAAGCATGGTTGTTCTCTGACACCCCGGCCGGTGCACACGCCAGTGCCGTCATCTACTCGCTGCTGCAGACGGCGAAAGCGAACGGGGTGGAGCCGTACTTGTGGCTGCGTCGGGTGTTGCGGGAGCTGCCGGCGGCCACGACGGTCGATGAAGTGGCGGCGCTGTTGCCTTGGAATTTCCATGACACGCAGTTGACCACTGTTGTTGGGGCTTGAATAGCCTGTAGTTTATGGAGCGCTTACGAAGAACCATCGCATTGTTCATGCGCTCGCGAAGAGGGATCATGAAAATCACCTTGAACCGGAGTGACAATCCTCGCGGTCAAGAGTTCACCTAAAAGTTCACCAGCGCAGGCATTACGTGGAGTCGGGGACGCCACGAAGTGGTGCCTGTGCGCGCTGGGGCCTTCCACCGCGTGAGCGGTTTAGTTCAACCTGTTTTATCAATAGTAAAAAAACAATTCGCAAATGTTGCTTTTTGGGTAAATGTGTTTACAATTTGAAATTAATTATAGTGAATCTGCTAAGTTTTTAAATGTTTTTAGAATTCATTAATGTGCAAAAAATTGTACTTGAATCGGCTAAAGCAGCGCTAAATAAAGCCTGGATTAAAGAATAAAAACAGCTGATCGAGCACCAATCAAATTTCATTGTTGAAAAATCGGATAAAAAACCAAAATACATGCAAAAAACGGTCCTGTAGGGTGCAACGGCTTCCCCAATGAACTCTTGCAGGTTACGCCAATGACGCTGGCCTGCTCTGTTTTCAAACGGTTATCGAAGAAGACCGGAACGCCGCGCCAAAGATACCTACAGTCGTGCTACGCGCTCTTTCCGATATCTTTGGCGCCACATCGATCAAATCAAAATCAACCGTTAAAAACAGCATACAAGGGTGCGCCACTTTCGCCATCTACAAAAGCTCCTTGATTTACCGCCGCGAAAATTATTGATAATGCCGATTCTTTGTAAATTTGTTGAAAAACGTACGATTGTTCCTTGATTGTTATTTTCGTTTATGGAGCTTTACAACTTGGGGTTCTAAGCGTGGGCCGACGGAATTTGTCCACCTCTCAAAATGGGGTGTCGGAAAACCTGCTCAGCTAAGTTCCCGCATGAATCACCAATCCAACGACTTTTTCCGTACCACTTTTTAACCGTAATAAAATCCAAAAACTTACCTCAACGGATGGAGTCTGATAAACAAATGTTTCCCGCCACCATATTGGACAAATTCCGCCGGTTAGGGCGCATAATTTTTTGTACTCAAAATGAAAAAATTCAAATTTACACACAAAAAACTCATACTTTCGGCGCTCGCTGTCTTTGCATTGGTTCCGGCGGGGGGAGCTGCTAATCCGCTGTTGGGTTCCGACCTGACCAGCTTTGTAATCTTGGCCGGTGAATATGCGGTTACCGGCGCGGGATCTACAGTTACCGGCAACGTAGGTGCAGATTCTTACATAACCACCGGATTAAACAACTTCGGATATGGTTCAAGCTACGCGGGGAGCTATATCGCAACTGGAGCCAATTTCGTCAGTACAGGCCAGCTTTACTCAGGGAGCTACATCACAACTGGAGCGGGCTCCTCGAATACGGGTTCAAATTATGCTGTCGGCTACATTGAGGTCGGTGCAAACTCTTTCAATGGCGGTTCAAATAATTCGAGCAGCTACATTACCCTAGGAGGTGGCTCGCGCAGTTCAGAGAATAATCCTTATTCTCCGCTTAGTTTCAGGTCGCCGGTGAGCAACGCATTGAATCAGCTGAAGGGGGCCAAGACTGCACTGAGTCTCATCACGGCGACGACGACGCTTGCCGCAACGATGAGTGGCACTCAGACTCTGTTCGCCGGTGTCTACAACGCCCCAGCGATAACAACAGCTGCATCCACGCACCTAACGCTTGATGGCCAAGGGGCTTTGAATCCTTTGTGGCTTTTCAACATCGACACTTATTTATCAACGGGCGCGTTCACAGCAGTTGACATCATCAATTCCGGCCCGGGTGCTGAAGTGATCTGGAATACGGGCGGCTATGGGGCTTTCGGAGCAAATACTCAGATGATTGGTACAGTCCTTTCTGGTAGTTACATTTCGACTGGTGCCGATGCGACTTCAGGTCCTTTATTGGCGTCCGGGTACGTTACACTAGGTGCCAATGGAAAAGTCTCTTGCTTAAATTGCGCTGTGTCAGTTGCGTCAGCTGTGCCAGAACCAGAAACCTACGCGTTGATGCTGGCTGGCTTGGGAATGGTAATCTTCATTACTCGGTGCAGTAAAAAGAAGCATCCGGCATAAGCAACCGTATCGACGATGGCCAGATTCTTGCAGTGTGAATCAAGGTTAGCACCCACACCGTCTCGTTGATGATTTTGCAAACCAGGCGGTAATGCCCACGTGCGAACAGCTCACTCGTGCTGAGTTGCCCCGGTTTTGGTAGACGTTTTCAACGAGCACACGGTGCCGTTTTTCCGTTTCCATTGACGTGCGGTATCCGAGTGTTTGATGAAGCCGCAAGCAATTGTAATAGAGCTCGATGTAATCGGAAATGGCGCTCATCGCCTGCTGCCTTGTGTCATAGATTACATGGTGGGTAATTTCGTTTTTCAGGTTGGAGAAGAAGCTCTCTGCAACAGCGTTGTCGTGGCAATTGCCCCGGCGACTCATGCTCGCCACCAGACTGTGTTCGGTCAGCACGTCACGATAATCGCTTGATCCATACACAGTGCCTTGGTCGGTATAACAAACCACGCCAATCGGCCGTTGGCGCTGGGCGATCGCCATTTTCAAGGCGGCAATCGGCAGCGTCGCCGCCTGGGTCGTCCCCATCGACCAGCCGACAATGCGCCGGGCAAACAGGTCCAGCACAATGGCCAGATAGAGCCATCCCTCGCGTGTACGCAACGTCGTGATGTCGCCGACCCAAACCTGATTCGGCGCGTCGACAGTGAAGACACGATTAACCAGGTTCGCTGCCGGCGGTTCGGTGTGCTGGTAGGCGTGCATGACACGAAAGTGCTTTTTGCGACGCGCCTCGATGCAATCGAGCTTGCGCAGGCGCGCCACACGGTGCTTGCCGCATACAATGCCTTCCCGGTTGAGCAGAACCCACGCCTTGACGGTAAGCGCCTCATCAAGGACGTCTGTACAGCACACCAATGACCCGCCAAAGTGGTGCCCACCAAATAGTAGTGGGG
>NZ_JASJWR010000055.1:0-15351 GCF_035019065.1 Actimicrobium sp. CCI2.3 | reverse complement strand
GTTTTTTAGTCATGTAATTTCCTCAGTTAGCGGGAGTGTGCTCCCATTGAGGTGTCCGATTTTATTAGACCACTACATACCGTCAATCCGAGGTATGTTGTCCTCATAGAAGTCGATCAGGAGAATTCCATGCTCACCATGCCACGACAACCAGATGAGACTCCGCCGGAAAGTGCAATCGCATTCCGAACCCGGCATCGGTCACTCGTCTGGTCCAATCCGAATGCCAGCGACGCCCTGTTTATTCGTCATGCCCTGCTCCAGCCCCGGTTCACGGTCCTGCTCGATGCAGCGGTGGCGTTCGGCATGGACGTCCTGTATGCCGAATGGAACAGCCTTCTTGCGGATGACGGCGAAGAAGTACGACGCGCAACTCCCGTAACTCAACGCATGCTGAAAAATATTCAAAATGGATACGAGCAAACTACGTCCTGATACGGGTCTGGTATGGGAAAAAATTCGGGAGCACCCGGATCTCCATGGTTTTGTACTCATCGGTGGTACGGCATTGACGATGCGTATCGGTCATCGGGTCAGCGAAGACCTGGATTTCGCCTATCCAGCCACGCGACTTCCGGATCGACAACTTCAGCAATTTTTACGTGCAGCGGCCGACACGGGACTGCGCCTGGTACTCAATCAGAATCCACTGGATGTCGACGATGCCATTGACGCCGGCAATCAACTTGAGCATTACCAACAAGACTACCTCGCCAACAATACCGTGAAGGTCACTTTCTTTGCCCCCGAACCAGAACTCAACGCAGCGCTCGGTTTCGCCCCGGCAGCGCCGCTGCGCGTTGCCACTCTCGATGAATTGTTTGCATCGAAAGCGCTGGTCTGTGCAGAGCGATCAAAAACCAGGGACTGGTTCGACCTCTATACGTTGATGACCGCACATGGATATGCGATGCAGGATCTGCATGGCGTTTTCGCGAAGCTGGGCATCTTGCCCAAGTTCGCCATTGCTTCGACAAGACTGCGCAAGTGCGTACCGCTCATCAGCGACGAAGGTTACGAACAATTGCTGGCAAATCCTCCTTCGTTGCAGACCATGCGCGAGTACTTCAATGAAGCAATCGACAAGGTTGAAGTAGCCTTGGCAAAGTCCGCTTTCGGGCAACTGGCTGACCGATCAACCGGTCCAGCCCGGTGAACGCTTCACGGTGCACCATCCCTTGGGCGTCCTCCGGTGCAATGCACTGACTGCGGCAACTGATTCTGTCTTTGCTTCGTCATGACCTAGCCGGGGGCGGCCCAGCAGCCGGCCCCCTACAACTACCGCTCAATCGTAGGGTGCAATAACCGCAGGGCATTGCACCAGATGCGCCGGTAACATTCGCCAGAACACGGACCCGCCACCACGCTGCAAGTCTGCCCCGCAGGCTGGGTCAGTGCCGTAGGGTGGGCACGGCAATATCATACCCACGCGAATGCGACACCGAAGCTGGAGATGGCCGACATCCTTGGTACGCGCGCGTGGGCACCAAAAACCGTGCCCACCCTATGCGACTACCGAACGTAGGCGGTACGCACGGTGCAATGCCCTTTGTTTATTGCACCCTAAGCGACTGACCTTCTCGTTGAACTTGACGGTTCTTCGTTTGGATGGCGATGTACTGATCCTATTTCCATACCGGAAGGCCGACGGAAAAATCCGGTAGCGCGACACCCTAAAAGACGCATAAACTACACATTTAAGACATTAATCAAACCGAATGTGTAGGATATATCTCATTATGACCACTGAAAAAATTATCACGCAGCTCATTACCCGTCGCCGCGAATTAAAAATTACACAGGATGAACTTGCGCGTCGCGCCGGGGTGAATCGCCGTACGATCGTCGCTATTGAAGCTGGGACCAGCGATGTCGGCTTGCGTCGCTTGTTACGCATACTGACGGCAATGGATATGAGCGTCACACTAACGCTGGGCGCGGGCAGACCCACGGAAGCCGAATTGACCAGCATTTTCAGGGATGACAATGACTAGCAAAGTGAAGCTGCTACACATTCAAACAACACAAGGTTATGCAGGCACGCTGGTGCGCGAGTCTCAAATTGTATTCAACTACCGCGCTGGAAGTACCGCACAGGAAATCGGTTTGACCATGCCGTTGACGGCAAAAAGTTACAGTCACATCGGGTGCAATAACCGAAGGGCATTGCACCAAATGCACCGGCAATCTTCGCCAGAATAGGGTACCGCCGCGCCGCAGGACGCGGACCGCGACGATCAACCCACGCAATTTTTAAACGCAGCTAACCTGCACCGAAGTAACTGCCCCCGCACCCATCACTGCCGTCCCCGTACCCGCCACCACGCTGCAAGTCTGCCCGGCAGGCTGAGTCAACACGGCTACGCCATAGGAAGTGCCATCCGCCACCGTCGTGGGCATCGTAAAGGATTGTGCACCCGCCGCCGGGCTGAAGATATCGCTACCGTTGGTCAGCACCAGGCCGGCCGTATTCAGGTTGGCTATGGTGCCGCCCACTGTGTACTTGTTCGGTACGCAAACAACATTGGCGGTGGTAATCGCGATGCCACTGGCAGTACCGGTCGCGTTGGCGACGGCGCAGGTCAGGCGGGCCGGCTGGGTCTGCACGGTGATGGCGAACGAGGCGTTCACATCGATCTGGGCAGGAAACGTGTAAATGATTGCATTGACCGGAATGGCGACGGTACTGCTGGTGCCGTTGGCGAGCACCAGTCCGTCCGTGGTCAGGCCGGACACGGCCCCGCCCAGATTGACAGTGGTGTAACCGCCGCAGGCCGCCAGTGCGCAGGACAGGAGCAGCGCAGCAGGAAGGCGCAGAGTGGAAGTAAGTGTGGTCATCGCAGGCTTTCGGAAACGGGTAAAAAAATCAGAGTGGATCACGGATAAATCAGACGACCGGCTTCGCGACGCAAGTGACCGCCACGTTGCTGACATTGGTCGTGCTCATCGTGCCGACGCCATTCGCTACCGTGCAGTTCAGGCCGGTTGGCTGGGTCAGCACCGTCACACCATAGGCGAAACCATCGCCGATCTTGGTCGGCATGACGAAGGTGCCGGTGTTGACCGGCACGGCGACGGTGTCGCTGCCATTGGCCAGCACCAGTCCGCTCGCAGTCAGGTTGTAGACGGAACCGCCCAGCGTCTGATTCGGCACGCACGCGACCAGCACATTGGTGACATCGGCACTTGCCACGCCACTGCCATTGGTGACGCGGCACGTCAGGTCGGGCGAGTTGGCTGTCACCACCGTGAGAAAGCCATAGCCGGTCGGAACCCGCGCAGTAAAGTTAAACGTGCTGGTATTGGTCGGCAACGTGACGCTGGAATAGCCATTGTTGAGCGTCAGCGTGCCAATCGTCAGGCCAGTCACGGTGCCGCCCACACTGATATTGGAAACATTGCTGCCACCGCCGCAGGCCGCCAGGCCGGTGACGGACGCCAGCACGATCGCGGCACGGGAAATCAAGGTCAGTGTCTTCATGAGTACTCTTTAAAATTATTCGGAGGCCGGTCGTCGACGCGGATCAATCCGGCATCTTTATACGCTAATTCGGGTGCCTTACGATACCTGATGCAATGATTTAGTTGCATGCAAATTGATCGCACACACCAAAAAAAATCCACGCGCTTGATCGCACGTGGATGAACCCATTAGTCAATTGGGAGAGGAGAAGACTGGATGCACATCGATACGATAAGTGTCCGGACTACGCCGACCCCGCGCCCTTACAAACGCTTACGGTCACCGGCAATCCTGTAGAAATCAGACCGATGTCACCACCTGCCCGTCGACCAGTTCGATGATGCGATCGCATTGGTGCGCCAGCGCGAGGTTGTGCGTCACCAGCAGGAAGGTGGTGCCGCTGGCCGATGCAATATCGCGCATCAGTGCAAAGACACCCTCGGTGGCCTTGGTATCGAGGTTGCCAGTGGGCTCGTCGGCCAGGATCAGCGGTGGCGACATCGCCAGTGCACGGGCGATCGCGACACGCTGCTGCTGACCGCCCGACATGTTCGATGCCGGATAATCGGCGCGCTCGGCCAGCCCGACCCGCGTCAGCAAATCGCGCGCGACGGCGCGCATGGCTGCATCGGGCCGGCCGCGATCGAGCAGCATTGGCATCATCACATTTTCGAGCGCCGTGAAGGCTGAGATCAGATAGTGCGACTGGAACACGAAGCCGATCCGATGACCGCGCAGGTGCGTCAGTTGCGCCTCATCGAGCGTGGTCGTATCGGTACCTTCGATACGCAACTGGCCACTCGTCGGACGATCGAGCAAACCGATCAGGTTGAGCAGCGTGCTCTTGCCGGAGCCGGACGGACCGATCAGTGCGACAAACTCGCCTTTCTGCAAGACCAGATCGATGCCGTGCAGGATTTCGATTTCGGTCGGCGTGCCAATGCCAAACGATTTACGGATGCCGCTCAGGCGCAAGACCTCGTTGGCCACCTCAGCCACCTTAGCCACCTCAGTCACCTTAGCCACGAATGGCCTCGACCGGTTGCAGCCGCGCCGCACGCAAAGCTGGTGTGACGGCGGCCGCCAGTCCGGTCAGCGTCGCCAGCAGCGCCGCCCACAAGACTAATTGCCCACTGACCGTGATGACAAACATCGGCGTGCCATCGGGATTTTTTGCCACCAGTCGCCACAGCAGCAGCAAGCCGGACGCCATCGCCGACCCCAGTACCGAACCGAGCAGTCCTACGATGCCACCCTGAATCAGGAAGAGTCGCATGATCTGTCCGCGCGAACCACCCATCGCACGCAGGATGCCGATCTCTTTCGAGCGCTGCACCACCGAGACCACCAGCACGCTGGCGATACCGGCGGCGACCGACAGGCCGACGAAGAGCCGAATCATCTGGCTGGAAAATTTTTGTGCATTCAAGCCCAGAAAAAACTGGTTGTTGGTGGCAATCCAGCTCAACGCCTGCAGCCCGGTCGCAGCGGAAATCGATTGCGCCACCAGCTCGGCATCGAACGGCATCTTCACCGTCAGGTCGATGGTCGACACCCCGCCGACCAGGCCAGTCAGGTTTTGCGCAGTCGACAGCAGCACATAGACATTGCGCTGATTGACGGCCCGGTTACCGAGGTCGAACAGGCCGGCAATCGTCAGTGTCAGGTTGCCGCCATTGGCGCTGGTGACACGCAACTTGTCACCGACCTGCACGCCCATGTCCTCGGCCAGCTGGATGCCGATCAGCATGTCGGTGTTGGTCATCCGGTAGCTGCCGGCGGTGATCTTTTCGGGCAGAGGGACAATCCGGGCGTACTGCTCGGGATCAATGCCGATCAGCGAAATCGACTGGCTGGCGTCACCACGCAAGACAAACGCGGGCCCGGTCACCGAGGGCGACACTGCCAGCACGTCGGGACGCAACTGCATTTCCGCGCGCACCTTTTGCCACTGGTCGATCGAACTGATGCGCTGCGACGGCTTCTGCTGCGCCATCAGGACTTGCGTGCCATCAGCATCGGTGCGCTGCGGCTGAGCGACCTGCTGCGGACGTTGCAGCACGATGTGCGGTTGCGAACTGAGCACCCGCTTGAACAGGTTTGATTGCAAGCCATCGAGCAGGGCCGACATGAAAACAATCACCGCCACACCGATGGCAGCGCCAACAATAATGAAGATCGATTGCAGCCGTCCTTCGCGCAAAAAGCGCACGGCAGCGATCCACTCGAACGGCAGCCAGTCATTCATCGCAGGTCGGCTCGGATGCGGTCGCCCTCGGCGACATTCGGCGTCAAGCCCGGCAACACCTGTTCGCCCGCTTGCAGACCCGCCAGGATTTCAACCTTGCCGATACCGCGTGCACCCGGCTTGACAGCTTGCCGCACGGCGCGTCCGGCACGCGCAACGAGCACCCAGGGTTGCGCGCCGGCGCTGTCACGCAGTGTCGATATCGGCAGCACCAGCGTATCGCTTTGGCGCGCGACTTCGATATCGACCGAGACCGTCATGTCCTGCCGCAGCCACGCCGGCGGCTCGGCGACATCCAGCTTGACGATCACCGATCCACGCGCAGGGTCGACCGACGGATTGAGGTACGCGACCCGCGCCGCAAAGCGCCGTGAAGGATACGCATCGGCCGCGCCGAGGGCCGGCTGGCCGAGCTGCACCGTGGCCAGGTTGCGCTCGTCGATCTGCACCACCAGTTGCGTCTTGCCGACCGGCGACAAGACCATCAGCGCCTTGCCCGGCTGGACCACGTCGCCCGGCTCAACGTTGCGGGCAATCAGCGTGCCATCGGCTGGCGCGCGGATTTCAGTCAAACGCAAGCGCGCCTGCGCCAGATGCAAACTGGCTTCGGCCTGCTGCAACGCGGTGCGCGCGAGCAGCGTGTCGCTGCCATCGGCGCGACTGGTCGCGACCTGCAACTGCGCGCTGCGCAACTGGCTGGCAGCGATATCGAGATTGCGCCGGGCATCATCGAGCGCGGCCTGACCGACGAAACCCTTCTGCTGCAGTTCGCGGGACCGTGCATGCTGGCGACGCACATTGGCCAGCGTTGCCTCGGCCTGCTGCTGCGCTTGCTGCGCCAGCGGCAAAGCGACGCTGCGGATTTGCTGCAGCTTTGCCTGTGCTTGCGCGACCGCCGCGACGGCCTGTTCGACGGCGGCACGGGCTTCACTGTTTTCGAGTGCGATGAGCAACTGACCGGCCTGCACCGACTGCCCTTCGGCCACCGGGATGGTGGCCACGGTGCCGGTCACCTGGCTGCCGATATCGACCCGTAACGGCGTCTCGACCCGGCCGCTGGCGACCACGGTCTGGACCACGTCGCTGCGCTCGACCAGCACCACCGGCACACGCGGACCGGCCACCACACGCCAGCCACCCCACAGCACCAGGGCCAGCAGCGAGGCCGCCAGCAGCCCGCGACGCACCGAAAATTCAGGCCACGTCATCGCCGTCTTTCGGCAGGACGTGGGGCCGGTCGTCATCCTGCAAAACGCGCCAGCCGGGACCAACCAGATCATCAAACTGGCCATTGTCGGACGCACGAAAAAAAAACCAGATTGCAGCAAACACGACGCCAATACTTAACGGAACCAGCAGAAAGAGGGCTTCCATGATCAGGGATTCTTTCTCGACGAAGAACGCACCCGGCGCAGGCGCAACGCATTCAATACCACCACGGCAGAACTGACCGACATGCCCACGCCGGTCATCCACGGAGTGAGCCAGCCCAGCGCTGCCGCCGGGATCGCGACGACGTTATACATCGTCGCCCAGCCGAGGTTTTGCCGGATCACTGCCAGTGTTTGCGCGGCGGTGATGTCGACCTCGCACAGCGCCGACAAGTGTCCCGACAACAGCACGCAATCGGCATGCAACTGCGCCAGTGCCGTACCGCCACCCATCGCGAACGAGACATCGGCACCGCTCAGCACGGCCGCATCATTGATGCCATCGCCGACCATCGCGACGATGGCACCGTCGCGCTGCAAGGCCTGCACATAGGCCAGCTTCTGGTCGGGCAAGACGTCACCCAGCGCGGTGACGATGCCCAGTCCGGTCGCGACTTGCTGCGCGACGGCTTGCTGGTCGCCGCTGAGCAGGATGACGGTCTTGCCGTCGCGCTGGAAATGGGCCACGACCTCGCGTGCATCGGTGCGCACGCCATCTGCCAGATCGAAGCGCGCCAGCCAGCCGGCAGCGTTGCCGAGATAGACGGCGGTGGCATCGGGCGAGCCCGCATCGTCGATCGCACCGGCAAGTTCGGCGACAAAGGTGGCCGTGCCAAGCCGGTAAGTGCGGCCCTCGAAGATGGCCTCCAGACCGCGCCCCGCCACTTGCCGCACATCGGCCACCTGCAGCGCCGCTCCCGGAATATCCTGCGCCGCCGCAACGAGGGCGGCGGCCAGCGGATGGGCGCTGGATTGTTCCATTGCTGCGGCCAGTTGCACGCACCAGTCCAGCGATGCGGTAGCGAGCAGTTCGACGTGCTGCAAAACCGGCTTGCCGACTGTCAGCGTACCGGTCTTGTCGAAAATGATGTGGGTGGCGCGATGCAGGGTTTCCAGCACAAGCGGTTGCACGATCAGGATGCCGCGTCGCACCAGCCGGTCTGTTGCCGCTGCCAGCGCGGTCGGCGTGGCCAGCGACAACGCGCACGGACATGACACCACCAGCACCGCAATCGCAATCGGCCAGGCCCGCGCCGCATCGGCCCATTGCCAGTAAAAAAATACCGCCAGCGCAAACAGCAACAGGATGCCGACAAACCACGCCGCGACCTGATCGGCCCATTGCGCCAGTTGCGGCTTGCCCTGCCCGGCCCGTTCGATCAGCTTGACGAGAATCGACAAGGTGCTGTCACGCGCAGCCTGCGTGATCCGCATGACCAGCGGCTGGGTCGCGTTGACCGCGCCGCCGGGCAGCATCGCACCGATGCCCTTGCGCAGCGGCTGGCTTTCGCCGGTCAGCAGCGACAGGTCGACCGCGCTGTCGCCTTCGAGCACCAGCCCGTCGGCCGCAATCGCTTCGCCGGGACGCACCAGAATCACGTCACCTTCGCGTAACTGGCCAGCGGCGATCAGCACCAGTGCGCGGTCGTCCGGATAGCCGGGCATGGACCAGGCGGAAGCGGGCAAGGCCGATTGCAGATTGTTCAGTGCCGAGGCCGCCTTGCGCCGCGCCGACAATTCCAGATAGCGACTGCACAGCAGCAAAAAAATGAACATCGTGATCGAGTCAAAGTAGACCTCGCCGCCACCGCGCAAGGTGGCCAACACGCTGCCGACGAAGGCCGCGCCAATGCCCAGCACGACCGGCACGTCCATGCCGAGCTGACGACTTTTCAGATTGATCCACGCCCCCCGAAAAAACGGCCGGGCCGAATACAGCACCGCCGGCAAAGTCAGCAGCAGGCTGGCCCAGCGCATCAGGCTGGCCATGTCGGCATCCATGGTGCCGTCGCTGGCCATATAACCCGGCAGCACGTACATCATCACCTGCATCATCGACAGGCCAGCGATGAAGAGTTGCCGGAACAGCGTCTTGCGGGCGCGATCAAGTTGCGCACCGTGGCGCACCGGGTCGTACGGATAAGCCGCGTAACCGATTTCACGCAGTGCGATGAGGATGTCGCTGGGCTTGCAACGGCTGCGGTTCCAGCTAATCTGCAGGCGTTCGGTAGCCGCGTTCATGGCGACGGCCTGCACGCCGGGCAAGCGCGCCAGACGGCGTTCGATCAGCCAGACACAGGCGGCGCAGCGGATGTCTTCGATCAGGAAAATCGCTTCGGCGCTGTTGCTGCCATCCTCTGCTTCTGTTTCTGTTTCGGCTTCAGTGTCATAGAGGCGCAGTTCGGGCGGGATCAGGCCATCCTGCGCGGCGGTGACCGCAAAGCCTTCGCGCGTGCGGTAGTAATCGCTAAAGCCGTTGTCGACAATGCTGTGCGCGACCGCTGCGCAACCGGGGCAGCACATCGGCTGGACGACTGCATCGATCGTGACTTGCCAGGCGCTGCCGGCCGGCACCGGCAAACTGCAATGGAAGCAGTCATTCATGACGCCATCGGCGTGATGCACACCGCGTCGAGCCAGCTGCCCGGCATGCCGTGCGCAGCGTGCCACAAGCCGAGTAGTCCGAACGCCAGCACCAGCAGGCCACTACCAACGCGCACGCCGGGCTTTTGCATCACCACCCGCAATTGCGTGCCGAGCACGCCCATCACCAGCAGCGTCGGCAAGGTGCCCAGCCCGAAGGCCAGCATCACGCTCGCACCGGACAACGGCGAGCCGGTCAGCATCGCGGTCAGCAGCACGCTGTAGACCATGCCGCACGGCAGCCAGCCCCACAAGCTGCCCATGGCAAACATTTTTAGCGGACTATCGAGCGGCAGCAGGTGGCGCGTCAGCGGCTGAAGCAACTTCCAGAGCGACTGGCCAAGTGACTCAATGCGGACCAGTCCCTGCCAGGCACCCGTCAAGTACAAGCCCAGCACGACCAGCATCAGGTTGGCCAGCCAGAGTCCACCCAGCTGGAATGCCGCGAATCCCGTCAGCATGCGCGCACCGTTGGCCACGCCACCCAGTGCGGCACCGGCCACCGCATAGCTGCCGATCCGTCCGGCGTTGTACGACAGCACCCGCACCAGGCGGTTCGACAACACCGGCACCGGCACCGCCGCCATCACCGCCACCGGAAATGGCCGTGCCGCCGGCACCACCGAGAACGCCGCGACGATGCCACCGCACATGCCGACGCAATGCACACTGCCGAGCAGTCCGATGACGAAGAAAGGCACGAGTGAAAGGGCTGTCATCAGGTGGACGCGTCAGATCGTCTTCGAGTAGCGCAGCGGATCAACGGCGGCGCTGAGGTAGCGGTCGAACACCATGCAGATGGTGCGGATCAGCAGCCGGCCTTGCGGCGTCACGCTGATCCACTCGTCATCCATGGTCAGCAAGCCGTCTTGCGCCAGCACCTGCAACTGCGCCAGCTCGGCGGCAAAATACGTCGCCACGGTGATCGGATAAGCCTGCTCGATCGACGCAATCGACATCTCGAAATTGCACATCAGCAGCTGGATGATCGCCCGTCGCAAGAGGTCATCCATGCTCAGCTTGATGCCGCGCACGATCGGCAATTCGTTCTTGTCGAGATGCGCGTAATAGGCGTCCAGCGTCTTGACGTTCTGGCTGTAGGTCGCCGCCACCGCGCTGATGGCCGACACCCCGCACGACACCAGGTCCAGTTCGGCATGGGTCGAGTAACCCTGAAAATTGCGATGCAGGCGGCCCTGCCCTTGCGCAATCGCGAGGTCGTCAGTGGGACGGGCAAAGTGGTCCATGCCGATGTAGACATAACCGGCTTCGGTGAGCCGACGGATGCACAGCGCCAGCATGTCGAGCCGGGTTGCCGCGCCGGGCAGGTCGGCGTCGAGGATGCGGCGCTGTGGCTTGAAGAGATGCGGCAGGTGCGCATAGTTGTAGATCGCGATGCGATCCGGGCTGGCCGCAATGACCTTGGTTAGCGTGCGTGCCATCGTCATCACGTTTTGCTTCGGCAAGCCGTAGATCAGGTCGATGCTGATCGAACGGAATGTGGCATCGCGTGCGGCTTCGATGATGGCCAGCGTCTCGCTTTCCGGCTGGACGCGATTGACCGCTTGTTGCACGTCGGGATCGAAATCCTGCACACCGAGGCTGATGCGATTAAAGCCCTGCCGGCGCAGCGTGAACACCCGTTCGCGCGAGACCGTGCGCGGGTCAACTTCGATCGCGTATTCGCCGATGTCGTCCGGTGCCAGCTTGAACCAGCGCCGCACATGCGCCATCAGGTCATCCATCTGGACATCCGAAAAATACGTCGGCGTGCCGCCACCGAGATGGACTTGCTCGACCTGATTCATGTCGGCAAACAGCTGGCCCTGCATTTCTATTTCGCGCTTGAGGTAGGTCAGATAGGTCGCTGCCTTCTCGACTTTTTTAGTGACGATCTTGTTGCAGGCGCAGTAGTAGCAGACCGTGTCACAGAACGGAATGTGCAGGTACAGCGACAACGGTTTGCGCCCGCCACGGGTGCGACGGCCGGCGACGGCTTGCAGGTAATCGCGATAACGGAACGCATCGGTGAAATGGTCGGCGGTCGGGTACGAGGTGTAGCGCGGACCCTGCTGTTTGACATTGCCGATGAATTTGCCAATGAGCGCCGCATCAAACTTGACGGATGGGACGGACGTGACCGGGATAAGGGAAACCATCAATTGTGCTCCTGCTGCCAGTCACGCCGAGGCTGGTTACGTGACTTGATGACCGGAGTGTAGAGAGGCACTCTCTCGAAAACTTTGACTCACATCAAAAACGAGGAAGACATGGTGTGTTTGAAAAATTCTGGCGCTGGAACGGGCCCCACTACAGGCCGGCAGGCACCAGCATTCCGGCACGTAGCATCGCATCCTTGACCGATTTCAGGACGGTCGCTTCAGTGAACGGTTTGAGAATGAATCCGCTGGCACCCAGCGACAGGCACTGCTTGATGATGCTCACGTCGCGCTCAACGCTGACCATCAGCACGACCATCTTGTCCAGCTCGGCGCGCAATTGCTTGAGAACATCGATGCCACTGATGTCCGGCATCACGACATCGAGAAAGACCACCTGCGGCTTAAGCTCCATGATCAGTTCATAACCGCGATTGCCGTTGCTGGCTTCGCCGACCACGCGCATGCCGCTGCGGCCCAGTATCGCGCGCAACAACGTGCGGGTCATGTTGTTGTCGTCGATGATCAGTGCATTCAATGCGGCCTCACACAAAAATATTTTCATGGAAGTTACCACAAGTGACCCGATGAACAGAACTATTCTCGCCCTGTGCAGAGCTTACCTGCCGGGCAGTCGCGATGCGGCGGCCAGCGCCTTGAGTACGGTCGCGGCATTAAACGGTTTGACAATGAAGCCGCTGGCACCGGCGGCCACGCACTGCTTGATCGTGTCGGTGTCCCGCTCCCCGGTGACCATCAGCACGAGCACTTGCGGCATCGCTGCCTTGAGTTGCTTGAGAACTTCGATACCGCTGAGATCGGGCATCAGGATGTCGAGGAACACCACATCCGGCAGCAGCTTGAGCGCCAGTTCATAGCCCGCCTTGCCGCCGGATGCTTCGCCGCACACATGGTGCGCCGTACCGAACAGTATCGCCCGCAAGACCGTCCGGGTCATGTCGTTATCGTCAATGGTCAATACGTTCACGGAGTTTTCCCGTTAACCGCGATGCGCCAGCCAGCACCCGGATCAGGACTGGAACTGCACCATCGCGACTACGATACCACCCGGATTACGGTCACCAATGAAAGCAAACCGAAAGACACGGACGACTTGTCAAGCAACGCTACGGTGCTTGTTGCTGCCCACTTCCAACCGGTCAGCGTGCCGCATCGCCGTCACCGCAACCGTCACCGCGACAACGCGGGCATCGCCGGTTTTTTTTGCAAGCGCGGACGGACGACAGGCCGTTCGAACGGCACCGCTGCCAGCGCGTTGACCGCATCGTGCTGATGTGTGAGCTTGAACACCGTCAGCGTCTGCATCACCTTCAGGGTCTGCTCCTGCAAGCTGCCGGCGGCGGCAGCAGCCTGTTCGACCAGCGCAGCGTTTTGCTGCGTGACTTCATCCATCTGCGTGACTGCATCATTGACCTGACCGATGCCGGCATTTTGTTCGTGCGAGGCCAGCGCGATTTCGTTCATGATGCTGCTGACCCGGTCGACCGAGGCGATGATGTCGCGCATCGTGTTGCCAGCCTGTTCGGCCAGTGCCGTACCGCTGCCGATACGTTCGACCGAGACATCGATGAGTTGCTTGATTTCCTTGGCAGCGCTGGCGCTGCGCTGCGCCAGATTGCGTACTTCGGAGGCGACCACGGCAAAACCGCGGCCCTGCTCGCCGGCACGGGCGGCTTCGACGGCGGCATTGAGTGCCAGGATATTGGTCTGGAAAGCGATCCCTTCGATGAGGCTGATGATGTCGACTATCCTTTTTGACGAAGTCGTGATGTCGCCCATGGTCGTGACGACCTGCGCGACAATCGCACCGCCCTTGCCAGCCACCGCAGCGGCTTCGCCCGCCATCGTGTTGGCCTGGGTCGCGTTGCCGGTATTTTGCTGCACCGTCGAGGCCAGTTCTTCCATGCTCGACGCGGTCTCTTCCAGTGCCGACGCCTGCGACTCGGTACGTCCCGACAGATCCATGTTGCCGGCAGCGATTTCCCCGGTGGCCTGACCGATCTGCTCGAAGTTACTGCGCACGTCGCCGACAACCGAATGCAGGTTCACGCGCAACTGCCGCAACGAGCGCAGCAGCTGGCCGACATCATCCT
This sequence comes from Actimicrobium sp. CCI2.3, assembly GCF_035019065.1. NCBI lineage: Bacteria > Pseudomonadati > Pseudomonadota > Betaproteobacteria > Burkholderiales > Oxalobacteraceae > Actimicrobium > Actimicrobium sp. CCI2.3. The sequence goes on along the minus strand of NZ_JASJWR010000055.1, from coordinate 1,513 downwards.
TGCGGGTAGTGCTGATATCTTGCGTGAGATCGCCACCGGCCATGATCCGGCTGGCCAGCAGCGCCTGCCTGACGGGTGCAATCACGCCTTGATACAGCGAGAACCATAAATACGCGACACAGGCAATGGCCAGCAATGCCAGTACCGTCAGCCAGGACGGACCCGAAACAGTGATGTTCATTGCCGCCAGCAGTGCCAGCGCCAGCAGCGCGAAACCCAGGTTCAGGCTGATGCGCTGGCCCAGCGACAGACTGGCCATGCGGCCCAGGCGCGCCATGACCCCGGTACTGACGACGGCACCCTGACTCAAGGCGATCCGGTCGGGATTACCGTTTTTAAGGTTGCGGTACAGCACGCTGGCATCATTGATTTGCTGACGGGTCGGCTTGGTCCGCACCGACATGTAACCGGTCTCGCGACCGTTTTCCATCACCGGCGTGACGTTGGCGAAGACCCAGTAAAAGTCGCCGTTCTTGCAGCGGTTCTTGACCATGCCGGTCCATGACAGGCCACTCTGGATGGTGGCCCACATGTCGGCATAGGCTTCCACCGGCATGTCGGGATGGCGCAGGATATTTTGCGGCGAGCCGATCAGTTCCTGCTCGGTGAAACCGCTGACCTCGACAAAGTACGGGTTGACGTAGGTGATGTTGCCTTGCCGGTCGGTGGTCGAGACGATGGTTTGGTTATCGCTCAGAGAATATTCGATGTCGGTTACCGGGGTGTTCATGCGCATGATGGCGGTCTCGTTGAGGGGTTGGACTACGGACTGGCGCTAACAACAAACCGAACAGCGCAATCCTTGCTTTTTTTACCCTGCCTGTCAGTCTCAAAATTACGAAGACTTTCGGGCGAACAAGACCAGTGTATTTCCATCACGAAACTACTGTAGTTGATATAGATCAAATATTTTTTGTCACCTCAATAAAATTCCTGATGGTCACTCATGGTGGCGATCCGCACGGCCGGTGCAATGCCCGTTGGTGATTACACCCTTGCAGGCTATTTTTAACGGTTGAGTTTGAGTTGATTGATGTGGGACCTCGGTCTTCTTGAGTCACCGTTCGAAAAAAGTGCAGGACAGCGCCCTTGGCGTAATCAACTTGATCAACGGTTTTTTGAACCGCAAATCGTAGGGTGCAATAACCGCAGGGCATTGCACCGAATGCTCTGACTGCGGTAGCTGATTCTGTCTTTGCTTCGTCATGACAGGCAGATGTCAGGCTACTTGGTGTGGTACTCGCGTAGGGTGCAATAACCGAAGGGCATTGCACCGAATGCACTGTCTGCGGTAACTGATTCTGTCTTTGCTTCGTCATGACAGGTAGATGTCAGGCTACTTGGTGTGGTGCTCGCGTAGGGTGCAATAACCGAAGGGCATTGCACCGAATGCACTGACTGCGGTTGCTGATTCCTTACGCGCTCCGCCACGACCTAGCCGGGGGCGGCCCGGCAGCCGGTCACTTCTTTTTGCTTCGCCAAAAAGAAAGTAACCAAGAAAAAGGCGACCGCG
>NZ_JASJWR010000054.1:0-15647 GCF_035019065.1 Actimicrobium sp. CCI2.3 | reverse complement strand
GTGTTTTGCGCTGCTGACAAAGCGTTTTGTTTGTCTGCGCTTCGATGTCGCTGAAGCAGGAGGCGAACTATAGCCATCTCACGCCGTCGGCGCAAGTGTTTGCGGCATGATATTTTAATTATTCTCCGTTTTGCGAGGTACCCCCTGCTCCATCAAGCCACTGACAGACAACCCAAGGCAAATTAATTGCGAAAGAGGATTGTCGGTAGTTGGAGTCGCCTCTTGCAAAGCGCATAATTCCTGCTTCCACTTTTGCATTGAAAAATACGATGACGCATACAGAATGGCTGTTCACGCAGGAAGCACACCCCCAGTTGGCAACCAGCTCCGAAGTCGCTGGCCTGCTGGCCAATCCCGGCTTTGGCCGAGTCTTTACTGACCATATGGTAACGGTGCGCTGGAATGAAGCTCAAGGCTGGCACGATGCAAAAGTCGAATCCAGAAAGCCGTTTTTGCTTGACCCGGCCTGCGCTGCACTCCATTACGCGCAGCAGATTTTTGAAGGCATGAAAGCCTATCGCGGTGTCGACGGCGAAATACTGATGTTCCGTCCTATCGAGAACGCTCACCGTTTCCAGCGTTCTGCTGCGCGCATGGCCATGACACCTGTCCCGGACGACCTGTTTCTGGCCGCCGTGGAAACGCTGGTCAAGATCGACAAGCACTGGGTACCTGAAGGCGACGGTAGTTTGTATTTACGTCCGTTCATGTTCGGCTCCGAAACCTTTCTCGGCGTGCGCCCCTCGCTGGAGTACATTTTTTGCGTAATCGCATCACCGGTCGGCCCGTACTTCAAGAATGGTGATTCCGCTGTCACGGTCTGGGTATCGGATGAATATACCCGCGCAGCACCAGGTGGCACCGGAGCGGCCAAATGTGGCGGTAACTATGCGGCGAGTTTATTGGCACAGTCCCAGGCAACTGCCAACGGTTGTGACCAGGTCGTGTTCCTCGATGCAGTCGAACATCGATGGGTCGAAGAACTGGGCGGCATGAATGTCTTTTTCTGCATGGCCGATGGCACGCTGGTCACCCCGCCGTTGAGCGGCACGATACTGCCGGGCATCACGCGTAGCTCGGTGATTGATCTGGCGCGTCGCGAAGGGATGACCGTGGAAGAGCGGCCCTACAGTTTCGACCAATGGTGCGCGGATATCGCCAGCGGCCAATTGCGTGAAGTGTTTGCCTGCGGCACCGCGGCTGTCATCGCCGGCGTTGGCCGTATTCGCCACGTCGGCGGCGAACTCGTCATCGCCGATGGTGCCGTCGGTCCCGTGACGACGCGCATTCGTGACTTGCTCACTGGCATTCAGCGCGGCCGACTGCCAGACACCGAGTCATGGGTACATCATTTGTCATGACCGGCATGACCAAGCCGCAGACGCCACCACCGATCGGACATCCGCACAGCCTGACCGAAGACATCTATGCGCTGGTCATCGGTCTGCTGTTTATCGCCATCGGTCTGCTGCTGCTGAAAACCGCCGGTCTCGTCACCGGCGGCATCGCCGGCATCGCGCTACTGACCTCGTACGTCGTCCCACTTCAGGTGGGAATCATTTTCACGCTCGTCAACGTGCCATTTTTTATCTTCGCGTACTTTGCGATGGGATGGCAGTTTGCGCTGAAAACCATTGCAGTCAACCTTGGTGTCACCCTCCTGATGACACTGATGCCAGAAGCCTTGCATATTGATTTCATCAATCCTGCTTTTGCCGCATTGGCTGGTGGCACCCTGTGTGGAATGGGTGTCCTCGCCCTCGCCCGTCATGGTGCGGGCGTTGGCGGTACCGGCGTCATCACGCTGTGGCTGCAAAAAAAGCGCGGCATCAACGCCGGGCGCAGTCAGGTCATCATCGACACCGTCATCCTGCTCGTGGCAATGACGGTGATTGCACCGAACCGTCTGGCCTGGTCAGCGCTGAGTGCTTTTTCTCTGAGTGCGATGGTGATCGCGTGGCATCGGCCGGGTCGGTATATCGGGTATTAACCAGGTAGTGAGTGAGCGCCACGTCACTATCTGGCATCAGGAAACGCAACATCGACAAACGCCAGGTCTCGATCAGCACACGCTCCCAAGGAGCGACACCGTACAGACCGGTGTCTATTAAAACCGGTAAATTAAGTTGCGTCCCTCTCCAGAATTCCACGTGGCGATACAGCGCTGACTGCGACACCAATCGTGATCGCGCTGACTCCTCCACGGCGATTCATCACCAGAACCTGTCAGGAGTTTTACATGAAGCCTTATGTCATCTGCCACATGATGTCGTCCATCGATGGCCATGCCCTTACGGACGGCTGGGACCGCCCCTTCAAAAAGAATGCGGGTGAGCTCTACGAGAAGCTGGCCCAGCAATTCAAGTTCGACGCCTGGATCTGCGGCCGCGTCACGATGCAGGAAATCGCCCACGGCGACGGTTACCCGGCAGGCCTCGCCACCAAGCCGATCCCGCGTACCCACCATTTTGCCGATAAGAATGCCGCGTGCTATGCAGTGGCCATCGATCCGCATGGCAAGGTCGAATGGAAAAGCAACCAGGCGCTCGATTCGCATGTCGTCGCCGTGGTCACGGAAGCGGTCGCCGATGACTACCTTGCCTATCTGCAATCGATCAATGTGACGTATATCTTCGGCGGCAAGACCGAGATCGACCTCGCCAAGGTCGTCACGATTCTTGCCGACGAACTCGGCACGCAACGTTTGATCGTCGAAGGCGGACCGCATGTCAGCGGATCGTTCGTCAACGCCGGACTGGTCGATGAAGTCAGCGTTCTCGTCCTGCCACTCATCGATGGTCGCGGTGACCATCCCGCCTCATTTGAAGTCACGTCAAAAGCCTGGACCAATCCGACTTACCTGACGCTGGTATCGGCCGACATCCAGGACGGCGGCAGCGTCTGGCTGCGCTACAAAAAGCAGTAACACAGCACCAATGCCACACCAACCCGGCCCACCTCGGGCCGGGTACGCCATCAGCTTGACCATCCCCCGGTACAAATCTGCTTTCCTGTAGCGCCCGTTGGAATTGAAGCCGTAACCGATCACTGGTTTGCCGTTGCGAATGACATCGGTGACGACCGCCACCAGACTCAGCGTCGTTTTGCTGAAGTCAATGTACGCATTACGGATCGAGGAGCTGATCGGGATCGTCTTTTTGCGGATATCGATAGTTTTCATGCAAGGTCTCCGGAGGGGAAGTCGCTCTTGTTGGCGAAGGTGATCAGCTTACAAATCATACGCCGAGCTTTCCTCGCAGCAGGAAACAAATAGTGACTGCACGACTGAGATGCATCGCGTCGTGCCGCAGCGCGGTATCAGGAGTTCACGCACGGATTGTCTTCTGGCAGAGACACCGGTCAAGGAAGCCCGGCCATCGCCGCACTCCGGTAGCCATACCGTAGCGCTGGCGACCCGCCGCCCCCACAATCGAATTGCGAAGTAACTGCCATCAACGACAGGCAGAAACACACAACCCAATAAACTTAGGTTCCTATAAAGTGCCAGCGGTATGAACGATGTTTGGTTTGCGCGTGGTCGTCTACCCCAACGGCCATAGCCCTGCCCATGTGCACATTCAGGGAAAGGGCTGCGAGGTGGTCTTCAACCTGCATTGCCTGCAAGGGCCTCCTGTATTACGCGAAAACTACGGATTCTCGCAAAAAGAACTGGGGAAAATCGCTGACGATCTGTCGGCAAACTTGACGGCGCTTTGCGCTGCATGGAGTCAATATCATGGCGATTACTGATGCCGATTTCGTCGCTGCGAATGAGCGCGGCGAGGCAAAGAAGGCGGCCTTCCCGGCGGCACTAACCGTGAAGTACGACAAGCGCGTCGCCCGCGTGGTGATCACGCTTGCATCCGGATTGCAAATTGCGTTTTTACCGCGGGATGTACAAGGATTGGAGCAGGCGCATCCGGCGGAGCTGGTCGATGCCGTCATCAGTGCGTCCGGTCTGGGAGTGCATTTCCCACAACTGGATGTCGACCTCGATATCCCGGCACTGCTGGAAGGATTCCTCGGATCGAAACGCTGGATGGCAGCACAAATCGGTCGAGTCGGTGGCCAGGCATCGAGCCAAGCCAAGGCCGTCGCGGCCTGTGAAAACGGCAAACGCGGCGGGCGACCAAAGAAAGTATCCGGTCTGTTACCTGTAGCGACTCGCGTTTCAAATTGACCGTGCTCGCATTCAACTCGCTTTTCGGCTTAAATTAAGTGCAAATGAAAATCCGGCCGTGCTCACATTAGCTGCAAATGTGCTTGCATTTATCCGTGTCGGCTTGCATTCCATTTTCGCGTGCTCACGCTAACTGAAAATGAAATGTTGGCATAGAGTCATTTAAAATAGAATCGAAACTTTGAAGTTGGCGGTCGGCTATCGACTCAAGTCAGTCTCTGCCGGTGTCGGATAAGCGGCTGATTCGTTTTTTCGGGTGGTCATCGGTATAAATCGTAGGTACCCAGCAATATCAGGGCCACCTCCAGTAACCTTGTCCTTCGGGTGGGTGCGCCCCTCGTTGACCGGAACCTCTTCAAAATCAAATGGGCTGATTCCTTCTAGGCAGGCGACATTTATTCCGTATTGATCGGGGTTCGACCGGCGCTGATGGTGGGTGTATATCCCACACCTCGAGCAAAAGTAGTGTTTTGCTTGCATGGTATTGAACTCATACAGCGTCAAACACTCTTGGCCAGCAATAAATTCTATGTCTCGAAGCGCCGCTGAAACGGCGATGGCGCCACGCATTCGGCAGTATGAGCAGTTACAGCGCCGCGCGGTCTTCAGCCCGTCGGTAAGGCGAACGTGAAAGCGTACTGCTCCGCAATGACATGAGGCTCGCAACCGGTCGGCATGAGTATCCATATTTTCCCCTTTGTCTACGACCGCTTTTGTTTGAAAGCGGAAATTGCCTGTGTACGATTGTATCGTACGGGTGTACTCAACTGACTCATTGTCATCGAGACACCGTGCGCGTTCCAAAAGGGTCGAGTTTGTACATTTGAGACATCATTGCACGCACGTCTAGACCCAAACGATACGATGTCCTTGGCTTTTGGTATTTGCAGCTATCGCGAGCACACCTGCATGGAATGCGATCCAGCACCGTCAATTGCAAGCTCATTTGCACATAGCGTGAGCACGAGTGCACGTTCATTTGCAGTTATTGCGAGCCGAGAATGGCGTCGAATGCGAGCATGGTCGTTTTCAAATGCGAGTCGCAACAGTTACCCACCTAACCCGCTTCAAAACGCGCTCCCGCCCATCGGTTGGGCTAGACTACACGCCGTTTCTCACCAGCCCCAATTTACCCACACCATGTATATCCAACCCGTCGTCATGATGGACTTTGAAACCACCGGCATGAGCCCCGCACTGGGCGACCGGGTAACCGAGGTCGCCGCGTTGCGCATTGTCGGTGGCGTCGTGGTCGAGCGTTTTGTCTCGCTGATCAACTGCGATGTAAGGATCTCGCCCTTCATCAGCCAACTCACCGGCATCACGCAATCGATGATCGATCGCGCGCCGTCGGTCGAGCAGGTCATGCCGGAGCTGGTGCGCTTCATCGGCAACGATGCGCTGGCCGCGCACAACGTCGGCTTTGACGAAAAATTTCTGCTGGCCGAGAGCGCCCGTCTGGGCCTCGTGCCGAACCACGCCGGCGTCATCTGCTCGGTCAAATTATCGCGTCGCGTCTTTCCGGGTTTACGCAGTTATGCGCTCGGTGCGCTGGCGCGCTCGCTGGGTATCCGCTTCAATGGCAATGCCCACCGCGCCGAAGCCGATGCCGAAGTCGCGTCAGCCGTGATGCTGCACATCGCCGCTCATCTGGGTGAGAAGTACGGTATCCGCGAGGTCGATCCACGATTTCTGCAACAGATCAACCGGCTCACGGCCGCCAAGGTCCCGGCGTTCCTGCAGCGGCCAGCGGGCCCCGCCATCGGTCAGGTGACCAGCACCGTGCGGCGCAGAAAATCCGGCATCATCTAAGATTTCCTCAACCCATTGGAAACACTCTGCTCATGTCACTTACACCGGACCACCTGCTCTCCACCACCAAGCCCGGCCCACTGGCTGGAATAACGATTATTGAATTGGCCGCGATCGGTCCGGTTCCGTTCGCCACGCATTGCCTGCAGCAAATGGGAGCACACATCATCGTGGTCGATTCGCCGGTTAATCGCGGATTGGGATTGCCGTTGGCCGCCAATTTTGATTATCTTGCCAGCGACAAGCAGCATGTGACCATTGATCTCAAGGCAGATGACGGACCGGCGCGCCTGCTCGACCTCTTGCGCGATGCTGACGTACTGATCGAAGGTTTTCGGCCCGGCACACTGGAACGCCTGTCGCTGTCGCCCGACGTGATTCATGCCGCGCTCCCGGCGTTGGTCATTGGCCGATGTAGCGGCTGGGGAAGCCACTCCGAGCGGGCGGGCACGGCCGGTCATGACATCAACTATCTGGCGCTGTCGGGCGCACTGGCAGCGATCGGCCCCGCCGGCAAGCCGATCCCGCCGCTCAATCTGATTGGCGACTTTGGTGGCGCGGGCATGCATCTTGTCAGCGGCATCCTGGCAGCTCTGCTCAGCCGCAGCAAGAATGGCAACGGTACCGTCGTCGAGACCAGTATTTATCAGGGCACAACGTCGCTGATGACCATGCTCTACGGACTAGCCGACGCCGGACAATGGCGTGCTGAGAGGGAAGCCAATATCCTCGATGGCGGTGCGCCTTACTACTGCTGCTACCAAACCTCGGATGCTGGATGGATGGCCGTCGGTGCCATTGAACGAAAATTTTTTACCGCATTTGTACGACAGATCGGTGCTGATGATATTGATCTGGAGCGACAAAACGATCAAAGCTACTGGCCTGAATTGCGGCAACTCATCGCACAAAAAATACAGCAGCGAACCCGCGAAGAATGGGATCTTGTCTTCAGGGAGTCCGATTGCTGTTGCACGCCAGTATTGGGAATGGACGAAGCGCGGACGCATGAGACGACCTTGTCGTTGTTCAATGGCGCGGTGCCGAACAATCCCATTTCTTTCATTGAAAATAATTGATTCTGCGAATGGATATTAAAAACTCGGAATCCATTTTTCATTTATAAAATGAATTCAAGATAATAAAATTCCTGACGAAATTGATTAGATTAATCCCGATCCGGCCGCAGCAAAGACTGCATCGATTTAACGTGAGAAAAAATCAAATTAAAAAGAAGCACAATCTTTTTGCAATATAGGATTTTTTCAGCTATGCCATGTATCCAGCACCACTGGCGAATCCGGCAGTCCATTTTTTTCTGCATTGGGTGTCGATAACATTTCGATGCGCGTTACAGTGCCGTCACTTGCAGGTAAATTAATCGCCCTGGTTTGGAAGCTGGCAGGGCTAAACTTGTATGCTGCCGTATCAAGCGCAATGGGTAGCATGTAGATTTTAGTAATACCGCCTTGGGTCACTCTCAAACTGACATCACATCCGTCTGTCGGACAAAAAATCGCATCGGCCTGAATACGATCGGCTTCCACCGTCGGATCAAAAAGCCTGATCAGGCCGGCTTCGTAAGGCCCAATCGGTGGATAAACCAGATTCGCCTGAGGCGTTACCGCGCTGACTCCCGCCATAACGCTGATTACCTGAACATCACGCACAATGGGATATTGGACGCCATTGTTAGCAACTAATGTCGTGTAATCACCTGCCGTGTCATTCCATGACGCATAACTTTTAAGCTTGTCATTCCATACGACAACATGCCCCTCGAGGTAGTTCTGCATTTGTTTCACGGAGTAATCTGAAAAATGCCGCATCAAATACCCTGACTCCTGATCACCAACGCCACCGCCTTGCATCGGATCTTTTTTATAAGTTCCTACTACACCGCCCACGGCATTGGCTTGCACGGTACAGGGAATAAAGGCCTCGCTGGAAAGGTCAAAAGCCCAGGTTGGACCGGCATGAGTACCCTTGTAGGAAGCAGGTGCCGCAATGCCGTACATATCACCTTTATAGGGATAGGCTGCGTTGTCACCCCAATGCGGTAGAGAAAGTGCATGACCCAATTCGTGGTTGAGTATCCCGAGGCTGTTGCCATTCCCGACACCTGCAAAACCACCGGCCTGGCCGCCAGCAAAGGCACCATAAATATTCGTGTAGTAAAGGCGGATTCTGCCGGCAGTGCCATTGGCCGCTTTTAATGCGCTATTCCAGTTCTGGGCGGCAGCCTGTTCTCCGTCAAAATCGTAGCCAGTTATTTGTTTGTACTGCGCCTTGGAACTAATCCGTGCGGCAGGGAGATTTTTTCCGCGTGGCGGAATGACAAGCTCCTTGAAAACGACATTTTGCAGACGCTGCAGCTGGATCGCTGCAACAGGGCGTTTGGCCTCCAACTCCGGCAACCAACCAGCGGGATAGTCTGAGGGCTGCGACGCAAAAAAATGTATGTCCATCATCTGCATTCTCAGCACGGTCGGTGCGCCGATTTTCAGACTATCGAACATCACACTTTTAGTGCCGGCTTCTACCTTTACTTTAAGACCCGGCCGCACCCATTCTGCAGGTATCGGGCCAGTGAAGCTGTTTTTATAGCTGTGTTGCACCAGACCGGGTGTTTTGGGAAGGGACGCAGGTAAGGTAGGCGGTCCGATGAGCTTAATGACGCGTGATTTTCCGTTTAGCTCCAACACGGCATTCACTTGGGGCGAACTGCTTTGGCTGGATGAAACGACATTGGCTTTAATCACCGCTTTGCGATCAGAGACCAGTCGAAACAGCGGCGAACTGGGTTCAAGAACATGGGTTTGTGCAAAAAAAACGGCGTCTATAACAAAATCATCTGATGCGGTGCTGGTCGAGGTACCAGGCGGAGTGCTGGCCGGAATGCCGAACGGACTGCTGGTCGGAGTGCTGGCCGGAGTGCTGGCTGGGATGCTGGCCGGAGTGGTAGTCGAAGTACCGGACGGCGTATTCGTTGACAGCTTGGTCTGTATCGGTGGCGAGGTAACGACTGGCGTCATCGTCCCACCCGAATTATTCATCGATGTGCTGAGGGACTTGGAAGCTAATTCATCCGAGCTGCCGCTGCAACCTACTAATGCCAAAAGACTCACCAGCCCTAGACAAAAAGTAATTTTCACGATGTCCGCCTATTAAATTATCAAAAGGATTTCGTTGCTCCATAACCTCGCCAAAACTAAATGAGCAGTTAGCCAGATCACTACAACGTACCCGATTTATTTTAATAGAAAAAAAACAGTGCCCTGATTAAATGGCGCCAGCAAAACCATTAAGTGCTATGAATACACACAATGTTGTATAACTGACGCAATGCGTTATCACGGTGATATTAAATATCTGGATAAAGATAATTGAACACAGCATGACCGTCTGCATTAATAGCGATTACCTGAAAGACATCAAGCAGATTTTTACGGAGAAACATTGCCATTAATATACCCCTGGCAATTCTGTCATTTCTTTAGGGTGCCAATTACGCAATCGACAAGCCGAAATCAGAGCAAGCCAAGCGTATCGAGCGCGCTGGATAACTCGGTCGTGAAGAGCAGTGCCATGCCGTCATCCCGGCCATTGATCAGCACAAATGGCGTGCCGTCTGCGCTGGTGCCACGATGGGCAATCTCGATGCCTTCCTCGGTACTGGTTTCGGTGATCGTTGCGGTGGCGAGAAAGTCGGTCGCTTCTTGTGTGGAGAGGGATTGCATGGGGCTTCTTTGCTTTTAAATTAGGCGAGCTTCACTTCGTTCAGTAAATCGGGGTGACGATCCAATATTTTGAGCAACTTCACCAGCGCCAGCGGTGGTTTGGTCTTGCCATTTTCGTAGCGAGAAAATGCGTTGACGCCACCACCGAAAATTTCCTCCGCCTGGCGCTGATCCAGATTGAGCCTTTTGCGTACCGTGGCAATGTAATCAGGATCGACATAGGCAGCATTAACCTGACGCTGAAACTGCCCCGACAACTCGCTGTAGCGGTCGCCATGCTCGCGGTTAAGGATTACCTCACCGCAAGCGGGACAGAAGTCGCCCGTTACCGTCGGAATAGTGGTCGTTTCCCCCTTGTAGATAAAAGGCATATCGCGGGTGTCGTGAATCAGTTCCGCCGCTCCGCAGCAGGGGCATTTCATGGTCATAACTCCTTAAAAGAAACAATCAGAACGTCATCAACGACGGTCAGTTTCAAGTACACATTGGCACCGTTAGCAGTACTGGCATGGTAGACGTCTTGCCAAATCCGATGATCAACATGCTCTTGTAGAAGTCGGCTGAGGTGAGGGAGACGACGACGGTACACATCCCGGCCAGAGTGATTAATCAACATGAAAAAATTCGACTACTACTTGAATCCCAGAGTGGCTTCAATGCTAGACATCAAATCTCGCACCAACAGCCTTTAACCATTCCTTGCACTCCAAATAATCCGGCATCACCCGCCCCACCGATTGCCAGAACGCTGCCGAGTGATCATGGTGTTTCAAATGGCAAAGCTCATGTACCACCACATAATCAACAATCCGATGGGGGGCCAGGATCACTTTCCAGTGAAACAGAATCTCGCCCTTAGACGTGCAGCTCCCCCAACGCGATTTAAACGTCTTGATACCCACTGAGACGGGCGCAACCCCGATGACCTTCGCATATCTAGTCACCTTTTCGGCAAAGCGCTCCTGCGCTTGCAGGCGATACCAGCGCACGAGCGCATTGCGGATTAGCTCCGGCGTCGCTGCCTCTTTCGGCAAAGTCACAACCAGCCTGCCCTGCTTAAGCTTCACCGGCTGAAAAGCACCAGATTCGACCTTCAACCGGTAATTGCGACCCAGGTACGAAAAGGCTTCCCCGCTAACGAACTCCTTGCTGCTGACCGGCATGGCCTGCTGATGGAGGGTCAGCTTTTCCTTGATCCACCGATGCTTGTCCTGCACGATTTTCTCGATGCGTTCGAGCGGTAGCGCGACCGGCACGATGATCGATACCGCGCCGTCCTCGACTTGCACCCGCGCAGACTTGCGCCGGTCGGTACGGATCACCTCCGCCTCAAAACCGCGCCCCTGAATGACTTCATGCGCTGCCATTATTTGAACTTCACCTTCGCCAGATCCATGAACCGTTCCGCCAGCACCCCTTCGAGCTGTTCGTCATAAAAACTCGATGCCACGATGGCGCGACGGATGTTCTTGCGCAGGCGTTTGACTTCATCCTGCTTCTTGAAAAAATCGACGATGCCGGTCGCTTCATCCATCATCGCCACCAGTGCCTTGACGACGGCAATGACTTCATCGTGCGTGGTCTCGTCCAGCGATTCATTGCCGGTCACGCGCGTGACTTCCGCCACCAAAATATTGTGGAAGGCGAACTCGGTATCACTCAGGCCGAGATCCTGCGCTGCCGCTTTCCGGTCCGATTCAATGGTGTCGCGAAAGCCCAGCAGCAGTTGCACCAGCTCGTCCCAATGTTCGGACTTCTTCAACAAAATCGCATCAAGCCGTGCGCTCAGCGATTGGTAATATTCTTCATCCTCGGCCAGATTGACATCGATGTGATGCTTGATCGCATTCTCGATTTCAGACGCTTTCGATTCATCGGAATGGTGGGCTTGCAGCTTCTGCTTGTAATCGACCGCCAGCAAATCAATCGGCGGAATTTTCGGATCGACGCCGGTGGCGCGCACATGTTCCTCGATCAAGGCCCGCACCTTTTCGCCGACACCGACGAGGTCAAGCTGGGCATCGCGATACAGATTGCGCGCACCCAGGTTGATCTTGCCGAGCGCCTTCAAATCCGACAGGAAAGGACTGGCGCCGGGGTCCGGCATGATGATGTCCATCTGCTGCGCAAACTTCTTGAAATCGACCTCGAAATGCTGGCGCTTGTCCTCGTCTTTCAAGCGCAGGATGCAGGCATCCAGATCATTAATATCAATGCCCTTGAAATGCGCGATCACCCGCGTGTGCATCGCCTTCAGACGCGGGATTTCATCTTTCAGATCCTGCAGCGCGCCGGCCACATCCTCTTTCGAAAACATGTCCAGCGCTTCAGTCAGGTAATCGCTCAGTCCGAAGTAATCGACGATGAAGCCGCGTGTCTTGCCGCTGGCGGTCCGGTTGACCCGCGCAATGGCTTGCAGCAGCGCGTGTTCCTTGAGCTTGCGGTCGAGGTACATCACCTGGCAGACCGGCGCATCGAAGCCGGTCAGCAGCATGTCCTTGACCACGATGATCGATAACGCATGGTCTGCCAGCGGCTTCTTGAATTGCTCGACCTGCTGCTTCTGCAAGACGCTGTCGGTGTACGGCGCGAAGAACGCGTCATCGTTATGTTTGCCCGAAACGATGACGGCCGTTTCCGGTCCTTCCAGCGCATCGATGGCCTGCTTGTACAGCACCGCGGCGCGACGCGACGAGGTGACGATCATCGCCTTGAAACCATTCGGCTGGATATGTTCGCGATAATGCTTGAGCAAGTCGATGCAAACCCAGCGGATGCGCTGCGGTGCTTCCAGCACGGCCTGCTCGGTGCCGTATTTCTTCTTGATTGCGGCCTTGTCTTCGGGGCTGCGATCAGAAAAATATTCATCAAACAGCTTGTCCAGCGAATCGCCGGTGACCTTGGTTTTTGCTTCGCGCCCCTCGTAAAGAATCTGGCAGGTCGCGCCATCGGCGACCGCCTGTTCGATCGTGTAGGTATCGATGTAAGTGCCGAACTCGTGGCTGGTTTTTTGCGAGGTAATCAGCGGCGTGCCAGTGAACGCGATCTTGGGCGCATTCGGCAAACCGGTATTGATCGCCACACCCAGCGCGCCGTAGTGGGTGCGATGTGCTTCATCGGCCAGCACGATGATCTTGTCCGAGGCATTAAGCTCCGGAAAATCGAAGTCGTCTTCACTCTCCTGAAACTTCTGCACCATCGCCGTAACCAGATCGGCGCTGTCTTTGGCGAGTAATTCTTTCAGATGCGCGACCGAGCGAGCGTGATACACGGTTTCGCCCTGCGCCCGTTCGAACTGCGCGGTGAGCTGACCATCGAGCTGGGTGCGGTCGGTGATGAACACCAGCTTGTAATCGCGCAGTTGCGGGTCACGCCGCATCTTGATCGCCAGCATCACCATCGTCAGCGACTTGCCCGATCCCTGCGTGTGCCAGATGATGCCGCCCTTGTCCTTTTTGGTCGCGCCGGTCTTGAGGCGATGGATGGTTTTATGCACGGCGCGAAACTGCTGGTAGCGCGCAATTTTCTTGATCACGCGACCGTCGACCGGCTCGAACAAGGTGAAGTTGCGGATTACATCGAGGAAGTTGGTCAGGCTGAACAAACCGGCCAGCAGCATTTGCTGGGAGTTGGCAACAGGATGGGCCGCAGCCGGTGTTTTCAGGATGGCTTCATACGGCACCGACACCTCCGCCACGCCAATATCCCAATCACCCACGCCGCCGGTTTCCGGCAACGCACCCGCATTGACGGCGGCCGCGACCTGTTCGGCACTAAGCGGATACGCATCCTTCCACTCCAGATAATGCTCGACCTTGGAACTGATGGTGCCGACCCGCGCCTGATCGCGATGCGTACAGACCATCAGCTGGTTGTACCAGAACAGCCGTTCGGCACCCTCGTCCTGATGCGGCGTACGCCGGTTGGCATAGCGGCGCAGCTGGTTGATACCGTTCTCCATCGGATTGGTAATGTAAGGCGACTTCGCCTCGATCACGGCCAGCGGCAAGCCGTTGACGAACAGCACGATATCGGGAATGACCGACTCGTTGACGCCCTCGATCTTGAACTGGTTCACGCACAGGAATTCATTGTTGGCGAGATCATCAAAATCAATGATCCGCACGGTCTGTCCCTTGCGTCCCTTGCCGACATCCTGCTCGACCGATTGATAGTGAACGAGGTTGTGCCACAGTGCCTGGTTCGCCTCCATCAGCGTCGCCGTAACCGGATGCGTGGTTTCGCGCACCACCTTGCGCAAGTTCTCGTCGCTGATCCACGGATTGATGCGCTTGATCGCGGCGCTGAGGCGTTTTTCCAGAACGACTTCGCGGAAATAGGCGCGCTCGCCGTTCGTGGAAGGAGCGAAGGTTGCGCCGTGCAGATAGGTCCAGCCGAGCTGTTGCAGTTGCTGCAAAGCGGGGAGTTCGACTTTGTCGTATTCGTCGTTGGTCATCGTGCGTTGTCTGTCCCGTAGCCTGCTTCGCGCTGATGCCTGATCGCCAAAACCAGCACCGCGTCATCGGCCTCTTCAAAACTGTAGACCGCCACGTATCCCGTCTTGCCACGCGAAATCACGAGTTCATACAACTCGTCATCGACCTGACGGCCGATGTAAGGATGACGGCGCAGAATCGCCAGCGCTTCTTCGATCAGCTCCAGCGTTGCCAGCGCAGCATCGATATCTTGGGCAATCAGAAAATCCGTGAATCGCTCCAGGTCGGCCAGCGCCTGCCCGGAATAAATCAGCCGCGCCACGGCTTGGCTTTCGGCGCGACTACCTCGGCATTGGTTGATGACACTGGAAGCGCCGCAGCCTTGATGCGCTCACGCAGATAGTCATGCACTTCCCCGGCGTCAAAGCCCAACCCGGTCTTGAGCATCTTCTTCCGCGCGGCTTTGGCTTGCGCCACAAATTCAGCATGCTTTTCTGCCGCCTCCAATGTCTTGCGAATCGCGTCCACCATGAACGCATGTGGCGTCATGCCCAGATTCAGCGCAACTGTTGCGGCCCGTTGTTTCAGTTCGTCGGAGAGTTTTAAAGAAGTGGTTGTCATCGCGATCACCTTTGGGAAAGTGACACCACGGTATCACCTTTTTTTATGAACGTAAAATTGTCTGGGTAGGGGATTCGTGTGGGGTGATTTTTACGCGGACTTTGCCGGTTAGGAGGTCTTGCATTAGGGCTTTTTTCAAATTTTTATAAAATAATAATTTTGGCTCAATCACAAGGATTTGATCGTCGATTTTGTCGGCTGCAGCCGCAATTAATATTTGTTCACTCAATGGTGGAACTAATATTTCCAATTTCTTAAAAACGGGCATATAGATCGTTTGATGAGTACTTCCTTCAGCAAGATTTTTCCAAACGTGCTGCATCCATTTAAATAGATGAAGTAAATATCTGTTTGACAAGCTCGGACCACAAATAAAATTCGCAAAATCTTGGCTTGTTGCCATAGCCTTCCCAAAAATCACACAATGACCAACTGATGCAGTTCTAGAGAACGCAATTGTTCCCGCTGGTAGCAATCGGGCAGAAGAGTTATCTAAACCATTTTGAGTAACATATAAGTTTGTTTTAAAAATTTCTCTGACACCCAATTGCTTAGTGTCATGTAACGATACCCAAGGAATGTCTCCGTTCCAATACTTTGGAATATGCCGGCTAGGCGTATGGCCACTTTCTAATTTTGCGACAGATAGAATATTCATCAACTCCCATGAGCATGGAATTTCGTCAATTTCGGCAATTTTTCCTACTAGCCACCGAGGAATTGATTTGAATTGCTCATGACCAATCCCCTTGGTCAACAACTCCTGCATCATGCCGGTTTTTAGCCTGAATGTTTCATGAACCGGCATTTCGGCATGCGTTCCCATCATCATCGCTGCAGCAATGAGGTTGAAGAAAT
>NZ_JASJWR010000053.1:0-16736 GCF_035019065.1 Actimicrobium sp. CCI2.3 | reverse complement strand
TAACTCCGGTACACGGGTCATCCCACGACGCTTCGGATAACTGTCATGGCGACCTTGCAGGGTAATGTTGATCAACGGATTGGCAATCGCCGCCACACCGGCTTCGTGCATCAGCGGGATCAGTTTGGAGACGTAGTAGTTATCCATCGAATGCATCGAGGTCAAATGCGAGCCGGTTACCCGGCCCTGCATGCCAAGTCGCTGCGCATGGAATGCCAGTGTCTCGATATGACGTGACATCGGATCGTCTGATTCATCACAATGCATGTCAACACGCAGACCACGCTCGGCGGCGAGTTCGCACAAAATGCGAACCGACTCGGCACCCTCACTCATCGTCCGTTCAAAATGCGGAATTCCACCCACGACATCGACTCCCTTGTCGAGTGCCCGAATCAGATTGGCCAGTCCTCCGGGAGCCCGCAACAACCCATCCTGCGGAAAAGCCACCAGTTGCAGATCGAGGTAAGGCTTCACCTTGTCGCGCACATGCAGCAGCGCGTCGACTGCCAGTAAACGCGGATCACACACATCGACATGCGAACGGATTGCTAACAGGCCCTTGGCAACGGCCCAATCGCAATACGCCAGTGCGCGCTCAACCAGCAGTTCCTGCGTCAGGAATGGTTTGAGCTCACCCCATAGCGCGATACCTTCGAGCAGCGTGCCGGATTGGTTGATGCGTGGGAGGCCATACGATAGCGTCGAATCCATGTGGAAATGGGCATCGACAAATGGCGCAGTGACGAGTTGTCCGCCAGCCTCGATGGTCTCGCCAGCGGTCGCCACAAGATTCGGCATTACGGCGACGATGCGATCAGCTTCAATACCGATATCGATACCGGTGCGGCCATCGGTCAGCGTGCAGTTACGCAGGATCAGATCGAGCATCGCATTACTCCCGGAGAGGTGACGAATCATGTCCGCCTGATCGACGGCGGGTCCGGGTGATTATGCCTGTGATTAAGCGCCAGGCAAGTGGCGTGCTGCCGATAGCCATTCGCTGAGTGCATCAGGTGAGAAATACGCGTGACCGATTAGCCGTTTGCTGTCTTGCTCAGATTGGAACAGGTATCGGCTGCTGGTCAGCACGACGGAGCACTCCGCGCTCATGCAAAGACATCGATTGTTCCGGTCGAGCCAATGGCCGTGGGCGCTGCAGGAGTGGCAATTGCTGACGTAATTTGCCGAACCGTACTACTGCTTGCGACCTCGTCGATACGTAACCGGATACTGTTGATTTTGCCGCTAATGGCCTCGATAGCCGCTTTGCCTTGCGCTGTTTTGGCAGACGCACAATTGACGCATTCCGACAATTGTTTTTGATAGCGTGTCAGTTGATATTCGAGACCGGCCGTTTTGGCAGGGACGCTAAACGACGTGTTTGCTGCTGGCCCGCCAACGGCTTGTACCATGTCAACTCCTCAAAAAAGGATGATGCAGTAGTCGCTATTGGCGGAGGTTACTTACAGCAAGAACAGGTTATTTTTTGTGCGCGTTCATCGCTGCGACCTGTAAACCATGCCGACAGGTCAAATCAACGTCAGTGCCAACGCCGCAAGCTGCTCTGCGTAGGCAGTTTCATCGAGCTGCCGTCGGGCAACGCCACTGTCGAATGCCGCTGTCGCAATCTTCGGCGTCACACTCGTCAGCAAACGTGGATCAAGCAAGTTCGGCACGAGGTAATCGGCG
Organism: Actimicrobium sp. CCI2.3; assembly: GCF_035019065.1. Lineage (NCBI taxonomy): Bacteria > Pseudomonadati > Pseudomonadota > Betaproteobacteria > Burkholderiales > Oxalobacteraceae > Actimicrobium > Actimicrobium sp. CCI2.3. The sequence goes on along the minus strand of NZ_JASJWR010000053.1, from coordinate 15,044 downwards.
CCGAAGTCGCTGTCGCTTTGCGCCATCCCGGCCAGTGCAACGACGCAGGCACGCTTCATTTCCTGATTGATCGTGCTGGCAGCAGAGTCCAGCGCGGCGCGAAACAGATAAGGGAAACAGAGTGCGTTGTTGATCTGGTTCGGATAATCCGAGCGACCCGTAGCGATGATGGCGTCCGGTGCGACTTCGCGGATCAGTTCGGGACGCAGTTCCGGCTCCGGATTGGCCAGCGCGAAAATAATCGGGCGGGCAGCCATCGTGCGCACGTCGTTCTGGGTAAGCAAACCGGGACCGGACAAACCGAGGAACATGTCCGCACCTTCGATCACTTGCGACAAGGTTGTGGCGATCGTGTCTTGTGCCCATAGCTGTTTTTCGGCAGTGAGGGTACGCGCAGCCGTGATCACGCCCTGGCTGTCACAGACAACTACGTTTTTGCGCTGCACGCCGATATCGACCAGCATGTCGAGGCAAGCCATGGCTGCTGCACCGGCACCGGAGCAAACGACCTTGATGTCGCCTATGTTGCGGCCGGTCAGGGACAGTGCGTTGATCAAACCAGCGCCGACTACGATGGCCGTACCGTGCTGGTCATCATGGAATACCGGGATCGACAAACGTTCACGTAATTTGCGTTCAACGTAAAAGCATTCAGGGGCCTTGATGTCCTCGAGGTTGATGCCGCCAAAGGTCGGATGCAATGCAGCGATGATCTCGACGAGCTTCTCGGGATCGGATTCATCGATTTCAATGTCGAAGGCATCAACGCCGGCGAACTTCTTGAACAGCACGGCTTTGCCTTCCATAACCGGTTTGCTGGCCAGCGCACCGATGTTGCCCAAACCGAGCACGGCCGTTCCATTGGTGATAACAGCGACCAGATTGCCTTTGGCCGTGTACTCGTAGGCCTTGGCAGGATCCTTCTGGATGGCCAGGCAGGGCGCAGCGACACCGGGCGAATACGCCAGCGCCAGTTCAGCTGAATTGGTGACAGACTTGGTGACTTGAATGGCAATCTTGCCGGGCTGGCCGAGAGCGTGATAAGCGAGAGCTTGGTGTTCGATAGTAGGCATGGGTGTCAGGTTTTCTGTGAGGTGTGGATTGCGGAGACGGCAGCGCGCAGAGCAAGCAAATAGCTGTCAACGCCAAAGCCGGAAATCTGGCCATTGACGATATCGGCGAAGACCGACTTGTGACGGAATGGCTCGCGCGCATGAATATTGGACATGTGCAGTTCGACGATAGGCACGGTCAGGATCGCCAGCGCATCGCGGATACCATAGCTGTAATGGGTCCAGGCACCGGCATTAATCAGGACCGCGTCGACACCCTCGGTAAAGGCCTGATGGATGCGATCGCACAGAGCACCTTCGCAATTCGTCTGGAAGCTGACCACATCAACGCCGAGTTCGCGGCCGAGATCGTGCAGTTGCTGGTCGATTTCAGCGAGCGTGACGGTGCCGTACTGGGCCGGATCGCGCTTGCCAAACAGATTGTGATTGATACCGTGCAGCATCAGGATATTCATGAGAGTTTTGCAGGGAAGAATGAGTCGAGGGCATGATTTTACCCGTGCCACGTCCGTTCTACATAGTGTCTGACCGGAAACCGCTCTTTTTAAAAGCCAGATTTCCTTCTTTCGGCAGCGCAACGCGCCATTTCTGTAATTTCATTGTCGCAAGGAAGTAATTTCCCTTTTTTTAAACCCCGACTCGAAAGACGTGATGTTGGGGCGAATGAACATCCCTTGATTCTTGAGTTCATAGGGTCTGAGTCAATTATTTGGCTATTCAGTTGAGTTTAATTAGGGTCAGAGTCAATTAATTCGGATATTTAATTGACTCTGACCCTAATATAGTTCGATTATTTAATTGACTCTGACCCCAATATATTCTGATGTTGGGGCGAATGAACATCCCTTGATTCTTGAGTTCATAGGGTCAGAGTCAATTATTTGGCTATTCAGTTGAGTTTAATTAGGGTCAGAGTCAATTAATTCGGGTATTTAATTGACTCTGACCCTAATATAGTTCGATTATTTAATTGACTCTGACCCCAATATATCTATCGGGGGAAAGCATGGCGACTTACTTTCGGGCTGACTAATGGTGCTCAGTTCAAAGGCGCGTTAAGGCATCAAACAAGACTACGCTTTCCAAGGGGGGCTGGACACCCGTTCGACGAACGCAATGCTCTAAAATGCGGCCACGTACGATAGTCCTGAGAGGCAGCCTTTGATTTCTCCGTGCCGCGTGAGAGCTAACCCACACCCATTTTTATGAAAAAAATTACTGAAGCCGTCGCTCGTGCGAAACAACACTTGGAATTCGGTGGCAGTGCTGAGGCAAAAAGGATATTGGCTGGCATCGACAGAAAGCATCCAGCGCAGATAACGGTAATCAGTCTTCTGGGAGTCATCGCTGGCAATGAAGGAAACTATGATGCCTGTGCCAAATACTTTGAACGGGCGACCAGGTTGCATCCTGAGATTGTCGAAAACTGGTATTACCAAGGCATGGCCTGCCAAAAAATGCAGCGTCATGCCGAAGCGATTTCTGCCTTCAGTCGGGCGCTTCAATTACAGCCAGATTTTTTCGAGGCACTGCATGACCGGGCAAATTCACTGCGTGAAACCGGTTTGTTTCTGGAATCCATTACCGACTTCAATCGCGCAATTGCATTGGACGCGTCCCAGTTCCAGGCGTTTTATAACCGCGGTATCACGTATGGGTTGATGAAGCGCTATGACGACGAAGCGTCCGATTACCATGCTGCCTTGTCGTTAAATCCACAGAGTATCGAGACGCTGATCAATCTGTCCGTAGCGTATTCGCTGCTGTCTGATCACGATAAAAGTTTTGAATACGTCAGCAAGGCGCTGGAAAAAGATAGCCGTAACGTTGCGGCGCTGGTCATACGGGGAGAGCTTTTTTTTGACAGGAACATAGTCGATAAAGCCGTTGACGATTACCGCCTAGCGCTGTCGATCAACCCGAATCATCCCGCTGCGCTCGCTAACATCGCCGCTTTATTCGAGTATTTGAAAAAGCCGGATGAGGCGATTGCGTCGCTGACGCATCTGTTGAAGTACGAACCAGGTTACCCGTTTGCGCTCGGTCGGCTTGCGCATCTGGAGGCAATGTCCTGCAACTGGGTAAAAGTAGAGCAGCTTGTGCCGGTTATTCAGCGTCGCCTGCTATTGCGCGAAAAAGTGATCTCGCCGTTCTTTTTGCTGGGGATGGTCGATCAACCGGAATCCCATTTGCTTGCAGCGCAACTACAACTTGCGGAAAGTTTTCCGCCTCGGCCTGCCCTCGTTACGATATCGCCCTACTTGCATCAGCGTCCACGGATCGCCTACGTCTCCAGCGATTTCCATGCTCATGCAACGTCAACGTTAATGGTGGGATTGCTTGAAGAGCACGACAGGGCGCGTTACGACATATTTGCGATTTCATATGGGCCCGATGACGGTAGCGCAATGCGCCAGCGTGTTCGGGACAGTGTCGATACGTTTGTGGACGTTGCAGGTAAAAGCGACAAGGAGATTGCCCGGATAATAAAAGATCTGGAGATCGATATTGCGATCGACCTGAAGGGTTTCACCACAGGTTCAAAGCTCGGTATTTTCTCCTACCGCCCGGCGGCTATCCAGGTGTCGTACCTGGGTTATCCCGGCACGACCGCGGCACCGTATATCGATTTTCTGCTCGCCGATTCGATCGTGGTGACCGACGAAAACCGACCATACTTCAGTGAAAAAATTGCTTATCTGCCGCATTCGTATCAGCCAAACGATCGTCAAAGACCGATTCCGGAGTTATCTCTGACAAGGGCGCACTATCACTTGCCTGAGGACGGCATTGTTTTCGCCTCATTCAATAACAGCTACAAAATAGCAAGGGCGACTTTCTCGATGTGGCTAGACCTCTTGCGACGTGTTCCGCGCTCGGTGCTGTGGTTGCTGAAAACTTCAGACAGTCAGCAGCAGCATCTGATTGACTCCGCCGTCGCGGCAGGGCTCGATGGCAGCCGGATTGTTTTTGCCGCTCGCGTTGGCTCCGACGAAAACCTGAGTCGGCTCCGGTTGGCTGATATCTATCTCGATAACCTTCCTTACAATGCGCACACCACGGCAAGTGACGCCCTGTGGGCGGGCGTGCCGATTTTTACAACGCCGGGAGTCAGTTTTGCCAGCCGTGTTGCGACGAGTTTGCTGCACGCGCTTGATATCCCTGAATTGGTCTTTGCCAACAGCGATGCGCTCCAGCTCGCCGTGATCGAACATGCGACATCACCAGAAAAACTAGCGGCGTTAAAACAGAAGCTTGCAGGCAAAAAGCTGTCCTCGCCACTTTTTGATACGGCGCTGTACGCCAGACATATCGAGAGGGCGTTCGACGAGATGTTGCGGCAGCAAAAGTCAGGAACCACGTTCTCTGACTTTCACGTTGCTATCGATTAGGCATGGGGATGGTTGCCTGTTCGGTCATCCGGTCTCAAGGTGCCACCGGCCGCCCGAAAAACGGATAGTTCGGATCGTTATACCCCGCCGTCGACGCATGGCCCGGTGTCACCAGCGCATCAACAAACGCTTCGTCTTCCGCTGAAATGATGACGTCAACCGCCGGGTAATAATCTTCCAGTTGCGCCAGCGTGCGCGGTCCGGCGATGACCGACGAGATGATCGGATTGGCCAGCACCCAGGCGGTAGCGAACTGGCCGGGAGTGATGCCGCGCGCTTCAGCCCGCATCTTGACCTGCTGGGCGATCAGCAATGAGTCTTCATGAAATTCGGTATCGAGCATGCGCTTGTCGCCACGGCCGGCACGGCTGTCGGCGGCCGGTTGCTGACCCGGCGGATATTTGCCTGTCAGCACGCCACGGGCGATTGGACTGTACGGCACCACGCCGATGCCGTGGTACCCGCAAACCGGCAAGATCTCGACTTCCGGGCCCCGCTTGAGCAGGTTGTAATACGGCTGGCAGACGACCGGCTGTGCAACGCCGAGCAAGCCGCACCAGCGCATCACCTCACCAATACGCCAGCCGCTGAAATTGGACAGGCCGAATGACTGGATCTTGCCGCTGCGGATCAGGTCGCCGAGGGTGCGGACGACTTCTTCGAGGTTCAGATCATGGAAGTCACGGTGCAGGTACAGGATGTCGATGTAGTCGGTGTCCAGACGCGTGAGGCAGTTGTCGACTTCTTGCAGGATCCACTTGCGCGAGTAGTGCAGCGGGTTGCGTTGTGCGGCGGGTTTGCTTGCAGTCATCGAATTACCAACCTTGGTCGCGAGGACCCACTGATGGCGTTCACCAGCGAGTATCTTGCCGACCATTTCTTCGGAACGGCCTTTGCTGTAGACATCGGCGGTGTCGATGAAATTGATGCCGTGCTCGCGTGCCGACCCGACGATGTGGGTGGCTTCGGCCAGCTCGGTCTGGTCGCCAAACATCATCGTGCCGAGACACAGAGCAGAGACGTTCAGGTTGCTGTTGCCGAGACGTCGATATTGCATGAGGGTGTTCCTTTCAAATGAGGTGGTGGTCAGGACCTGGCCAGTATTTCCAGATTCGGCAGCGATGATCGCGCACGCGGCACGATCAGGGCGCAAGTCCTTGGCAAGGTGGTCCCTTTCTGGCCAGAACAATTTACACCAATTCGATGCAGCGAACATGCGGGCGAGTACCGGGCCGACCTGCGCAGATTATTTTTTACCGGCCGGTTCAATGTCACCGGCAGCGGCAAGATTTGCAGGAGGGATGACCAGGCTCACTGACTTACCGAACTGGTCTGCGAAGACTTCAGGTTGCCTGTTGTAGCCAAAATGAAGCCGCAGCAGAACCGAAGTCTTTTACGTCAGCACTATCCGGGGAGTGCGCGTTACGTGACGGAACTGGCTCCGGTGTGCGCTCGCAAACAGCCTGGCAAGGAGCGACAGCGGGCTCGCGGGTAATTTCATTGACGACAAGCAACCCGATCGGTGAGAGTTTTTGCTATTATTCGGTGTTACTGAAAATCACGTCATGATGAGGTGGCCTTTGGTAATAAAAGTGCTTGGTTAAAAGCCAAGAACGTGCGTTGCACATTGTCGCCATAGCTGCTGAACATGGCTTGCAAACTGCCTCTCCGTTACTTCATACAACTCCTAGCTGGCATATACTCGACGGTATGAAAAAAATCTCCACTCCTGCAGCAAGCAAGCCAAAGGTACCCGCTACTACCAAAAAGCGGACCAAGGATGTTGCTGTTGATGTCAATGCGTTCGATGACATCCGCGATGCCGTATCCAAGCTCAAGCGCGAGCGCATCATTTCAACGGCGGTAGAACTGTTTCACCAGAACGGACTGAGCAAAACGACGCTCGAAGCCGTCGCTGAAAAAATGAACTTCACCAAACCGTTCATCTATTCGCATTTCAAGTCCAAGGATGAACTGTTGTCCGAGATTTGTTCGCGCGGCATCCGCGCCTCGCTTGAGGCATTGAACCGGGTTGTCGTGTCGGACGCCTCGCCGACCGAAAAAATGCGTGTGCTGGCCAATGACTTCATGCTCGCCGTCCTCGAGAATCAGGGGCACATCGCGATCTATAACCGCGAAGAAAAACAACTGTCAGCCGAAAGTCGCGAAGCAATCAATCACATGCGGGGCGAGTTTGACCGCAAGTTCATTGCGCTCATCAACGAAGGCGTGGCGACCGGCGAATTCACGGTCGATGATGTCGAACTGGCCGCAATGGCCATCGGCGGCATCGTCAGCTGGTCGTATGTCTGGTATCGGCCAGGAGGTCGCCTGAGCAAAACCGATGCTGCCGAAAAAATCGCCGACCTCGTGCTGGCGATGGTCCAGGCCAAACCGGTCAAGCGCAAACGTGCGGTTGCCAAGTCGGCTTGAAGCAGTCGATGTGAGTAAAGCGCCGCTGCTTGCGGTAATGCCGTTCAGCTAATCCCTGAACGGCATTTTTTATGCGCTATCCGGTTGTCATCAGACTCAAAAGCTGTTGCCGCTCAGTGATGATGTCAGTCAGCGTCCTCCCGGCAATTCTTGATCGGGACAGTCAAACCGACCAGGAACAATTGGGCGCACTTGCCCTGCGCGTGTGTGCGAACCCGACCATTGACCCGGCGCAAGCGGTGAAGCCAAAGTCACCATAGTTGTCATCAATTTGACATAGTCTTTTTTTAAAATCGTCTCCTGAACAGTCCACCTGTCAAGGAACGGCATGATCAAAGAAAAAGCTGTCGCATCGCTGGGGCAGCAATCCCTCCTGATGCCTGCATGGATCAAGTCTGCGCTTGCAGCCAACGATCGCCTGAAACTCTATTTGACGCTGCTTCAGTGTGCCGCCCAGCATGCTGCTTCGCCCCGGACTGTCCTGCCGGACTGGGAACATGAGCTCGCGCAAGTCGGCTTGCACGATGCAAAATGGCTCAAGGACATGGTCCATGCGGCCCATTTTGATGATCAGAAACTGATCCTTCCGCAACTCGATCCACTTCTTGCGGCCTTGACTGCGGACCTGTCGGTCATGGCGCGTCCAGTATGTGATGGCGGCCGAAAATATCCGCTGAGCCTGGCGACACGACGGGATCTGTGGATGCAGCGCTGCCAGCAAATGCAGGGTAACAAAGGTCTTGATCGCGAGACGCTGGCCGAATTCACTCACGGGAATCGCAAAAGCGGAGATAGCTTTCATCTGCTGGTCATGGACCTGCACAAGCAGATCAACGCGCTGTCGGCAGACATTGCCACCGAAAATCTGGATGGCGCGCGTGTCTGGCATATCGACGAGGACGACCGTCCGCTGATTCAAGCGTTCATGCGCGGTGTGCATCGCACCGCGCCGCTCAAGTTTTCGCATCCCGGACTCGAGACGGCGGTGACCCGCGACGGCACGCGGCTACTGATCCAGAATGACATCGGCACCAATGATGTCCATGTTTTGGTCATTGAGGTGGCGCGGGATGTCGTGACCCTGACGTATTCCGACCTGCATGCAGGGCGCTTTGATTTCTTTCGTCAGATGCTGCAAGAAATCGGATTTCAATGGACCGGGTTTGATCCGACCACAACTGACGGGCTCAATTCAGGCAAGCTGTATCTGGTTGGCAATGCCACGCTCAAGGCGCAAGGACAAGACTTGCTGGATGGTCTGGAAGCGGTTGCGTCGCGCATCGTTTTCGTCATTGACTGGAACCGGGCTCGCAAGCAACTGCAGCATTTCGTGCGCAAGCCGCAGGCGTGTGCCCTCCTGCGACGTGCCGCGCAGGAAGAGACGGGCCACATCGCGTGGCTGCTGGCGGGCGGAGCGCGACTTGTTTTTGATGCGATGCAAGCGGTGGACAGTGAGGCATTTCGGGTCGGCGACCGGCTCGACGAGGTGCTGGGTACGACTTCAGCCACCGAATATCTGCATGAACTCCTGCGTGTCGCGAGCGCAATGCGCATTGCGCAGCAGCCTGTGGCGCTGATTGCTGATGAGGCCCGCATGCTGCTGGCGCGCGTACTGCGCCAGCGCACCTTTGAGTTTGATCTGCTGGCCGAGCATGCCGCGTATTGTCATGCCCTCGCGCAGGCACTCTGCGATGCGCTGGAAACCGGCGCTGCGATGGAGGTGGCTCAGCGCGCCAGCCTCGTTTCGCGCGCCAAGGCCTGGGAGCGACAGGCCGATCACTTGCTGATGGATGCACGCCAACATGCAGAACGGCAAAGTCGCTGGGAAGGGATAGTCGTACTTCTTGAAAAGTCCGATGATGTGGCGGACTGTCTCGAGGAAGCCATCTTCATCCATTCGATGACGCTGCCTGAACCGGTTTCAGGGCTGTCTGCCGCAGTCAGCGAAGCGCTGCGCCGACTGGCCGATACGACGCTCGCAGCGATTCAGGATCAGGTCAAGGCCATTGAGATCGCCCGCGATCTCAGCGAGCGGGGTGATCCGCTCGACAGCGAGAGTTTTTTACAGACACTCTGGCGCATGTTGCACGCTGAACGCTTGTGTGACGAACTGTCGCGTCAGGCCCGCATGACCATTGCCGGCGTCATCGCTGCCTCACCGGCAGCGGTACTGCTGGCCAGCGATCTGGCCAATACCATCGAAAAAGCGTCCGACCATCTGCTCGCCGCCGGATATGCATTGCGCCGAATGGTGCTCGCCAAAACAGGACTAGTTGCATGAAGTCTGCACCCCACTGGCCCAAACACTTTTACCTGATTAGCAGCGACAAGACGACGCAGCCCCACCATGCCAACCGGGAGAATATGGGGTCGAAAGCCTTCAATCTGTTGCGGATGACAAAAATCGGGCTTCCCGTCCCGCCTGCACTTGTGATCGGAACGCATTACACGCCTTTCCCCGACGCTTGCCTGGATGCGGTTCTTTCTCTCGGGCTTGCGGCTTTGCAAGAAGCGGCTGGCCTGACATTTGGTGATGCGCGTCATCCTTTGATCGTCTCGGTACGCTCGGGCGCGCCGGTATCCATGCCGGGCATGATGGAAACCCTCTTGAACATTGGGTTGTGTGACAAGACACTCCCCGGGCTATTGCGCCAGACCGGTAATCCCCGGCTGGTGTGGGATGCCTACCGACGTGTGATCGCCAGTTACGGCGAGGTCGTGGCGGGTCTGCCGGCAGCCGTGTTTGAAGACGAAATCAACCGTGTCACCCAAGGCGACGACGAGCGGCAACTGGATTTCAAACAATTGCGCGACTTGACGCACCAGTTTCTGTCGCTCTACCAGCAGCATGCGGGAGTGGCGTTCCCGCAGGATGTCAATGTGCAACTGGCGGGTGCGATTCGTGCGGTTTTTGCATCCTGGCACGCAGAAAAAGCGCAAGTTTATCGCCAGCTCAACCGGATTGACTCCGCCATGGGGACGGCCGTGACGATTCAGCGCATGGTGTTTGGTAATGCCGGCAGCCATTCGGGGGCCGGGGTGGGGTTCACGAGAGACCCTGTCACCGGAGAACGGCAAATGTGGGTCGATTTTTTAGCCAATGCGCAAGGCGAAGATGTTGTTTCTGGTCGCAGGAACGCGCATGGACATCAACTGCTTGCCAGCGTGGCGCCGGATGCGTGGCACAAGCTTGAAGAGTCGGCGCACGCACTGGAGCACGAATTGACGGATATGCAGGATATCGAATTTACGGTGCAGGACGGCATGCTGTACGTGTTGCAAACACGGTCCGGCAAACGCACGCCGATGGCAGCGGCCCGTATTGCACTCGATCTGATGGATGAGGGGCTGATTGATCCGGCAACCGCATTGCAGCGCACTGAGGGATTGAACGAAGAAGACCTCGGGACGATGCGTCTGGCATCGCCTCTGCATCCACAATCTGAAGCCAGTCCATTGGCGCGCGCCGTGTCTGCCAGCCAGGGAGTTGTCTCTGGTGAAATTGCTCTGGATGGCGAGCGGGTGGCTAGTCGTGTCGGTGAGGGGGTGACGGTCATCCTTGTGCGGCAAGATGCCGAGACAAACGATATCTCTGCCTTGGAACAAGCCGCTGGCCTGCTCACACAACGCGGCGCACGCACATCGCACGCAGCGGTAGTGGAAAGGCAGTTGGGCAAGGTCTGCGTGGTCGGATGTGACACGCTGCGCATCGACTTGGCCGCCCGTACGGTCTGCCTGGGAGAGGTTATGCTCGCGGAAGGAGAGGTCATCACCGTTGATGGCAACGACGGAGCAATCTATCGCGGCACGGTGTCGGCAGTCATGGTGCCTGATGCGGCTTTGCTGGAGAGACTGCTTGCCCTGCGCAAGCTGTCGGGTGCCGTACCTCACCGAAAACATAAAAATTGAAGATCGGCGGTTTCTCCTGATGCTTGGCAACCGCCCGTCATTAGTCCGTCGTGCTCGGACTCCAGAATGCCTGCCGTACCGCTGGCAATGCGGCCAGTCGCTGGGTCAGTGCATCGAGTTCGTCGCCATCCACCGAGGTCGCGGCCAGCGTCGCTTCGATCTCGACCTCGTCGTGTCCGAACGCGTGAAGTCCAAGATGTCGGGTCGGATAATTGCTGCGCTCGAGTTCCTGTTCCAGCAGCGCCATCACCATTTTCTGATGGCTGCGGTCGGCGATCACGTAGACCGTGTTGGTCACCTCTACCGACGCCAGATCGAGCGGTTGCCGGTTGATGGCATTGACAATCGGGCGCAGCAAGGTATTGGCCGCCAGGACAAATAACGTCCCCATCACCGCTTCGAGAATCAGGTCGGCACCGGCAGCCGCACCGATGGCAGCCGAACCCCACAGGGTGGCGGCCGTGTTAATGCCACGCACATTGCCGCCTTCGCGCATGATCACGCCGGCACCGAGAAAACCAATGCCGGACACCACATAGGCGATCACATGCACGGCACCTTCGCCACCGCCGAGCCGGTTGGCCATGTCGACGAATACTGCCGCACCGACCGCGACCAGAACGTTGGTGCGTAATCCGGCGGTGCGCTGTCGATACTGCCGTTCAAAACCGATCAGTCCACCCAGCACGAAGGCCGTGCCCAGACTCACCAGCGTGTCAAGCAGAGAGACCAGGTTGATATTTTGAATTGCTTGCATGCTGATTCCTTATGGTCCGCTTGCGCGGCCGGTGAAGATTTTTTTGCGCTGGAGTTGATCCGTCAGCATCTGCTTGTCTTGGTACTTTATAGGTAGTGATGGCCCCCCCCCGGAAAGCATTGGTTGCGGCTTTACGTAGTCCATCACATTCCACAGGGCGAGAGTGTAGATCGTTTGGGGGAAATGTCCGGAACGAGCGCGCCATTCGTGTTTTGAGTGGCGGAAACCCGTCTTGACAGCCGGGGCTTGCCGTTCCTTCTCAGGCAGAGAAGGGCTGTGTCATCTCCCTGCGATGCCTGTCTGGTTACTCCGAAGTGACGCAGCGCAAACTTGTGTCGGACAGAGGGGCTGTGTGATTTCTTCAGTGTCACACTGGACCTTGCGCATTCATCGTTGAAGCACTCTTTTCGACCAACCCGTCTTTACGGCAATGCGAACAATCGCTGTTGCGTGGCGTTGCGAAGGGGAGTGCGCAAGCTGCGTCGTTGCGAAGTCAACTACTGAAGGAGTCCATGATCATGATCAAGTCTTTCGCGCTTCGCTTGTCGGCAGCCATCCTGTTTTCCTGCTTCTCGAACTTGTCGCATGCGGCATTGACTGTCTTCACCTCGCTGGCAGATTTCACGGCAGCGACGCGCGCACCGGGTGTGGATACGTTCAACGATCTCGACTTCAACGGATACCCGTCCAGCCCGGTTATTCGACAGGCCGGTGCGTATGCCTACACCGCAACGGCGTCCACGGCGAGCTTTTACGTCGCTGGCTCAGCAAGCAATGCATGGCTCTCGACCGATATCTCCACCGATGCCGTGACTTTCAGCGGATTCAGTCCCGGCGCGCAAGCGATCAGTGGCTATTTTTTTGGCAGTGACATCAGGGGGCTGTTTGCCAACGGCACGGTCAAACTCATTGCCACCGACCAGACCGGAACGGTTATTCAAACCATCGCTAACGCTACTGTGAATTCTTTTCTTGGTGTCGTGTCGGGCGATGCGCTGCGCAGTCTGACCGTGTTAGCGCTGTCATCGGACGCTACTGCGTTATGGCCGACCGTCGATAATTTGACGATCGGGCTGCAGGCCAGCAGCGTGAGTCCGGTGCCAGAGCCAGGCAGCATGACCATGTTGCTGAGTGGTCTGGGCCTGCTCGGCCTGCTGGCGCGCCGCCGCCGTAAATAGCTGCCGCAGCTGCACCGGATTAACGGCGTGCGCGTCTCTCCGTGCGCGTATATTGCAATCAACTGCGGCACCTCCAAAGACAGCCACATCATCTACGTCATTCATTTGTCGTGTCGGTACCCGTTTGCACCGGCAGGCGATTGGTCCGGATGCAGGCGGGAACACACTGCAACGAGGATTTTTTTAAGACGAATTACAAGGCGGAGACCACATCGAGAAGAGACATGCATGGAAGTCGGTGTTCACGGCACTGGCGGTAGTATCCTCGATGGGTGCGATGGGTGCGGAGTGTCCGAACACGATCATCATGGCGTTGCAGGTGCCGTTGCTGACCGGGATGCTGCTCTGATTGTTGATGAATATCCGCAGGTCTGACCTGCATTTCAAAAGGAAAAAACGAAGATGACTATGACTAAGACTGCGCATCGTATTGCTGTCATTGCTGGTGACGGCATCGGCAAGGAAGTCATGCCTGAAGGCCTGCGCGTTGTTGATGCGGCCGCCCGCAAGTTCAACATCGACCTGCACTGGGACCACTTCGATTTCGCCTCGTGCGATTACTACCTCAAGCACGGCCAGATGATGCCGGACGATTGGAAAGAACAGATCGGCGGACATGATGCGATCTTCTTTGGCGCGGTCGGTGATCCGGCGGTGGTGCCGGACCATATTTCCTTGTGGGGTTCGCTGATCAAGTTCCGGCGCGACTTTGACCAGTATGTGAATCTACGGCCATGCCGGTTGATGCCCGGCATTCCGTCGCCACTGGCCAACCGCGCGGTCGGTGATATCGATTTCTATGTGGTTCGGGAAAATACCGAAGGCGAGTATTCCTCGGTGGGTGGCCGGATGTTCGAGGGCACGCCGCGCGAAGTGGTGTTTCAGGAAGCGGTGTTCTCGCGCAACGGTGTCGACCGCATCCTCAAATACGCGTTCGATCTGGCCCAGCGCCGACCGAAAAAGCACCTGACTTCGGCCACCAAATCGAATGGCATTGCGATCACGATGCCGTACTGGGACGAGCGGGTCGTCGAGATGGCCAGCCGTTATCCGGAGGTACGCTGGGACAAATATCACATCGACATTCTGACCGCGAATTTCGTGCTGCATCCGGACTGGTTCGACGTCGTGGTCGGCTCCAACCTGTTCGGCGACATCTTGTCGGACCTCGGTCCCGCCTGCACCGGCACGATCGCGATTGCGCCCTCGGCCAACATCAATCCGGAAGGATTATTCCCGTCGCTGTTTGAACCGGTCCACGGCTCGGCGCCCGACATCGCCGGCAAAGGCTGGGCCAATCCGATCGGACAGATCTGGAGCGGAGCGATGATGCTCGAACATTTCGGCTACGCCGAGGCCGGCGCGGCGATTGTCACGGCGATCGAAAAAGTGCTGACGGCCGGACCGAAACATGCACCGCTGACGCGGGACATGGGCGGCACGGCCAATACGGGCGAGCTTGGGCGGGCGATTGCGGAGGCGCTTTGAGACGAGCTGTGTTGTTGGCGGATTTTTGTCGATGCGCCAGCACGCAGCTGATTTTCCCACCTGGCAAAACCGTTGCGGGATAAAAAAGTCAGATAGATCAATGAAACCATTGCCTCTTGTGGCCGACCTGGTCGCCAAGCTACGAACCCAGGGAATCGACATGCCGCCAGGTCCGGTTCGGGCAGGTAGATATGGCGACTCACCAGATCTTTCTGTGTCACTTCTTGCCCTTATCCGGGACGGTCGCAAGACAGCCGGAACAAGCCTTCTTTGGGCAATCGACGCAGAGAAAGAACCGCTGCCTCAGATCGGCCAGATTGAGATCGTCGTCGATCATCAGAACGCACCGGCAATCGTCACTCGCATTACCCGCGTTGAGGTAGTTCCGTACAACCGGGTCACTGCAGAATACGCAGCCATTGAAGGCGAAGGCGATGGCTCTCTTCCCTATTGGCGCGAGGTGCACTGGGCGTTTTTCTCGCGTGAGTGCAAGCGCATCGGCCGAGCACCAACAGATTCCATGCCGGTTGTTTGTACCGTCTTTGAGGTACTGAATGTGATTTCCCGGAAAGCTGACTAACCGTCATTAAATCGCCGATTTTGATAAGCGAACTCGGTGTGTAGGGTGCAATAACCGAAGGGCATTGCACTGAATGCACTGAGCAGTGTGCGCTCGTCGCTAGCGAGTGTTGCATCCGCTTAGTCACGACCAGGCAAAGACAGTTTGAGTTGTCGCACGCGGTGCAATGCCCTTCGGTTATTGCACCCTTGTATGCTGTTTTTAACGGTTGATTTTGATTAGATTGATGTGGCA
>NZ_JASJWR010000052.1:0-19037 GCF_035019065.1 Actimicrobium sp. CCI2.3 | reverse complement strand
GATAATAACATCCGATCATGGCATGATCGACATACCAAATGAAAAGCAACTTACTTTAAATAGTTTTCCAAAGTTAAAGTCATTACTATCGAGGCCAACAAGTGGTGAGCCAAGAGTAATTTATTGCTCCGTAAAAAAGGAAAATAGAGATAAATTTATATATGAGTTTAATCAAGAACTAGAAAAATACGCATATTTATCCAAATCAATTGAACTGGTCGAGCAAGGTTGGTTTGGATATTATCCGCACAAGTTTTTGATTTCCAAAGAAGATGCCATATGTGACTTTACAATTATTATGAAAGAAAATTATGCTTTAACAGACAATATAGACGGAGAAATCAATAATAAATTCATAGGGATGCATGGTGGTATTTCAGAAGACGAAATAATGATACCTCTCGCCGTCATTCCCTAAAATACAGCTATCTGCAACAGTAGATGTTAATAGATAAGTTATCTGTGAACATAGATAGCTTGAATAAAATCTTGATTGCATTGGTGCACTTCAAATTTAGAAAGGGGTAGATGTAACAGAGTGAATCATTATTTTCTCAGTCATTCCGATGCATAACGAGTACAACACCGACCACCGACATGACAGTCCGAAGATGAAGTTCAAGGTGTAGAACTGGCGTTGCGCAAAACAGAAGGCTTGATGGCGTCGTTACTGACGTTGATGAATCTGACGGTATTTGCCCCGGATCACACAATGGACTGTCGCCGGGCGGTGAGATTGCCGATCATGAAATCAGCGTCAACATCAAACGGCCCGTTGCATGTGTTAAGCGACAGGTCAGGTCAGGCCTGGAATCGATCCAGAATTGGTTCCTAATTCGTCGATATTGCCGTGCATAGGGCAATTTGTGGAATCAAGTCGGACTGCCTACCGGTGATAAATCAGCACCACCGCCTCCGCCGCCATCCCCTCTTCACGCCCAAGAAATCCCATGCGCTCGTTGGTCTTCGCCTTGACGTTGACGCGTCCGGCCGGAATGCCGATGGCCTCGGCGATATTGGTCACCATCAGTGCGATATGCGGTGCCATTTTTGGTGCTTGCGCGATGATGGTCGCATCGACGTTACCGACGAGGTAACCGGACTGCTGCACGCGTGAGGCAATTTCGCGCAGCAAGGCCAGCGAATTGGCACCGGCAAAATTCTTATCCGTGTCGGGAAAGTGTTTGCCGATGTCGCCCAGTGCCGCCGCGCCAATGAGCGCATCGGTAATTGCATGCAGTAACACGTCGGCATCGGAATGCCCCATCAGCCCGGTCGGATGCGGGATCAGCACGCCACCGATGATGAGGTCCCGATCGGCGACCAGTTGATGGCAGTCGTAACCCTGCCCGATGCGAAACGGTGGTGCGTTATTCATGAACTTCCCTTCAAAATAAGTGTGGCGAGCGCGCCGTCTTCGGGCAGCGTCACCTTGAAATTACGGGTACTGCCTGGCACCAGCAGTGGTTGCAGGCCGAGCGCTTCGATCGCGCTGGCTTCATCGGTCACATCGCTGGCCTGTTCCAGGGCCGTGGTCAGCAAGCCGAGGCGAAACATCTGGGGTGTCTGCGCCGCCCACAAACCGGCACGTGCCACCGTCTGCCCGACCCGCTCGCCATCGCTGCGCTTGAGCGTATCAGCGACCGGCAAGGCCAGCAGACCGCCGACCGGATCGTTGCCCACGGCGACCAAGAGCTGATCGATCATCGCCCTGGTCAGGCCGGGACGCGCCGCATCATGCACCAGAATCCAGTCATCGGCATCGGCTTGCAATGCACGCAAACCATTGAGCACCGATTGCTGACGTGTCGCCCCGCCGACCCGCAACACCGTGACCCGATCTTGCAAATGCGGCGCATCGGCCAGCAGGCCATCGATGTAACCGTCTTGCGGGCTGACCACCAGATAGGTGTGCGCGATGACGGTCGCGCTGGCAAACGTATCGAGCACATGCCGCAACATCGGCAATGCACCGAGCTGCAGGTATTGCTTGGGATGCGACCCGCCCATGCGGGCACCGACGCCAGCGGCAGGAATCAGGGCAAAAAAGCGCGGCGACGTCATGTCACACTCGCCGGATGGGTACAAAAAAACAGGAACAGGATTCGGGTCTGGATGATAGCGGCTCGCTGGTGGAATGGATCGCCGCCCGATCGGACGCATCGGACGGTTCGGAAACGCTTCGTCTATAATCGCAGCTTACTTTTTTAGTGTCAATTCAAAGCCGGAGCGCCATTGGCCGGCCATAAATGCACCCTCCACGATGTCATTCCAGCTGATTCAATCTCTTCCGAAACCGGGCCATCGCTTTGCCCTGCCCGGCCTGCACGGTTCCGCCGATGCCTGCGTTCTGGCGCAAGCAGGCTCGGCGCTCAAAGCCCAGAAAAAAATGCTGGCCATCGTGGTGGCCAATCCTGCCGATGCGCAGCGTCTGCTGGCCGAAATCCCGTGGTTCGCGCAGGAAGGCGAACCGGCGTTGCGCTGCCACTTGCTGCCGGATTGGGAGACCCTGCCCTACGACGCCTTTTCACCGCATCAGGACCTGGTGTCGGAACGCCTCGCCACGCTCTACGAAATGCAAAACGGCCAGTGCGATGTGCTGATCGTGCCGGCCACCACAGCACTGGTGCGGATGGCACCGCCTTCGTTTCTGGCGGCGTACACGTTCTTTTTCAAGCAAGGCGAAGTGCTCGATGAAGTGCGCCTGAAAACCCAGTTGTCGCTGGCCGGCTATACCCCGGTCTCACAAGTCATGTCACCCGGCGAATACTCGGTGCGCGGCGGACTGATCGATCTGTTTCCGATGGGTTCGGCCCTGCCTTACCGGATCGACCTGTTCGGCGACACCATCGACACCATCCGCACCTTCGACGCCGACACCCAACGCTCGCTCTATCCGGTGCGCGAAGTGCGCCTGCTGCCGGGCCGCGAATTCCCGATGGATGACCTCGCCCGCACCGCGTTTCGCAGTCGCTGGCGCGAAGTATTTGAAGGCGATCCGTCGCGCTCGTCGGTCTACAAGGATATCGGCAGCGGCATTGCTGCGGCGGGTATCGAATACTACCTGCCGTTATTTTTTGAAGACACCCGCACGCTGTTCGACTACCTTCCCGACGATACGACGTTTGCGTTGAGCGGCGATATCGACGGCGCGATTGGCCGCTTCTGGAGCGACACGCGTTCACGCCACAACTTTCTGAAGTCGGACCGCGAGCGCCCTATCCTGCCGCCCGAACAGCTGTTCCTGACCGATGAAGAATTCTTCACCCGCGCCAAGTCGTTCGGGCGCTGGGTACTGCGAACCGACGACCAGCCGTCCGAGCTATCAGCAGCCCTGCCCAACATCGCCGTCAACCGCCGCAGTGACGACCCGCTGATCAACTTGCGCAGCTATCTGCTCTACAGCGCCAAGCGCGTGATGATCTGCGCCGAAACCAATGGCCGGCGCGAAACGCTGCAGCAGTATTTCAATGAATACCAGCTCGACCTGATGCCGTGCGAAGGCTACACCGGCTTCGTCAATGGCTCGGCCAAACTGATGCTGGGCGTGGCACCGATGCACGCCGGCTTTGAATTGGGCGAGGCACTCGGTGATCTGGTCTTCATCACCGAAACCGAACTGTTCGCCGGTTCGGGGCGGCGCGCAGGTCACAAGAAACAGGAAGCCGCCACGCAGGTCGAGTCGATGGTGCGCGATCTGTCCGAACTGAAGATCGGCGACCCGGTCGTTCACAGCAACCACGGCATCGGGCGCTACATGGGACTGGTCAGCATGGACCTCGGCGAAGGCGAGACCGAGTTCCTGTATCTGGACTATGCGAAGGAAGCCAAGCTGTATGTGCCGGTATCGCAGTTGCATGTGATCTCGCGCTACTCGGGCGCCTCGCCGGAAGACGCGCCGCTACATTCGCTCGGTTCCGGCCAGTGGGAAAAAGCCAAGCGCCGCGCCGCGCAGCAAATCCGTGACACCGCAGCCGAACTGCTGAACCTGTACGCGCGGCGTGCCTTGCGCAAAGGCCATGCGTTTGAATTTTCGGCCCATGATTACGCCGCCTTTGCCGACAGCTTCGGCTTCGAGGAAACCGTCGACCAGGCCGCCGCGATCAACGCCGTCATCGGCGACATGACCAGCGGCAAACCGATGGACCGGCTCATCTGCGGCGATGTCGGTTTCGGCAAGACCGAAGTGGCGTTGCGGGCGACCTTTGTGGCCGTCCTCGGCGGCAAGCAGGTCGCCATCCTCGCGCCGACCACGCTGCTGGCCGAACAGCATGCGCAAACCTTCGCCGACCGCTTTGCCGACTGGCCGGTAAAGATCGCCGAGCTATCGCGTTTCCGGACCGGCAAGGAAATCAACACTGCCATGAAAGGCATGGCCGACGGCACGCTCGACATCGTCATCGGCACCCACAAACTGCTGTCGAGCGATGTCCATTTTGAACGCCTGGGTCTGGTCATCATCGATGAAGAACACCGCTTCGGCGTGCGGCAAAAAGAGGCGCTCAAAGCATTGCGCGCCGAAGTCGATGTGCTCACGCTGACCGCCACACCAATCCCGCGCACGCTGGGCATGGCACTCGAAGGCTTGCGCGATTTTTCGATCATCGCGACCGCACCGCAAAAGCGGCTGGCGATCAAGACCTTCGTACGCAGCGAAGGCGAATCGGTCATCCGCGAAGCCTGCCTGCGCGAACTCAAGCGCGGCGGCCAGGTGTACTTTCTGCACAATGAAGTCGACACCATCGAGAACCGCAAGGCGATGCTCGAAACGCTGTTGCCGGAAGCGCGCATCGGTATCGCGCACGGCCAGATGCACGAGCGCGAACTCGAAAAAGTCATGCGTGATTTCGTGGCGCAGCGCTTCAACATCCTGCTCTGCACCACCATCATCGAAACCGGTATCGACGTCCCGACCGCCAACACCATCATCATGCACAGGGCCGACAAGTTTGGTCTCGCACAGCTGCATCAATTGCGCGGCCGGGTCGGGCGCTCGCATCATCAGGCGTATGCGTATTTGCTGGTCCATGACGTGGCTGGACTGACCAAGCTGGCGCAGCGCCGCCTCGATGCGATTCAGCAGATGGAAGAACTCGGCAGCGGCTTTTACCTGGCGATGCACGACCTCGAAATCCGTGGTGCCGGTGAAGTCCTTGGCGACAACCAGTCGGGCGACATGACCGAGATCGGTTTCCAGATGTATTCGGACATGCTCAACCTGGCGGTTCGCTCGCTGCGCAATGGCAAGGAACCCGACCTCGCCGCGCCGCTGGCCTCGACCACCGAAATCAACCTGCATGTGCCGGCGCTGTTGCCGGCCGAGTATTGCGGCGATGTGCATGAGCGCTTGTCGCTGTACAAACGACTGGCCAGTTGCAACGAAGCCGACAAGATCGACGACCTGCAAGAAGAAATGATCGACCGCTTCGGCAAACTGCCCGAACCCGCCAAAGCGCTGGTCGAAACGCATCGCCTGCGCGTGCTGGCCAAACCGATCGGCATCATCAAGATTGATGCCCATGGCGAAGCGGCGCAACTGCAGTTTGAACCGAACCCGCCGATTGATGCGATGCGCATCATCACGCTGATCCAGAAGAACCGGCACATCAAGCTCAACGGCCAGGACAAGCTGCGCATCACCGCCAGCATGCCCGACCTGGCGGCCCGCGTCTTGCAGATCAAGACCACCATCCGGGCGCTGATTGGATGAACCGGTACGCTGTTACCTCATTTTTATACCTCATTTTGATACCCAATTTAATTGCACACAATGAATCTGATCCTCCAGGGCTTGACCGCACAACGCCACACCATTGAACGCATCGCCACGCTGGCCGGTGCGACCGGCGTGGTGCCCCTCAACGCCAGCGCGTTTCGCTGCGAAGGTGCGACGCTGACCACCGACATCAAGGCGGCCATCGACACGGCCTGTCTGGCAGCGGAACTTGACTACGCCTTCGTCAAGGCTGGTCAGCAATTGAGCGACTTCAAGCTGCTCGCAATGGACATGGATTCGACGCTGATCACGATCGAGTGCATCGATGAGATCGCCGACATGCAGGGCTTGAAGCCGCAGGTCTCGGTCATCACCGAAGCGGCAATGCGCGGTGAACTCGAATTCAACGAAAGCCTGACGCGCCGCGTGGCGCTGCTGGCCGGACTCGATGCGTCAGCCTTGCAGCGCGTGTTCGATGAACGACTCCGGTTATCGCCCGGCGCAGAAAAAATGCTTGCCGCGGTCAAGGCGGCGGGTTTGAAAACCTTGCTGGTGTCGGGCGGATTCACCTTCTTCACCGAGCGCATCAAGCAACAGCGCGGACTCGATTACGCGCATGCCAACGTGCTCGAGATCGTCGACGGAAAACTGACAGGCCGCGTCGTTGGCGGCATCGTCAATGCCGAAGAAAAGAAGCTGACTGTCGCCCGCGTCTGCGCCGAACTCGGCGTCACGCCGGCCACCGCAATCGTGATGGGCGATGGTGCTAATGACTTGCAGATGATGGGCATTGCCGGGATGTCGGTCGCGTTTCGCGCCAAGCCAGTGGTGAGAGCGCAAGCGAATGTCGCGTTGAATTTTGTCGGGCTCGATGGGATATTGAATCTGTTTGGCTAAAGCAAACGCAAAATAACTTGCCGCATCACCGGAACCGGAACGCCGGTCCCGTCACTCATGTCCACATTCACAGGCATGAGAAAGTTCGACATGAAACGCTGTACTCAGGGAACCTATAACGCATCAGCGCGCAACGTCCGGCACCGGTTGGACGACGCCCCGCCAACAACACCCTCGTTCACCGGCCAACAGGCTTTGCCCCAAGCGGTCGGCATCCACAGTCTGGCTGCGCCGACGCTGACCATGATTGCAGCGCGTCTGAACGCCGCCGACCGCAGTCAATTCCGGCTGGTCAATCGTACCTTCAGATCAAGCGGCGCGGTGGCATGCGAATCGGTCGCCATCACTACTCCGTCTGCGCTGCCGGAGGCACTACGAACTTTTCGTCAGGGTGGCATCACGCATCTGAACCTGGAGAACGGAAATTTCACCGACGACGACGTGGCCCGAATCGCTTCAGGGTTGCGCGAGTTCATCCCGAGGTTGACCTCTCTGAATTTATCCGGCAACGCGCAGATCACGGATGCAGGACTGGCCAGACTGACTTCCCTGACTTCGCTGAAACAGCTCGATTTGGGATACTGCCCCCGGGTCACGGATGCTGGTCTGGCACATCTGGCAAATCTACGTTCGCTGGAACGGTTGACCCTTGCGGAATGCACCCGCATCACGGAAGCAGGACTGGACCATTTGGCGAATTTGCGATTGACGTATCTGAACCTGAATTTCTGCAACGATCTGTCCGACGCAGCCCTGGCGAATGTGAGAGGACATCGTCTGACGCATTTGGACCTGAGCGGCAGCGACAACATCAGCGACGCAGGACTCGCGCATTTGGCAAGCATGCCGTTGCAAAGTCTGAATTTGTCAGGATGCAATGGATTTACCGATGGCGGACTTCAATATTTAAATATTGAAACGCTGACGCATTTGTCATTACGAGGATGCCGTCAACTCACACCTGATGCGACGCGTCATTTATCCCGGCTGAAGTTATTGCAGCATCTGGACCTGAAGAGATGCGACTTCATCAACGGCGAGGGACTTACCCGGCTCGGGAACCTGCCCTTGCAGCATCTGGATCTGGAGGATGGATCTTTAATAACCGATGCCGATATGACAAGCCTTGGCGCAATGCGGTCGCTGCAGTATCTGGACCTCAGTGGCGGCACTTCAATTACTGCAGCGGGATTGGCACACTTGTCCGGGCTGACCGCATTGCGAGAACTTCACCTCGACTTCTGCGACCAGACCACGGATGCCGGGCTCGCCCAATTGCAACACTTACCGTTGGAGACACTGACGCTCATTGGGTGCACTGCGCTCACGGATGCGGCGCTGGCCAGGTTGCCGGGCGCTGCTACGCTAACGAGGATTAATGTATATGGTTGCACAGGGTTAAGCGATGCAGGCCTCGCGCACCTGGCCAACATCCCACGACTGCAAACGCTGAATCTGTCCGGCAACGCCAACTTTACGGATGCAGGCATGACGCACTTGCACGGCTTGCCACTGAAGCAGTTGACCCTGGACGGATTGACCGGTCTCACGGACGCAGGACTGACCGCTTTGGCCGACATGTCATTGAAGACATTATCGCTAAAAGGCTGCTTCAATATCGAGGGAAACGGACTGGCTCACCTGAACCCCAACACGTCGGAGAAACTGGATCTGAACCTGATGGGATGCGATCAGCTCAACGATGACGTACTAAGACATCTGGCAAGGCTGCCATTGGAAAAATTAGATTTGGGTAAATGCAGTCTGATCACGAATGCAGGACTGAGCCATCTGGCAGGCCTGCCCCTGACGCAGTTGAATCTGGGCTATTGCGCCGAGATCACCGATGCCGGACTGGCCCATTTGTCGGACATGCCACTGCAAGAACTGGATCTGAGTTGTTGCACCGGGATCGGGAATGACGGCTTCGCACAACTGGCAGCACTGCCAATCCAGGAGTTATATCTCACCTATTGCGATCAACTGACGGATGCGATGCTGATGCATTTACGCCGCATGCCGCTGTTGAACGTGAATGTGTACGGCTGCGACCAGATCACGCCGGCCGGCTTCGAGGCAGCCGGGTTGGCGCACTTGCAGTAACTGCCGCCGCGCTGTCAGGTTGTCGCGGCGTCAGATGCCGCTCAACAAATCTTCTGCGAGATGCCCGGTTCCGTTGAAATATGCCAGCCCCGCGCCCTTGCCGGAAAACACCACACCAGTCAGCGAAGCGTTGCCGATCACGCCGATGTAATGCGCCAGCGCGCTGTCGGGCAGACCGGCGACTTCGCACAGCACCGCCGCAATCACGCCGGCCGAGGTCACGCCCAGCACTTTCTGTCCCGACGACGTGTCGGCCGTGGCACGACGCAACCAGTGCCCGACTCTGGCGCGAAATTGCGCCGCCGGTGCCACGCCTTCGACGACGATGCGGCCTTCGGCCCAGAGCCGGATTTCTTCGGCATACAGACGCAGCCGGGTTGCTGCATCGAGAGAGCCATCCGACAGCACCCGCGTACCGGTGCGCCGCTCCGCGCCAGCCAGTAATTGTTCTCCTTCGCCGAACTCGTCGAGGCCCTCATCGACCTCCGGCATCATCCCGCCAATTTCTGCCAGCGCCAGTTGCGCCGTGAAGCGGTGACGCCGGCGCGGGCCGATCCAGACGCGATCAAAGCGCATGCCGCGCTGGCGGAAAAATTCACCGGTTGCCTGTGCCTGTAATTGGCCCAGCGGCGACAGCTGGTCGTAGTCGCTAGCGCCGAAGGCGGCCTGGCCGTGGCGCAGCAAAGTCAGCGTGCTCATGAATCGTGTCGTCCTGTCGGTGTCGGAAATTACCCGAAGGATACCGGCAAGTCGGCATCCAGGTGTCGGTGTCCATCATGCGTGTCCGCTCACCAGATACGCAATGCCAGAAGTCGAAACCGCAACGCCACGAATTTTTCTTCGGCACTCCATGGCCGGCTGCAATCAACGGTGGTTTCACTCCAGCGCTGGAACGAGCGTCGTGGCGATGACGTGGTCGCTCGCGGATCGGACACCGCCTTGTCAGGATTGCCCGCCCAGTTGACCTGGCTCGCTTCGCCAGGCCGAAACCAGTAAAACCGCAACCAGCCGGAACGCGACGACTGCACCTTGATCGCCATGACGCCGCAAACCGAAGTCGAACCGTCGCAAGGTAACGGGATCTCCGTGGATCGCTGCCGGGTCGTGAACACGGTCTCGGTGACGCTGCCGAGAAACCAGTCATCGAGCTGTGTGAGTTCAGGCACGCTAAGGCCGGTTCCTGCTGTCGCGAACTCGTTATTGATCACCATTGCCACGCCCTGTGCCGACATCAGCGATAGCAGCGCTTCGTGGCTGGCAAGCATGCCATCAGTGAGGGTCGACGCATCAGACAGCGACGACAAGAGGCGATTGAGTCGCCAGTTCAAGCCATCGGTTACCTGCAGGCGTCGCGCTGAATGGTACGCCCGCATGCCGAAGGCAAACTGGTTTGCCAGCGCAATGCAGCGGTTGCGCTGCTCGACGCGCAACAGGCGCGGGGTCAGGTGGTGGCAAACGGCCAGCCCCCATAACTTGCCGAACAGCTGGATCGGGAACGACAGCGAAGCCCGCACTCCCATGCTTGCGAGATAGTCCAGATGGGCCGGTGAAACGCTGCGCAAGTCCGACCAGGTCAAGTCGGGCGGTGCCGCCGTGCAGCCCAGCACGGGCACTGCAACAGCGGCGATATCGGGAATCATCCGGCAAGGATTAATCAGGTACAGATTGCGCGCGATCAAGGGAATATCGGTGGCCGGAAAGCGCATGCCGAGGTAATCATCCATCGGCACCGTGTTGACCTGCGAAACGACTTCGCCCGACCAGTCCTCCATGAATTGGTAAATCATCACGCGTGCGAAACCGCTGACCGCAGCCACCGCTGTGGCCAGCGCGTGCCGGTATGCCGCGAGGTCAGCCTCGTCCGATGGTGCCGTCATCAACGGCAACATGAAGTGCTGGTCCGGTGCGACAACGGCAGCGCGCTGTGCCCGTTCGATTTCCACACTGACGACTGCCCTGCCATGAATGCATACCGCATCGACCTGGCCGTGGCCGATGTTGGCGATGTTGGCGATCATCTGCCGTTTTCCGGCACCCACCGACGAGGCAGAAAAATCCATCCCGCGCAGCCAGTCGAGTTCATCGATCGTGCAGCCCAGCAGCGCCGGTGCGGACACGCCGATGAACGTATCAAGGTTGGCGCTGGCGTGGCTGATGCGACGGGTGACGGCATCGAACTGAAGCAACGCACCATACGGCTGGATCGCACCGGAGGCGTGCAACTGCTCGGATTCGCACTCAGGATTAGTCAACCGCGAAGCGGGCAAACTGGCCGTCGTTTGATTGTCGGGCAGGAGCCTTTCCATTACGGCACCAGCAGCACGGAGGACTCGTCCACCGCACCCGGTTGCGCGGCCAGCGCCAGCACAAAGTCGTCGGGTGTGTGCGGACGATGAAACAGGAACCCCTGCGCGATGTCGCAGCCATCGCTGCGCAACACATGCAACTGTGCGGCCGTTTCAACTCCTTCGGCGACGACACGCATGCCCAGGGCATGCGCCATGTCGATGACGGTCTTGGCGATCGAGCGGTCATCGGGCTGGTCGGCAATGCCGTCGACAAAACTGCGATCGACCTTCAATTCCCGGATCGGTAATTTACGCAGGTAGGCCAGCGACGAATAGCCGGTGCCAAAGTCGTCGACGCTGAGCGTGACACCCATCGCTTCGAGACTGAGCAACCTGTCGCGCACAAGATCGATCCGTTCCATCAGCGCACTCTCGGTCAGTTCGATACTGATGGAGTCCGCCGGCAAGCCATGCAGGGCAATCAGGTTGCCGATCCGATCGACAAAATTCTCGTCACGCAATTGGTGAGCGGAGACGTTGATCGCGATTTGCGGCGCGATCACACCAGCCGATCGCCAGCGGGCAATCTGGCTCAGCACCATCTCGAAGACCAGATTGCCGATCGCGATAATCAGTCCGCAACCCTCGGCTACCGGAATGAATTGCGCCGGCGACACGTCGCCCAGCAGCCTATCGTGCCAGCGCAGCAAGGCTTCGGCACCGACGATGGCACCGGTATGGATATGCACCTTGGGCTGGTACACCATCCTGAAATCACCTGTCTCGATGGCCAGCCGCAAGCCGGTTTCCAGCGTCATGCGCTGCAGCGCGATCATCTTCATTTCATTGGCAAAGAACTGGTACTGGTTGCGGCCACGTTCCTTGGCGCTGTACATGGCCGTATCGGCGCTCTTGAGCAGCGTGACGCTGTCGTCGCCGTCGTCCGGAAAAACACTGATGCCGATGCTGGCCGACACGAACAGGTTGTTGCCGTTGATCTGGAATGACGCACCGATGGTATCGACAATCCGTCCTGCCACCAGATTGATATCGTCCGCATCGACATCGCCGAGTACCGCGACGAACTCGTCCCCGCCCAGGCGTGCCAGCGTATCGGAATCGCGCACGCTGTGCTGCAGCCGTTCGGTGGCTTGCCGCAGCAGGATGTCGCCGACATCGTGACCCAGACTGTCATTGATGTTCTTGAAATTATCGAGATCGATGAACAGCACCGCCAGCTTCTGCCGATTGCGCCGTGCCACTAAAATGGCATGTTTGAGACGGTCGTTGAGCAATGTCCGGTTCGGCAAACCGGTCAGTTCGTCATGGGTGGCCAGGAATTCGATGCGTCGCTGGGAATTCTTGATCGCGGTGATATCGCGAAAGATCGACACGTAATTGATGACCGAACCGTCGTCGGCATTGACTGAATTGATCGACAGCCATTCCGGATAAATCTCGCCATTCTTGCGGCGATTAATAATTTCGCCTTGCCAGTTGCCATTGGCGAGCAGGCTACTCCACATCGCCTCAAAAAATTCGGGGGGATGCTGGCCGGAACCAAGCATGCGCGGGTCGCGCCCAACCACCTCGCTGACCGCGTAACCGGTGATTTTTGTGAACACGTCATTGACCGTCAGGATGACGGCATTGGCATCGGTAATCGCAATCGCTTCGCCCGAACGGTCGAACACCTTCGCTGCCAGCCGTAATTGCTCGTCGGCGCGGCGCTTGTCTGTGGTATCGGTAGACTGGGTGCAGATCGAGCACACGACGCCGCTCTGGTCAAACAGCGGAAAGCGCACGCTGTCGAGCTGGATGACGCGATCTCCGATGGTGAGCGTATCGACCGATTCCAGCACAGCACCAATGCGCATCGTCTCCAGGTCGCGGCGGCGCAGAACATGCTCGATGTCAGCGCCAAATAATTGCAGGTCGGTCTTGCCAATTGCCGATGCGGCAGTGATGCCGAACAGTTCCTCAAAGCGCTGGTTGACGAATTCATAGCGGCCTGCCATATCCTTGAGCATGACGATCGACAGAGAATTGTTCATGATCGACAGCAAACGCTGCTGGCTGGTCTGGATTTTTTGCTGCGCCAGGACCAGATCGGTATTGTCCAGCACCACCAGTACCGCCGCCACGGCATCCCCGGCACTATCGAGAACCGGGGTCATCAGGATCTGGAATGCACAACCGTCCGTGACGACGGCGAATTCTGCTTTTTGCGCTCGTACCAGCACGCTGCCCAGCATCCCGCCGATCGGCTCGAGATAGTCGGGAAAATTGAGACGGGCAATATGCTGGCCGACATGCGCAATCGACAGCCCGAAGTTACGCACCGCCGCATTGTTCAGACGCCGCAAAAACAGCGCCTTGTCAAACACCACCACCGGAAAATCGATGGTGTTGTACACCCCTTCAAATTCGGTATTGATGATGGCCAGCTCGATCGACTTGATCTGGCTTTCCTCGTTAACGCTGACCAGTTCTTCGTTAGTGGCCTGCAATTCTTCATTGCTCGCTTCGAGCTCTTCATTGGCAGCCTGCATCTCTTCATTGGATGCCTGGATCTCTTCGTTGAGCGCCTGCATTTCTTCGTTCGACGCCGCCATTTCTTCCATCAGGGTTTGCAGTTGCTCGCGCGTCGTGGCCAGTTCCTGCAAGACACTGCCATCGTCGTTGTCGCTGTTACCCGCGTTGACTGAACCGGAAGACACTTTTCCGGCAGGCTCGAAGATCACCAGAAAAGCGGTCGTGCCACCATCGGCCTGCAATACCGGATGCACCACCAGTCGCCAGACCGCACCACCCAGTGCAGTGATGCGGCGCGCTTGCGACTGCACAGGCGAGCATGGTGGCGGGCCGCACGACGTACCGTCGTCAACAATTCATTGACCAGTTCCGGCACGATCAACTGGGCCAGATTCATTTCGGGCGCACCGGACGGAAAGCTGATGAAGCGGTCGACGTCGCCCTGGCTGTGCAGGATCCGGAAGCCGCCATCGATCAGCATGGCCGGACCGATGCT
Source organism: Actimicrobium sp. CCI2.3 (assembly GCF_035019065.1). Lineage (NCBI taxonomy): Bacteria > Pseudomonadati > Pseudomonadota > Betaproteobacteria > Burkholderiales > Oxalobacteraceae > Actimicrobium > Actimicrobium sp. CCI2.3. The sequence continues at coordinate 5,002 of NZ_JASJWR010000052.1, read as the reverse complement.
CTCGGCCGCCGTGGTCAGGAATTGTCGGGCATGCGAGGTTTCGGCGCGCGACGTGCTCTGTCGCGTCGCCGGCTTGTTTGCACGCGGTGCCGGCCGGCCATGTCCGAGCAGCACGGGCCGCCCCTGTCCGAGTGGCCGGTACAAGTGGGCTTTGCGGTCGACTGCGCCAAACAGGTCTTCTTGCTGGTTGACGGTTTCCGATCGGCCCAGAAATAGCAGGCCATCATCACGTAGCGCGTAGCGCAGCACCGCCATCACCTTGGCTTGCAGATCGGTATTGAAGTAGATCAGGACATTGCGGCAAGTGATCAGGTCGAGACGCAAGAACGGCGGGTCGATGACGATATCCTGCCGTGCGAACGTCACGCAATCGCGCAGTACTTTGGTTACTTCGTACCCGTTGCCGATGACCTGAAAATAGCGCTTCAGGTAATCGGTCGGCAACTCGGCAACCGCATTTTGGTTATACACGCCACGGCGCGCAAACATGAGCGCGTTGTTGTCGATGTCAGACGCAAAAATATGCAGATGCAATGGCCGTCCTGACTCGTCGATCAGCGACGAAAAGAGCATGGCCAGCGAATAGGCTTCTTCACCGGTGGCGCAGCCGACCACCCAGATGCGGACCTCATCCCCCGATTTTTTGCGACTCAGTAATTGCGCTACGTGCCCGGCAAGAATGTCGAAAGCCGCTTTGTCGCGGAAGAATTCTGTCACCGAGATCAGGGTTTCCCGCGCCAGCGCATCGAGTTCGTCCTCGTGCCTGCTCACGTAATCGAGGTAGGCAGACAAGGTCGTGGCTTCGGTCACGATCATGCGCCGCTGCAAACGACGCTGCACCGTCGACAGCTTGTAACTGGAAAAATCAATCTTGGTCCGTTCTCGCACGCGCTCGAAAAGCTCGGTCATTTCAGCCGGTCGCTGTTCCAGTCCTTCGTTTTCGGGAACACTGTCCGGGAACCGCACCAGGCGCTCGACTTCGTGCGCAATGGCACCCGGGGTCAGGATACGGTCAGCCACGCAGTCATCGATGGCCGAACTGGGCATGCCCTTAAATTTTGCCGACTCAGGTGTCTGCACATAGGTCATGCCGCCAGCGGCCTTGATTGCGCGCAAACCACGCGTGCCGTCGGAACCGGTGCCTGACAGGATCACGCCAATCGCCCGCTCGTCGAAGGTCTCGGCGAGCGACTGGAACAGCAGGTTCACGGAGGGCTTGGGGGAAATTTCGGGTGACGCGATCGACAGATGAAAACGTTCATCGCGAAACACCATGTTGTACCCGGGCGGAATGATGTAGACCACATCCATGGCAGGCAACTCGGCATCGACGGCTTCCCGTACCGGCAACACGGTGTCGCGGCCAAGTATGTCGGCCATCATGCTGCGGTAGTTGGGCGAGATATGCTGCGCAATGACATAGATGCAGTTGAGGCCAGGCGACAGGCAGGCCACGAATTCACGCAAGGCTTCCAGACCACCGGCCGATGAACCGATGCCTATCGCGTACCGACATGCTGGCACCGGCAAGCTGGCGATTTCGGTAGCCTCGTCCATGAACGATTACTCCTTTTGAGGTTGTCCTGAAGGCCGGATAGCAGTTGGCCCGACCAGTCATTACATAAAGTCAACTTAGGTTACCCAAAGTTAATTTATTGCACAACCTAAACTTACTCAAAAGGAAATTGTAGTGGGAACCACGACCAGTCAAAAAAAACGCGTGTGTACGGGCAGTCATCGCCGATCGTCAGATGAGGCGGGTGACTGCACGGCAATCCGGCTCAGCCGTCGTTAGCCGAGCTGTTGTTGATGGCTGACGATTTTTTTGGCGATGCTCCAGCGATGCACTTCGCTCGGGCCGTCGTAAATCCGAAATCCGCGAACATCCTTGAAAATGCGCATGACAATGGTCTCGGCAGTTACGCCGCGCCCGCCCAGAATCTGGACGCACCGGTCGACGATGCGCCAGATCGCTTCCGAACAGATCACCTTGGTCATGCTCGATTCGATATTGCCACGACCGCCCTGGTCGAGCACCCACGCCGTATGCTGGATATTGAGCCGTGCGCTATGCAGGTCCATCGCGTTATCGGCCAGCATGAAACCGACGCCTTCGTGTTCGCCAAGCGCTTTGCCGAACGCCTGGCGCTCGCTGGCATAGGCCAGCGCGACATCATGCGCCCGTTGCGCCTGACCGAGCCAGCGCATGCAGTGCGTCAGTCGTGCCGGTGCAAGACGAATCTGTGCATAGCGAAAGCCCTTGCCGATTTCACCGAGGACATCGGTCGCCGGCACCCGCACATTCTCGAAACGCAGCACGCCATGACCGCCGGCGAAGCAGGAATCGAGCGACTCCATCAGCCGTTCCAGGATGATGCCGGGACGGTCCATATCGGACAGGAACATCGTTGCCGAACCATCTTCCATGCGCGCCATGATGATCGCAAAGCTGGCTCCTTCGGCTCCCGTGATGAACCATTTGGTGCCGCTGATCAGGTAGTCGTCGCCGTCCTTGACGGCGATGGTTTGCAGCATCGACGGATCGGAACCGGCACCGGGCGCCGGTTCGGTCATCGCAAAACACGAGCGCGTGCGGCCTTCAACCAGCGGACGCAACCAGCGTTCCTTTTGCGATGGCGACGCGACCTGTTCCATCAGATGGATATTGCCTTCGTCCGGCGCATGGATGTTCAGTGCAGCCGGGCCAAGCGGCGAGTAACCGGCGGCTTCAAACACGGCCGCCTTGGCGACATGCGACAAACCCAGTCCGCCCAGTTCGACCGACGCATGCGGCGTCAGCAAGCCGGCGGCGCGACCGGCCGCGACCAGTTCTTCACGCAGCGATTCGGTGGGGCCGTGGCCGGTTTGACGCGGATCGTTTTCGAGCGGGATGACGACGTCTGCGATGAAACGGCGGGTGCGTTCCTGCAGATCCTTGATTTCTGGTGACAGCGAAAAGTCCATGAGTCCCTTTGGTTGTAATCAAATAAAGCAGCAAGCATAGCAAGCATTGCCGGAATGGCTTTGGGTAAGTCCGGTCCGCGCATGTCGGCGGGGTTTCATGCGGGGCGGGAGCAGGATTTTTTGGGCGCTGGACCGTCGGCAGATCACGGAGCAAAGCATTGCCATGCTCAAGCCGGTCGGCCTGCCGCGTGACGAACAGGTTATCGATGACTATCATGCAGGCGTTGCTATCGGCCATCCGTATCGCTAACCACTTTAAAAACAGGACACTCCATGATGAACCTCGACAGCAATCACTATCCGTATGCCTCGCGTCGCAGCGTCGTGTATGCCAAGCGCGGCATGGTCGCGACAGCCCAGCCGCTGGCGGCGCAAGCCGGTCTGCAAGTGCTGCAAGCGGGCGGCAATGCGATCGATGCGGCGATCGCAGCGGCCGCCGCGCTGTCGGTGGTTGAACCGACCGCCAATGGGATAGGCGGTGACGCCTTCGCATTAATCTGGCATGGCGGCAAGCTGCACGGACTCAATGCCAGCGGTGCCGCGCCGCAGCGCATTTCATTGGCGGCGTTGAAAGCGGCAGGCCACACCAGCATGCCGAAATACGGCGCACTGCCGGTGACCGTGCCGGGTACGCCAGGCGCGTGGGTCAGCATGGCCGAACGTTTCGGCAAGTTGCCGCTGGCGCAGTCGATGGCCGGTGCCATCGCGCTGGCGCAAGACGGTTTTCCGGTTTCGCCGATGGTCGCCGTGGCATGGGATGCGGCGCACAGGAACTTTCTCAACGAACTCAAGGCCGGTCATTTCCAGCCGTGGTTCGACACCTTTGCGGCCGCCGGACGGGCACCGCGTGCCGGCGAAGTCTGGCGCTCGCCGGGGCACGCGCAGACCTTGCAATCGATCGCTTCAGACAATGCCGCAAGTTTCTATCGCGGTGCGCTGGCAGAAAAAATCGCCGCCTGCGTTCAAGGTGCCGGCGGCTATCTGGACGTGGCCGATCTGGCCGCATATCAGCCGCAATGGGTTGATCCGATCAGCGTCAACTATCGCGGCTATGACGTCTGGGAAATCCCGCCGAACGGCCATGGACTGGTCGCGCTGATGGCGCTCAATATCCTCAAGGGATTCGATTTCAGCGAACGCGATACCGTGCTGACCCATCACCGCCAGATCGAAGCGATCAAGCTGGCTTTCGCCGATGGTCACGCGCATATCGCTGAAGCCAGCGCAATGCGGGTGTCGGTGTGCGACTTGCTGTCGGACGCGTATGCCGACGAGCGCCGTCGATTGATCGGACCGCGTGCCACCTTGCCGATAGCGGGCGAGCCACCGCGTGGCGGCACGGTGTATCTCAGCACGGCGGACAGCGAGGGCAACATGGTGTCGCTCATCCAGAGCAATTACATGGGCTTTGGTTCAGGACTGGTGGTGCCGGGCACGGGCATCGCGCTGCACAACCGTGGCAACAATTTCACGCTCGATGCGGATCATCCGAATTGTCTGGCACCGGGCAAGCGGCCTTACCACACGATTATTCCCGGCTTCCTGACCAAGGATGGCGCAGCGATTGGACCGTTCGGCGTGATGGGCGGTTTCATGCAACCGCAGGGCCATGTGCAGATGGTGATGAATACGGTCGACTTCGCACTCAACCCGCAAGCCGCGCTCGATGCACCGCGTTGGGAATGGCTGCAAGGGAACAAGGTCAATCTTGAGCATACTGCACCGGAGCACCTGTTCCGTTCGCTCGCCGCGCTCGGTCACGAGGTCGCGTGGTCCGGCAACCAGCACGCCTTCGGGCGCGGTCAGATCATCTGGCGCGACGCACAGGGTGTGCTGTGCGGTGGCACCGAGCCACGTTCTGATGGCAGCATCGCGGCCTGGTGATTCCGTCACAGGAAACCATCATGGTTGCAACGGCTGTGACGGGGTTCGGGGCGGTGCAGGGAGTTGGCTGCGGCGGTGCATTTGGTGCAATGCCCTGCGGTTATTGCACCCTTGTATGCTGTTTTTAACGGTTGATTTTGATTAGATTGATGTG
>NZ_JASJWR010000051.1:0-19989 GCF_035019065.1 Actimicrobium sp. CCI2.3 | reverse complement strand
GGCAGCGTCAGATGTGTATAAGAGACAGGTCGGTGCAATGCCCTTCGGTTATTGCACCCTACGATTTAGTCTTCTTAAAAAATGAATTCAACAGGAATCACACTCGTCAACCAAACCCCATTCTCAGCCCTGAAAAACTTGAAACCCTGCTCATGCATCAGCAAAGCCTTAATCGTAAGAACAGCAGGCTGCCCGTGTCGACTTCCAACAGCGAGCGCCGTTTGCTTGTCCTGTGACAGATGCACATAATGTCGTGAGCCGGATATTAATCCTTGTTCATAAATAGAATCCAGAAAACGTGTCGCCGTACCATGATAAAGAAAGTCAGGTGGCACTTGCTCAATATAATTAATATCAACATGTTGAGTAGAGTGCCCCTGAACGGCTCGAATACGTAACCCGTCTTCGGAAATCGCAAACCGCTTTTTGTCGCTTGTTGCAACCACTTCCCGAATCACATCAATAGCTAGCGTCTTGCCAATTTTGGCGGCAGCGGCAATCAATACCGTAATATCCACCCATCCTTCAGTATCAAGCGTGATACCTATGGCACCCGGTTGATGTCGCAACACAAAACTTAAATACTTACTGATCTCGGTATAGTGCTTGCTCATTTCCTACCTATTAAAAAATCTGCGAATACTCAATTATCTTGTAACCGCCATGATATTTTTAAATGATTTTTTATTCTGCTTCGGCACAGCCATCGATTTGGTGGATTGTTCTTTTCCAATCGCGATATGCCACTTTAATGATCAATACCAGACCAACCCCATCACTGAGGCTTGAACTGATGCGCAAAAGTGAATTCATCCACCCGCGCCGCATATCGCAAGCCACTGCGCATCGCCCAGGTGGCGATTTGATGGTGCATCGGGATGACTGCGTTTTCCTGCAGCGCGATGCCGGCGGCCTGGCGCGCAAAGTTGTTGCGTTCGGTTGGATCGACCGATGCCAGCGAAGAGCGGATCAGCGTGTCAACCTTCGGGTTGCTGTAATTACCCCAGTTCCAGGAGCCCCATCCGGTTTGTGGATTGGTGGTGCCGACCAGTGAGCGCAAGCCAAAATCGCCGGCCAGCGTTCCCCATCCCAACAAAGCCACGCTGAATTCACTGGCTTTGGCACGACCGAAATACACCGCGAGTGGCAAGGTCACGACCTTGGTGCGGATGCCGATCCGGCTGAAGAATTGCGCCACGGTCTGAATCAGTTGTTCATCGTTGATGTAGCGGTTGTTCGGTCCGTGCAAAGTCAGTCCGAATCCGTTCGGATAGCCTGCTTCTGCCAGCAATTTTTTGGCGCCGGCAGGATCGTAGGCTTGCACCTTGATCGCATCGTTATAGCCCAGGATACCGGGCGCGACCACGTTCGAGGCGGGTTGTGCCAGGCCTTCCATGACCCGGGATACCACCGCTTGGCGATTGATTGCCTTCGACATGGCCAGTCGGACACGAGGGTCGCGCAACGGATTGGTTGCCAGCGGTTTGCCATTCAGATCGGTGACATCCGGGGAGGAATGGTCAGCCTGATCCACGGTCCAGAAAATGGTACGCCACGACACCCGCTGCTCCAGCCGGAAATCAGGATTGCGCTTGATGCGCGCGATATCTGGCGTTGGTACCGATTCAATGGCGTCGACGTCACCGGCAAGCAGGGCGGCGGTACGCGAGGCGTTATTGGCGATGACACGCAACGTGACCTTGTCCCACACCGCCTTTTCACCCCAGTAATCCGGGTTACGTGACAGTTCAACTTTGTTACCCCGCAAGAAACTGACGAACTTGAACGGCCCGGTACCAACGACAGCCTTGCCGCTGTTGAAATCCTCGGTGGAGGCGTTCTCCGTGATTGTTTTCGAGACGATGAAGATGGTCGAGACATCCAATGGCAGTGGGCCATAAGGGGTGGCTGTAGTCAGACGCAGCGTCAGCGCATCCACTGCTTGTTTGTCCACGATCTGGCGGGTGTAACTGGTAAAAGGCCCCGGGCTTTTGGTGAGCGTTGCCGGGCGGTCAAGTGAAAAAATCGCATCCTCGACCGTGAATGGCGAGCCGTCATGAAACTTCACGCCGGGACGCAGCTTGAATTCCCAGGTGGTGGCATCGACCGCGCGCCAGGACAAGGCCAGTCCCGGAATCAGCTTGCCGCTGGCATCGACGTTGACGAGCGCATCGAACAGGTGTGACGACAGCGCAATGTTCGGGGCAATGTTGAGGTAATGCGGATCGAGCGAGGAGACGTCGGCGGCGAGGCCTAGTTTTAAGTCTGCGGCGTGTGCCATCGTGGCACCGATTGTCGTCAGCAGGAACACCGCTTGGGCAAGGGCAAAAAATACGGTGCGCAGCGTGACGGCGGCGCGGGCGGGAAATGGCAATGTCATGGAATCCTTATGGTGCGGGAAATAACGAGGCACCCATTATCTACTGACTTCCAATAAGCCGGTCTTGTGTGAGTCGCACTGCGGTAGCCGGGACAGTTGAACTCGCTCAATCTTCCCCAATACTCTCCAACAATCCGCACCGCCGGACATCAGATGGTAAGGTCACTGGCTATAACCACTTTGCATCGGTAAGAATCCATGAAGAAAAAACCTTCCCGCCTGATCGTGGCGCTGATTGTCGTCGCGGTTGGTGCCGGCGCTTTGTACGTGTGGTCGCAAAGCGGCCGCGTCGAAACCGTACACGACATTGCTGCGCCACCGCCTATCCCTCCGCTGGCTTCCGTCGAACCGGCGATGCCTGATCCTGCTGACGCTTCCAAGCCGCTCGCACCTGCCGAACCCGTTACCAAGTTTCCGCTTGAGCCCACCGAGGCCGCCGTACCAGCACCAACGCCAGACAAGGTTTTACCCGCACTGGCCGAGTCTGATCCGTTCGTCGACAAGGAACTGCAAGGGCTATTCCAGCGCAAGGATTTTGTTACCTGGGTAATTCCTGCCGGCTTTGTGCGCCACGTCGTTGCGACGGTCGACAATCTGGGTCGGGCGCAAGCACCGAAGGCTGTCTGGCCGGTACATCCGACACCGGGACGTTTCACAACGACGCCAAGTGCCAACGGCGAGGCCATCAGCACCGACAACAGTGCGCGCTACAGTCCGTTTGTTTCGTTCGTCGAAGCAGTTGACAGCCGCAAGGCCGTCGCCGTTTATGTGCGCCTGTATCCGTTATTCCAGCAAGCGTACGTCGAGCTCGGCTTTCCGAAGCGCTACTTCAATGATCGTCTGGTGGCCATCATCGACCAGTTGCTGGCAACGCCCAAACCAACCGGAGAACTGGCAGTCAGCCTGCTTGAAGTGAAGGGACCCGTCCCGTCGCTGCAACCATGGGTGCGTTACGAGTTCACCGATCCAGCATTGAAAGCGCTGTCGTCCGGACAGAAAATCATGTTGCGTGTGGGCCCGCAAAACCAGCGTCGTCTGGACGCGAAGCTGACCGAATTGCGCAAGGAAATCGTGCTGGCGTCGCAGCGCGGGCAGGGCAGGGACGTGCCGGGTATGTGATCACGGCGTGATTTCAGTGTGGTGCCAAGCGCAAGTGATCTCGGGTCATCAGCACGCGTTGTTACCGCATGATGCGTAGACGTGGTTCGCATCATGGTGACTTCAATTTCATCGCAACGGCGATGGTCATGCACATCGTCAGGAACGCCAGCCAGGCGTGTGCATAAAGCAAGGGCATGCCGAGCAAGACCAGTCCATCGTTCGAGCCTGGAATCAGCAGGCTACCCATTCCCATCAGCAAGCCGCCAAAAAAACAGCGTAGCACCTGCCGACCGTCGGGAGGCACAGCTCGCCAATGGCCAGCCGTGTAGCCGCCCAGCAGCGCGCCAGCATACAAGGCCAGTAACAGCAGCAAGCGCCAGGTGAGGTTGTCGGATTTTCCCATCGACAGTTCGGCGAGCACATCGGTGTAGGCCCAACTGCCGCCCAGCAAGATCAGCAGCAAAACAAAAGCGATCCCGATCACAATCGTCGCGGCACCCGGTGTCCAGCGTGATCTGGTGAACCACTGTGTGGCATCGCTGCGCGCCTGCCAGATCGCCATGGTAATTCTGGTGAGCATGAAGGCAACAAACAACCACACCGTCCATTGCGCCATCTCAAACACCGGCGATGTCGAGTTCATCCGTTGAGGCGATATCGGCAGCCCTTGCAGGAGTGCGCAACCAGCAAAAAATCCCAATGGCGTGGCGACATAACTCCACTCGCCGTTGCTCAACCGCGCGATCGCGCCGAACACGCAGGCCTTGTTGACGAATGCGCCCAGGCCGAGCAACACGCCGCCGGCCACAATCATCCAAGAGACGGCAAACCCGGTGGGCATGCGCATCGTCAGATGCAGCGTCGAGGCAATCAACAGCCCACCAGCGACCCACAGTGATGCTTCGAGCATGGCGAGCAGGCGCGTGTACCGGTGTTGTCCGACGAGTTCATCGACAGCGGCGACGGTGCAGGTGGCTCCACGTTGCACCGCAAAACCCATCACTGCGGTCAATAGCACGGCGATACCAAAGACGGCACTGTTCAGACTGATCTGCATCATGGCGTTTATCCATTGAATAAGTTGTAGTCAAACCGCGCCGCGCACGGCCTGGGAGCGCAGTGTGATAGCGGTATTGCTTACATCATGTCTTTCATTGGATCGGCTTTTTTGTCGTTCACGATATCGGTGATCGTGAGTTCGACCGGCTTGCCACTGTCGTTCTTCCACCAGTGCCTGGTGCCTAAAAACTCTTTGGCGATATCACCGGCCTTGTGCAGGATGGGGACCGTGCATTTGCTGTTATTTTCAACAATCTCACCGGAGTCAACCCGGATCAGTGCCGGACGGTCGGCATGACTGTGCAGCGGTACGATGCCGTCGGGCGCAATCGTCATCTTGCGCAGACGCAGCCGACGCTCGCTCAATTTCACGTTTTCTTTTGACAGATCGATTGCCGCGAGTTCGGTATCGGTCACACCGGCAGGCGCGGTCGGCGCACCGGGCAGCGCATTGTTGCCTTCCTTGCCCGAAGGGCATCCTGCAGCGAATGCGTTGGCACAGACCGCCAGCGTCAATCCGATTGCCAAGGTGCCCGGTTTTAATTTCAGTAACGTTGCCTTCATGACTAAACCTCCTTTTGTGTAAATGGATGGGTAATTGCGTGCCAGACGCCAGACCAGCGCGATGCCTGTTACGCCCTCCATTGTCGCCAGTCGGTTAGCGGCCTTACACGGTATTCCGGTAATTTTTGTCGGCGATCAAACATCGGGTATTCAATGCCCCTGTAAGGAATGGCTAGGTGGTGCGACGATAGAAAAGTCACAGGCTCAATGAGGTCAATAATGAGGTCAACAATGAGGTCAACAATCAAAAAAATCATCGTTGTCGGGGGCGGCTTCGCGGGTGCAGCACTGATACGCCAGCTTGCCAGCGCGCGCGAAAACGACGTCGAGGTCACGCTAATCAGCGAGGAGAGCTATACGACCTTCAATCCATTGCTCGCTGAAGTGGTTGGTGCCGCCGTCTTTCCCGAACATGTCGTGGCACCGTTGCGTGAATTCACGCGTGGTGCGCGCTTCGTGATGGGGCGGGTCAATGCGGTCGATTTCGCGGCGCGGTTGCTGCACACCAGTAGTTTGCAAGGGCCACTCACCTTGCCCTACGACCATCTGGTGTTCGCCTTTGGCAATCGTGCCAGGTGCGACCTGATTCCCGGCATGGTCGATCATGGCCACGTATTGAAGACCCTCGGCGACGCAATTCATGTGCGCAATCTGGTGTTGCGGCGCCTGGCCCAGATGGAGCTCGAACCCGATCCGGATGCCCGCCGCACACTCGGACATTTCGTCGTGATTGGCGGCGGTTTTTCCGGGGTCGAAGTGGCCGGTGCGCTGGCCGACGTGTTGCACGGTATCTGCCAATACTATCCGCGCGTCAAAGCCGACGAACTGGCCATCTCGCTGCTGCATGACGGCGCGATCCTGTTGCCGCAATTGCCCGAAGCACTGGGACTGGCGGCAACAACGTCACTGATGCAGCGTGGCGTAGCCGTGCGCTTGAATACTTCGGCTAGCCGGATTGACGCCAAACAGGTGCAGTTGCAGTCGGGTGAGTCGATTCCCACGGCGACGGCAATCGCAACAATCGGCACGCGTGCCAATGCACTGACCGAGGTTTTGCAAGGCGTGACGCTGGAGCGCGGGCGCATCGTCTGCCGTGCGGATTGTTCCGTGGTGGGTCCGGCGTCGGTGTGGGCGATTGGCGATTGCGCGCAGATTCCGCTGCCCAATGGCGAGTATGCGATCCCGACCGCGCAGTTCGCCGTCGCCGAAGCAAAACACCTGACCCGGCAGTTGCTGGCAGTGCTGCGCGGCGAGCGGACCCAACCGTTCGATTACCGCTCGCGCGGCATGATGGCGACCGTTGGCCATCACAAAGGTGTGGCGGAACTCGCGGGCATCAAGCTGACTGGTCTGCCCGCGTGGTTGTTATGGCGTGCGTATTACTTGTCGCAAATGCCTACTGCAGGCCGCAAATTCCGCGTCTTTATCGAATGGACCTGGGGCATGTTTTTTCGTCCGGACATCACCCATTTCCGCTTTGAGCGCAGCGTTGAGCAAGACAAGCAGCCAGAAGTCCGGTCACCTTGATATCGCGTTGTCCATCGCGTTGCGTTTCTTAAACCCTTCACCGTGGAGAAAAACATGTTGCATAAAAAAGTAGCACTGATCACTGGATCAACCAGCGGCATCGGCCTTGGCATAGCGCGCGGCTTTGCCGCCGCCGGCTGCGATATTGTCCTGAACAGATTTGGCAACCCGGATGATATTGCCGCCTTGCGTGCAAATCTGGCCGATGAATTCGTCATCAAGGTCGACTATGACGGGGCTGATATGAGTCGCGCCGATGAGATCGAAGCAATGATCAAGCGCACCCACGCCAACCTGGGCGGACTCGACATCCTGGTCAACAACGCCGGTATTCAACATGTGGCTCCCGTCGACGAGTTCCCGCTCGACAAATGGAACGCGATCATCGCCATCAACCTGTCGGCCGCTTTTCACACCATCCGTGCTGCGTTGCCGCTAATGAAAACCAAGCGCTGGGGCCGCATCATCAACGTCGCATCGGCGCATGCACTGGTCGCAAGTCCGTACAAATCTGCCTATGTCGCAGCCAAACACGGCGTCGCCGGCTTGACCAAAACCGTGGCGCTGGAAGTGGCAGAACAAGGCATCACGGTCAATGCAATTTGTCCCGGCTATGTGCTCACGCCACTGGTGGCACAGCAGATTCCTGACACGGCGAAAGCCCGCGGCATCAGTGAAGACGAGGTCAAGCGCACCGTGCTGCTGGCGGCACAGCCGACCCGTCAATTCGTTACCGTCGAGCAGGTTGCCGCCTTGTCGCTGTTTCTTGCGGGCGAAGATGCCGCCTCGATCACCGGCGCGATCATTCCGATTGAAGGCGGCTGGACGGCGCAATGAACGGGCACGTCCGGCAGGGATCAACGTGGTCCTTACTACCTCATCAATACGTCATCAACCCGTCATCAAAGGAGAAAACCAAGTGATTATGCTGCAATCCGGCCTGCGTGCCGACATTATCCGTTCTGCTGAAGGTTCCGCTCATTGTCTGGACTATGACGGCCAGGTGGTGCTGGTGTTTGAAGGAGGTGGCGCACTCGGTGCCTATCAGGTCGGTGTTTACGAAGCACTGCATGATGCCGGCATCGAACCGGATTGGGTGATCGGCACCTCCATCGGGGCGATCAATGCTGCCATCATCGCCGGCAATCGCCCCGAAGACCGGATCGAACGTCTCAACGCATTCTGGACACTGGTGCAGGCGAGCCCGATGCCATGGAGCCAGGGAATGCCGTGGGCACAAAGCGTGATGAACATGCACACCGTCATGCAGGGCGTCGATGGCTTCTTCAAGCCAAACATGATGGCACTGCTCAATAACAAGGCACCACTCGGCACCTACAAGGCTGGTTACTATTGCACCGATCCGCTGGCAGAGACATTGGCCGAACTGGTCGATTTCAACCGGCTCAACACGGCCACCAACACGCGCCTGAGCCTCGGAACGGTCAATGTCAAAACTGGCAAGATGCGCTACTTCGATAGTCACAAAGATCCGATCAGCGTGGCCACCGTGATGGCATCGGGAGCCTTGCCGCCTGCTTTTCCGGCGGTCGAAGTGGAGGGGGAACCTTACTGGGATGGCGGCGTGTATTCCAACACCCCGGTCGAGACCGTGATGAATGATGCCCCGCGTCGCGATTCGCTGATCTTTGCCGCACATCTGTGGCTGGCGGAAGGCGACGCCCCGCAAAGCGTGTGGGATGCCATGGGGCGCGGCAAAGATATCCAGTACGCCAGTCGGGTCGACAATTACGTCATGGAAGAGCGCAAGCTGCATCGCTTGCGACACGTCATCAATCTGCTTGGAAAACACTTGCCACCTGACGCGCAACAGGATCCGGCCATCAAGGAAATGCTGTCCTGGGGCTGCTCGACCACGATGCATTTATGCCGTCTCTACGCACCGCGACTGGAGGGCGAGGATCAGTCAAAGGATATCGATTTTTCGGAAAGCGGAATCCGGCAGCGTCGCGAGGCCGGCTATGCCAGCACGATAACCATGCTGCAGCAACGTCCGTGGCTGACACCGCATAGCGAACTGGAGGGTGTCCTGATGCACGACAGTGTTCCGCAGGAATGAACCCTTTTATTTTAATTCTGTCACCAATTTGCACATCACTTCATTCTTCGACATACCTTGCATGGCGGATGTGTGCACATAGATACAAAAACTGCCAAACAGACCCACACCGGGCGCATCCCCGCGATAAGATAAAACTGCAGTACAAATAGTTCATGTCAATCAAATAAAAATGACGATTATTTAAATAGAAAGTCTACTTAAATGACTATTCATCCTACTTTTACTCCCGCTTTTTTTGATCCCAATTCTTTTAAGCCGATATCGCACAGCCGGCGATTCCCGGAAACCAAGCAGATTCTCTTTTCTGACAAAAAATATCGTGCGATGACAATGCAGCAGTTCATGGCGCATCCTGATTTTGTCAAATGCCAGCAAGAATATGCAGCCATTCTGGATAATATCGTCGGTTTTGTTAAACGCAATGCCGATAAAGTCGAGCCAGGCCTTTCAAAGAATGCGACCGATTCCATTCAAGATGACTTTGATACATTGAAAACCCATTTATTTGATTTTTCTGAAGATTTTTTTTCTTCGCATAAACCGATTGTGTACGGACCCGGAAAAGAAATGTTCCATGAACTGGTCAATTTAATGGGCAATGAAAAAATTGCCTTGCAAAAACGCATCACAGCAGTGATCGCGATGGCTCCACAAATGCGTGTGTGCTCCGGTGGCATGCTCACGGTTTTACAAGAGGCACTATCGAGTTTGAAATACGGCTCTGCCGGAATCAAGGGCGCTGCTCATCGCGTCAAAATTCAAATGATGGACGCACTAATCACAAAGCACGTCGAAAATAGTCATCAGTACGAACCGGGAAATGAGGTGCATTTCGTCAACGCCTACTTCAACTATATGGCAAAGGACATGGGCGTTTCCGAACGCATGGACGAGTTCGCGCGAATTGCGGAATCAGAGATTTCAATTAGGCAGTTTGAAAAATGCAAGCAAACAGTACTGGATAAAATCAAGCCTGGATTATTATCCAGAACGATGGCGGAGAACTACCTTGATCAGATAAAGGAAGCACAACAGAGAGATATCAGTCTCCCTTTTGAAGGCGAGCAATTAACGGATATTTTTAATCGGGCCAAAGATATCAAGCAAGCGACATTGGATAGCGAATTTGGCGACGTCCCAACAGAGAATTATTTGCTTCAGGTTCCAGACACCTTGTCCTATCAATTTGCACGACAACCGACATTGGTTGCCAGGCATTTCATGGCGGAAATGAGAAATAAACAGCTTGTTAATTATGACGACACAATCAGATTGACGGAAGGGGAAGTAAATGGCGAAATCAACATGCTGGGAAATTTATTCTGGCGTGACAAGGATGGCAGTGCCGAAGAATTAAAAGGAAAGGAGTTGCTGGCTATATCCCCTGTAAAGATGTTGCATACGCTTGGAAAAGATGGAATTGATCCAAAAGCACATGGCGCTATTTTGCAAGAAATTGCGCGACATATATTGAATGAGCGTGAGATTGAAAATATTCAACATATCCCTGATGAATGGTTAATGGAATGTGCAGGTTTGTTTCATGAGAATAAAATAGATAAGCACGAAATCGTTCCTGTGATGATGATGGCGGTTATTTTAAATAATAAAAATGGTGTGAAGGCACTCAGTGATGCCGGAGTCGACATTAACTTTACCGATCCGGAAGGCTTTACCGCCGCGATGCTGGCGGCGCAAAACGGTCATGCCGAGGTCCTCAAGGAATTGATCACTGCCAAGGTCGACATCCATGCCAACGGTCCGCAAGGCCTTACTGCCGCGATGCTCGCCGCGACTAACGGCCATGCCGACGCCCTCAAGGAATTGATTGTCGCCAATGCCGACATCAATGCCACCAACACAGAAGGTCTTACCGCCACAATGCTCGCCGCGACTAACGGCCATGTCGAGGTCCTCAGGACATTGATCGCCGCCGATGCCGATATGAATGTCACCGACAGACAAGGCGCTACCGCCGCGATGTTCGCCGCAAATAACGGGCATACCGACGTCCTCAGGGAATTAATCGCCGCGGAGGCTGATATCGATTTCAAAGGCCCACAAGGCTTTACCGCCGTGATGCTCGCCGCACAGAATGGACATGTCAGTGCGCTCAAGGCATTGATCGCTGGCAAGGCCAACATCAATGCCACCGAGATACATGGCTTTACCGCCCTCATGCTCGCGGCGCAGAGAGGGCATGCTGACACGCTCAAGGAGTTGATCACCGCCGAGGCTGACATCCATGTCAAAGGTCCCAAGGGCGTCACTGCCGTCATGCTCGCTGCGCAGAATGGTCATGTCGATGCGCTCAAGGAATTGATCGCTGTCAATGCCGACATCAACGTCAAAGGTTCTAAAGGTATTACCGCCGTGATGCTCGCCGTGCAGAGCGGGCATGTCGACGTCCTCAAGGAATTGATTAACGCCAAGGCCAACATCAATGTCAAAGGTCCGAGAGGCATTACGGCCGCGATGCTCGCAGCACAGAACGGGCATGTCATCGCCCTTAAGGAATTGATCGTCGCCAAGGCCAACATCCATGTCAAAGGGCCACTAGGCATTTCGGCCGCGATGCTAGCCGCGCAGAACGGGCATGCTGATGCCATCGTGGAATTAATTGCCGTCGGCGCTGACATCCATGCCACCAATGAGCGAGGCGTTACCGCCACCATGCTAGCCGCGCAGAACGGGCATGCCGACGTCCTCAAGAAATTGATCGCCGCCAAAGCCAACATCAACGTCATTGGGCCAAAAGGGTTTTCCGCCACCATACTCGCCGCGCAGAACGGACATGCTGGTGTCCTCAAGGAATTGATTGCCGCCGGGGCTGACATCGATGTCATCAATGCAGAGGGCGTTACCGCCGCGATGCTCGCCGCGCGAAAAGGGCATGTTGACGCCCTCAAGGAATTGATCGATGCCAGGGCCAACATCAACGTCAAAGGTCCCAAAGGCTTTACCGCCGTGATGTTCGCCGCGCAGGAAGGGCAAATTGATGCCCTCAAGGAATTAATCGCTGCTGGGGCCGACATCCATGCCGCCAGTGCAGAAGGCTTTACTGCCGCGATGCTCGCCACGCAGAACGGGCACGATGACGCCTTCAGGGAATTGACGTTGTGAGGATGTCACGACCCGGCTAAATTGACTTCGTGGGACAAGGGAACAAAAGTTCAGGTAGGTAGAGGGGGCGTAGTTGCAGGTTTCAAATAAGGCTAAAAAATGACGCGGCGGTTTTTCCGCTTTGTGCAAACTAGCCTAAGTCCGAAAGGCTCCTGGTAAAAATATAGTGTTTGGACACCCAGCCTCGAGGCAACCGACACAACCGCTCCTCAGAAATTTCCTTAGTTGCACTAGGCAAAGTACTCGGTTAGAAGTTTTCCTGTCACTCTACAATGATGACCATGCGTCTGAGGCCGCCATGTCGGCTCACACGGTATTTTTAATGGTACGGTCTTGGCTCATTCCACCAGGATCACCAACCGCTTCGACGTATCGGATTTAGCCGCCCCCGCGTGGGGATGGATCCTGCCGCATCCCGAGAACCCATGAATAACTCCCTCTCCCGTTTTTTTTCAACTGATAATTTCATGCCGCACGGCCATTGCTACCTCTGGGAGCCTGCTTTGCTATGGCTGCATGTGGTGTCCGACTCGCTCATTGCGCTGGCCTATTTTTCGATTCCGGTGACCTTGCTGTTTTTCGTACGCAAGCGGCGGGATCTGCAATTTCACTGGATGTTCATTTGCTTCGCCGTGTTCATCCTGGCGTGTGGTGCCAGTCACGTGATGGAAGTGTGGACCGTCTGGCATCCGGCTTACTGGCTTTCCGGTGGCATCAAGGCGATCACGGCACTGGTCTCGATCCCGACCGCTTTCTTGCTGGTCAAGCTGATCCCGCTGGCGTTGGCCTTGCCGAGTCCTGCCGCACTCGCCGCCAGCAACGAGCAACTGCATCAGGAAATCGCTGACCGTACCCGCATCGAAGCCGCGCTGAGTCTGAAGAATCTCGAACTGGCCTCACTCAATGAAGAACTCAAGGCGTTCAGTTACTCGGTTTCTCATGATCTGCGCACGCCATTGCGCAGCCTCGATGGTTTTTCGCTGGCGCTGCTGGAAAATTACAGCGACAAGCTCGATGCCGACGGCAAGGACGCCCTGCAGCGCATCCGCATCGCGAGTCAGCGGATGGGCCGGTTGATTGATGACATGTTGCGGCTGTCGCAGGTGACCCGCAGCGAAATCCGTCCCGAGACAATCAACCTGAGCGAGCTGTGCAATCACATCGCCGCGACAATCGGTGAAGGTCAGCCGGCTCGTGCTGTCCAATGGCAGATCGACGAGAACATGCAACTGCGCGCCGACAAGGGATTGATCGGGATCGTGATGCAAAATCTGATCGAGAATGCGTGGAAGTTCACTGGCCGTACTGACCGTCCTGAAATCCGTATCGGATGCAAGGAGATCGACGGCAACCAGGTCTTTTTTGTAGCGGACAATGGTGCCGGATTCGACATGCTGCATGCGGAAAAACTGTTCGGCACCTTCGAGCGGTTGCACGCCGTCAGTGACTTCAAGGGCACCGGCATCGGGCTGGCGCTGGTCAAGCGCATCATCCGCCGCCACGACGGCGAGATCTGGGCCGAAGCCCGGGTTGGTCATGGCGCGACTTTTTATTTTTGCATGAAGGAGGAACGGGATGCCTTACCTGCCTGATCCGATATTGCTGGTTGAAGATAATCCCGACGATGCCGCGCTGACCTTGCGCGCGTTTCGTCGTAGTCAGGTGAGTAATCCGATGGTGGTGGCGCGTGACGGAATTGAAGCGCTCGATTTCCTGTTTGCCCGTGACGCGTTCGCTGATCGCGCCGGCCAGCCACTTCCGAAGCTGGTGCTACTCGACCTGAAACTGCCGCGCCTCGATGGCATCGGCGTGCTGCGCGAGATCCGCGCCGACCCGCGTACGCGGCTGGTGCCAGTGATCATGCTGACCTCATCGCTGCTCGATCAGGACCTTGATGCCTGTTATTCGCTGGGTGCCAACAGCTATCTGGTCAAACCGATCGACTATAGTGAATTCGTCGACATGACACGCGTCATCGCAACCTACTGGCTGACGCTGAACCGTCCGCCACCAGCGTCATTGCCACTGTTGGTGCCGATGACTGACCCGCTATGACCGTTGCGTTGCGCGTACTGCTGGTAGAGGATTACGAAGACGATGCCCTGCTGATCCTGCGCGCATTGCGGCGTGCCGGACTCGACGTCGCGTCGCTGCGCGTGCAGGATGCCGCCGGTCTGACGGCGGCATTGAGCCACACGTGGGATGTCGTGATTTCGGATTTTTCATTGCCGGGATTTTCTGGCATGGATGCACTGACGTTATGCCGCGCCAGCGACGGGCAAGTGCCTTTCATTCTCCTGTCCGGCACGGTCGGTGAAGAGACCGCCGTTGCTGCGATGAAAGCCGGTGCCAATGATTACGTGATGAAGGACAACATGGCCCGGCTCGCGCCGACCTTGTTGCGCGCCCTGCAGGAGGCGGCCACCCGCGCCGAATTGCGTCGTACCGAACTCAAACTGATCGAGAGCGAGCGCCGCTTTCATGCATTCATGGATGCCAGTCCAATCATCGCCTCGATCCGCGACGGCAATGGTCATACCGTCTACGGTAATCGGGGCTGGAATGACACCGTCGGCCACGCCGCCGATATCCCTGTGGCGCGCACGACCAGCGATCAGGTCGTGCTCGCTACCGGCATGGCAGCCGAGAGCATCGAGGAAATCAACCGGCCCGGCGCAGCACCGACTTACTGGAAAAATATCCGCTTTCCGTTTGTCGGGGCCGCGGGTCAGCGATTGATCGGTGAGTTCTCCACTGACATCACGACACTCAAGCAATCGGAAGAAACTATCCGCAAGCTGGCTTATCTCGATGTATTGACCGGCTTGCCAAACCGGCGCCTGATGATTGATCGCCTGACCCATGCGATGGCCAGTTGTGTACGGCGTGGCATTTATGGCGCATTGATGCTGATCAATCTGGATAATTTCAAAGTGCTCAATGAGGTCCACGGTCATGCCGCCGGGGACATTGTCGTGCAGCAGTCCGGACGACGCATCAGCGAGTGCGTGCGCGAACAGGACACGGTCGCCCGCATTGGCGGGGATGAATTCGTGGTCATTCTGGAAGGCCTTGGCAAGTTGGCAGTTGACGTGGCGATCGATGTCGATGCCATCGGACGCGGAATTCTGCAGGCCATCGCCGAGCCTTACCTGCTCGATGTCACGTCGCACAAACTGACCGCCAGTATCGGCATCGCGTTCTTCCACGATCAGCAGCACAGTCCGGAGGAACTGATCAAGCGGGCCGATCTCGCACTGGGCAATGTCAAGACCGCTGGCCGCAACAACCAGCTGTTTTTTGATCCGGCGATGCAGGCCAGGGTTACGTTGCGCAATACGCTGGAAGCCGACTTGCGTGAAGGTCTGGCACAGAACTGGTTTGCGCTGCACTACCAGCCACAGGTCGACAGTGAGGGCAGACTGACCGGGGTCGAGGCGTTGATGCGGCTTGCGCATCCGGTCAAAGGACTGATGATGCCGAACAGTTTCATCACGCTGGCAGAAGAAACCGGCCTGATTGTTGATCTCGGTTATTGGGCACTCGATACCGCCTGCAGACAATTGCAGGACTGGGCGCAAAACAGCGCCACGGCGCAGCTGACGTTATCGGTCAACCTGAGTGCGCGCCAGCTCGGTGACGATGATTTCGTGCCGCGCGTGCTGGCATTGGTGGCGGCTACCGGCATCGATCCGTCGCGGCTGTTGCTGGAGTTGACCGAGAGTCTGCTGCTTGACGAGATCGAGCTGACGATCGACAAAATGACGATCTTGTGCGAGGCCGGACTGCGCTTTTCGCTGGATGACTTCGGTACCGGCTATTCGTCGCTGTCCTACCTGAAGCGCCTGCCGCTGCACGAGGTCAAGATTGATCGCTCGTTCGTGCGTGATCTGCTCGGGCACGTCAATGATGCCGTCATCGTGCGCGCCATTCTTGCGATGGGGCAGAGCTTCGGCCTGTCAGTCATCGCCGAGGGTGTCGAAACTATCGCCCAGCGCGACTTCCTGATCGAAAACGGTTGCCGGCGTTTTCAGGGATATCTGTTTGGCCGGCCGGTGCCGGTGGAGATGCTGGAGTTGGGCAATACCGTGGCGGCCTGAGTGCCGGGAGCGGTTATTGCACCGAATGGATTTCAGCAGGAGATTTCCGGGGAACGTTTTACCAACCCACCGATTCCGACTTTCCCTTGAAACCCTTGCCCTATATGGCTTTATCTTTCAAAATGATGAAAATTGAATTTTGAAAGATAAACATGGAATACTCTTCAGCGCTCTCAAATTTACAATCGAGGCAACAAATCGATATCAGCCAGACCTACCAGAGTTGGCGTCATCTTAGCGAACATTACCGCGCCTCTTATGCCGGAGGAATGGGATGGAAGTCGATTGGTGGAAAAGATTACTTGTATCGGGTGACCAACAGAACGGGTGGTGGCCGAAGTTTAGGTCCCAGGGCACTAGCGACTGAAGACATTTATGAGAAATTTCATTCCGGTAAATTAAAGACCAAGGCGAGATTGAAAGATTTGAGCGCTTCGCTTGCGATCTTGGCTGGTGGCGCACGCGCCGGAAAAATTGCCAGAGTACCTCGACTAACTGCAAACATTCTTCGCAAGCTCGACGAACAGAACGTTCTTGGACGTAATCTCATTGTGATAGGAACAAACGCTGCTTATGCTTACGAAGCCGCCGCTGGATGCCTTCTCGACACAGGTCTGACAGCAACTACTGACTGCGATCTCATGTGGGACGCGAGATCAACATTGAGATTAGCCGGGCCAGAGATGCGTAATGGTGGACTACTTGCTGTGCTGCAGTCAGTTGATAAAAGTTTTCAGACATATAACGCAAGTGCTTTTTGCGCAGTCAACAGTAGCGGTTTCATGATCGATCTGGTGAAAGCAACCCCTATCCCACCTTGGAAAAACGAACGATCAAAACTTTCCGAGCAAGATGCAATGACCGCATCTGAAATAGTTAATTTGAAATCGATGTTAGCCAGCCCCAAATTCGTCGCCACGGCGATTGGAGAAGATGGATTTCCTGTCCCAATGGTTGCACCAGATCCTAGAGCATTTGCTATTTACAAACTTTTTTTGAGCAGCCAATCAGACAGGGACCCCACAAAGAAAGACCGAGACAGGCGACAAGCATTTGCTGTCACTGAACTGATTGAAAAACGACTCACACATCTTCCGTTCGACAATAAATCCCAACTCATCTTCCCGGTTGAAATGCGTGGTTTAGTTGATGAACTCCGGCAGCCATTTATTGATGGAAATGGCCGGGATGATCTGCCAGATGCTTTCAAAATAGCTCCTTGAAAGTACCTACCCTCCTGTGGCCTGGCAGTGCCTGCGTAGGGTGCAATAACCGCAGGGCATTGCACCGAATGACGGCATCACGACATTCGAAGCATACCAATAATTCAGTATTTTTATTTTAAAATACTAAATTTGAAATTAAATATTTTAATTTCAATAAATAAGATACCATTGAAAAGTTAAGTCCGCACACCCGGTTGAACGTCGCGGTAGCAAAGCCTCTGGCCTGACGTGTCACTGCGTTGTGGCGGCGGGGTTGCCAAAACGATAGCGCTCAACCCTGATCGTCGTCCCCTTCTTGATGGGGGATGGCAACCTCGCGCAGTGTCGCCATGAAGCCATTGCAACCTCCTTCTTCGTCCCTTGTGCGCTTTTTGCGGTCTGCTGTGCTCACTGACTCTTTGTAATCAGGAAACTTCGATGACATCCCCTCATTCACTGCGCGTGGCAACACGTCTGGCTCTCGGTTTCGGTGCGCTAACGTTGCTTGGTATGGCGATTGCCCTTTTTGGGGCTCTCAAAATTCACACACTGAACCAGTATCTGAATGAAGTGGCGAATGACCGTATCGTCAAAACGAACCAGCTCTCTGACTACAGGCAAAACATTAGCTTGATTGCCAATGCAGCCCGAACGCTTCTCATGGCCGAGCAGGCCATAATCCGTGACGCTGAAAAGAAAAAAATTGATGCCGCACAAGCGGACGATGACAGGCTTCTGGCGGCGCTGGAAGTCACGATTGACAAGCCTGAAAGTATTGCCTTGCTCACTATTCTCAAAAGTACCGGGCCACGCTATCACCGCGAAATCAATGACATCATCGCCCTGGCCAATCGTGGTGATGCGCTTGCAGGCAATCAGCAATTGATGGGGAGCGGGCACATGTTGCAAGAGAAGTTATTCAAGGCCATCGATGACTCAATGGATCTGCAGCAAGAATATGCAACCACTCTGGCTAAAATCGCTTCTCAGGAAGCCGATACAACGATGATCCTTCTGCTCGCCCTGGCACTATCGATGCTGGTCATTGGCAGCGCAGTGGGCTTCAAGCTGACCCGTCACCTGTCGTCGGCATTGGGTGCCGAACCCAGCGACCTGTGCGAAGCCATGCGTCGGGTTGCCGGCGGTGATCTCAGTGTGACGCTGATCTTGCCCAAAGGCGATAACAGCAGCGTTTTAGCGGCGGTACACCGCATGCAGTCGTCGCTCACACTGGTCGTTAATGCGGTTCGCGTGGGATCGGAAGGCGTGGCCAGGACCACCGGACAAATTGCCCAGCGCAACCGTACCTTGTCGGGACGTATCGAGTCACAAGCCAGTACGCTGCAAGAAGCGGCCGTCTCCATGGAGCAACTGGTCAACACCGTCAAACAAAATGCCGACAATGCCGGTCAGGCCAATCAACTGGCGCACAGCGCCAGCACGGTGGCAATCAACGGTGGCAACGTGGTCGCGCAGGTGGCAGGCACCATGAAAAGCATTGTCGATGCCAGCAAGAGAATTGCCGACATCACTCAAGTCATGGACGGTATTGCCTTTCAAACCAATATTCTGGCGCTCAATGCGGCAGTGGAGGCAGCCAGGGCAGGCGAGCAGGGTCGCGGTTTTGCGGTAGTCGCCACGGAAGTGCGCTTGCTGGCGAGCCGCTCAGCGGACGCAGCCAAAGAAATCAAACATCTCATCAATGCCAGTGTCGAGCGCGTGACGCAAGGCACCCTTCTGGTCGACCAGGCTGGCAGCACCTTGCTTGAAGTGGTGGGCAGTATCCGTTGCGTCGCGGCCATCATGGGCGAGATCAGTGGTGCCAGCACTGCGCAAAGCAGAGATATGACGCAGCTCGGCAAAGCAGTGACGCTGATGGAACAGGCAACCCAGCACAATGCGGCGCTGGTGGAAGAGGTGGCTGCCGCCGCTTCGGGCATGCAGTCCGAGGCGCTCGATCTGGTGCAGACAGTGGCGCTGTTTTCGCTGCCACAGGGTAAGGAATATGGCGTGACCAAGTTCAGCGCACCTGAAGTGTGTTTTGAACTCTGGAGCTGACTTTCAAGCATGACGTCAAGGTTGAATAAGGTTGTCAAAACTAAAAAATTTATTAATTGAAACTATTGGTTTTTTTTGGTAAGTTTAAGTGGCCCTTTAATTCTGACGGGCAACTTGGTTTTAGCGACAACCTGTCTGCATCAATACGCATCCTGAAATAGTTTCAAAAAGGAACGCTGTGGCAAAACTAACCATGACAAATCACACCCTACCTCCGCAGCTTGCAGGGCGGCACAGTCAGCCGAATACAGACCTGTTCCTTCCAAATACGGTTGTTCTTATTTCCAACGTCGAGGCGCAGCGAGGATGAATAACACCATCCGGATTCTGGTCGTCGATGACATGTCGAGCATGCGCCGTCTTGTAGTCAAGTTTTTGTCTGATCTGGGGTACAGCCATCTCCGAGAAGCAAATAATGGCAACGAGGCGTTCGTGTTGCTGCAACAACAGGCATTCGATCTGGTGGTGACTGACTGGAACATGCCTGGGTTGAGCGGACTCGAATTGCTCCAATTGATCCGGAAGGAGCCCGATCTGCAGCACATTCCCGTACTACTCATCACGGCTGAAGCGCGCAAGGAAAATGTCCTCGCTGCGGTGCGGTCGGGCGCTAGCGGATATGTGGTAAAGCCCTTCAATATGGCAACGCTGGGAGCGAAGATCGAGTGGATATTGCAACGCGGTCAAGACGGCGCGGCAGAGCAAGCCTAAACGCGTAGATACTCTGTTCAAAAGCAAGCCTTTTTCAGGTTGAAGAGCGAATCATTTGAGCAGGGACCGCATAGAATC
>NZ_JASJWR010000050.1:0-20140 GCF_035019065.1 Actimicrobium sp. CCI2.3 | reverse complement strand
ATGCCACATCAATCTAATCAAAATCAACCGTTAAAAACAGCATACAAGGGTGCAATAACCGAAGGGCATTGCACCGCGCGCATTCACGAAGTCATCGGCCGTCCCCAATCCCCGGTCTCAAAACTCTTCCCAGTCGTTTGCCGAGCCGCTCTTGCCAGAATTGCCCAGCGCTTTTGGCGCGGGTCGGTACGCCGGTCTGGCGATGCCAGCCATGTTTTTCGGTACCGCAGCAGACCCGCCACTGACCTGAAAGACACTGACCATTTGCGACAGTGACGTGGCCTGCTCTTGCAGGCTCTGCGCGGCAGCGGCGGCTTCTTCGACCAATGCAGCGTTCTGCTGAGTGACCTCGTCCATCTGTGTCACCGCCTGATTGATCTGCTCGATGCCGGCGGTCTGTTCCTGACTGGCCGAGGTGATCTCGCCGATGATGTCGGTAACGCGCTTGACGCTGCCGACAATGTCGCCCATGGTCTGGCCAGCCGCATCAACGAGCTTGGTGCCATTGCCGACGTTCGTGACCGAATCGTCGATCAGAAGCTTGATTTGCTTGGCCGCAGCGGCCGAACGGTGTGCCAGACTGCGCACCTCGGTCGCCACCACCGCAAACCCGCGTCCCTGTTCGCCTGCCCGCGCGGCCTCGACGGCTGCATTCAAGGCCAGAATATTAGTCTGGAAGGCGATCCCGTCGATGACGCTGATGATGTCAGCAATTTTCTTCGACGACTCATCAATCGCGCTCATCGTGGTGATCATCTGTGACACGACACTGCCGCCCTTGACCGCAATGTCGGTGGATGACAGAGCCAGCGCGTTGGCCTGGCGGGCATTGTCGGCATTTTGTCTGACGGTGGCGGTCAGTTCTTCCAGCGAGGAAGCGGTTTCTTCCAGTGCACTGGCTTGCTGCTCGGTCCGCGCCGACAGATCGAGGTTGCCGCTGGCGATTTGCGCCGAGGCCGTGGCCATCGTGTCGGTGCCCTGACGTACCTGTCCGACGATCTCGTTGAGGTTGGCGCGCATGTGGTCCATCGCAGACAGCAGGCTGCTGTTGTCGCCGGGACGCAATGCCACCTGGACTGTCAGGTCGCCCGCAGCAATCCGGTTGACGATGTCGGCTGCATAGTCCGGCTCGCCACCGAGTTGGCGCATCAGCGTGCGGGTAATCGTGACGGCTGCGATGACACCAACCAGCAGTGCCAGCGCGACAAAGGCCAGCATCACAATGCGGGCGCTGGCGTACTCCTGCGCCGCAGTCTGCATGGCGGTTTCATTTTGCTTTTTCTCGATATCGATCAGTTTGCCGAGAGCTTCCAGCCACTTTCTCTGTACCGGGCGAACCTCGGTGAACAAGACCACCGTGGCCTCGTCTTGCTTGTTCTGCAATCCCAGTTCGGCGGCTTTGGCAAATAACGGCAGAGCGATAGTCCGTAACGCACTGACAGCGTCGAGCGCGGCTTTCTGTTCTGTGTTGACACCCCCTTCGGCGGCAATCATGGCGTTGAGTTGTGTCTCTGCACTGTCATAGTTCAGCGCACCGTTCTTCATCCGCTCGTCTTCCGGTCGCATGTCGTTGATATCGGTCATCAAGATAAGATTGCGCACGGCCACCATTCGGTCGTACACCGTCAGACGCATTTCCAATACGTGGTTCAGTTCGACGTTGTTGACGTTGACAATTTTTTCAAGTCGCTGCTCGATCTGTCCCATGCGGCTTAATCCGATACCAGTCGAGACCATCAGTAGCAGGAGCAGCAGGGAGAAGCCGATCGTCAGACGCGTGCTGACTTTCATGGAGGTCGATTTCATGGAGATACTCCAAAGGGAGGTGATGGGCGCGACGAAGTATTGCCGCAAAGAATCATGCCGTTAATGATATTGCGTTTGATCGCGAGAATCGATGATTTTCAAAAATCGACTAGGAGTGCATGGTTGCACGGTAGACGGGTCGTTATTTATGTCGCGTAACGAAAAGGGAAGTCGCCCCGAGTGGAGCGAACAGCACGTGCTACCGGGGCTTTATGCCAGCCTGCTCAGGTCATGCGGTTCTTTGACAGCGGCGGATTTTTGGCAAAGTAGATGCGGATACCCTTGAGTATAGCAATGGCCATCTGGTCCTGATAGGCGTTGTCGGTCAGCTTGGCTTCTTCTTCGGGATTGGAAATGAAAGCGGTCTCGATCAGGATGCTCGGAATATCCGGTGCCTTGAGGACGGCGAAGCCAGCCTGTTCGACCGAGCCCTTGTGCAGGCGGTTGATGCTGCCGATTTCTCCGAGCACAGCCTTGGCCAGTTTCATGCTGTCACTGATCTGCGCCGTGGTCGACAGGTCGAGCAGCACGCTGGCCAGTTGCCGGTCATGGTTCTTGATATTGACGCCGCCAATCAGGTCGGCCGCGTTTTCCTTGTTGGCCAGCCAGCGCGCAGCGGTCGAGGTGGCACCTTTTTCGGACAGGGCAAACACCGATGAGCCGCGTGCAGTCGGTTCGACGAAGGCATCGGCATGAATGGAAACGAACAGATCAGCCTGCACCTTGCGGGCTTTTTCAACGCGCATGTTGAGCGGCACGAAGTAGTCGCCATCGCGGGTCAGCATGACCCGCATGTTGGGCTGTTCCTCGATCTTGGCTTTCAGGCGCTTGGCAATGGCCAGCACGACATCTTTTTCGTGGCTGCCGCCGCGGCCGACGGCACCGGGATCTTCACCGCCGTGGCCAGGATCGAGCGCGATCGTCAGCAAGCGCATCAATGGCGGAATTTTTTCTTCGCGCGGTTCGAGGCGGGCCACGTTCGGATCAAGAAATTTCAGACGCGGGTCGTTCCTGCTGCTTGGCTTGGGTTCGGGTTTCGCTTCCGCAATCGGGGGCGATGGATCGAATTGCTGGTCTTTCGACCATTCGCCTTTTTTGATCAGCTCGGCAATCGGATCGAGTGCCTGTGCCGGGTAAAGATCAAATACCAGTCGGTATTGATAATCACCGACCGGTTTGAGCGTGAACACTTGCGGCGTTACTTCGGCTTTCAGGTCGAACACCAGACGCACCACGTTCGGCCGGTTCTGGCCGACCCGCACTTGCGTGATGTACGGATCATTGGGCTGGATCTTGGCGATCAGGCCCTTCATGGTGGAATTGAGTTCCAGTCCCTCGATATCAATGACCAGTCGTTCCGGGTCTTTGACCACGAAGTGCGTGGCTTTCAGATCGCTATCGTTTTCGAGCGTGACGCGGGTGTAATCGTCCGAAGGCCAGACTCGCACGGCAAGAATTTGCGCGGCACGGGCAAGGCCGGGAACGATCACGGATAACAGCAAGGTGCCACCAGCCTGAAGCATGGTGCGACGACCTCGGCTGGAAAGCAGTGCTACAGGTTTGGGGCGAATTTGAGACGATCGAGACATTGAAAACCCTGGTCGGAATGCGCGGCCAATTCTACCTCACGACCTGCACCGGCCACGGTCAAAAATACGTCGATATCGGCCGGTGGTAACACGCCATCGGCCTTTTCGGGCCATTCGACGATGCAGATGTTGCGGCTATTGAAATATTCACGGAAACCGGCGTCGAGAAAGTCGTCTGCGCTGATCATCCGGTACAGATCAAAATGGATGACGTCCACGTCAATATCGTGCAATTGAATTGTGTACGGCTCTGCCAGCGTATAGGTCGGACTCTTGACATGTCCGGTGTGGCCGGCGGCGTGCAACAGGGCGCGCGTGAGCGCCGTTTTGCCGGTGCCGAGATCGCCATGCAGATAAATCGTCAGGCCCGGTACCAGCGCACGCGCCAGGGCGGCACCGAGTGCGAGGGTGCCGGCTTCGTCTTTCAGGTGAGCTGTGATGTGCTGCATCTCGTAAAATACCCTTTCATTTTTTTGGCGACTTGTTCCATGAATTTTCCATGACGCTTCCATGACTCTGCCAGCTACCGATCTGCTTGCCCTCGCTACCACCATCAAGGCCTGGGGGCAGGAGCTGGGCTTTGCCGAACTGCGGATTGCCGATATCGACTTGCAGCATGCCGAAGCCGGATTGCTGGCGTGGCTGGAGGCGGGCCACCACGGTGAGATGGATTATATGGCAGCCCATGGCACCAAGCGTGCCCGTCCGGCCGAGCTGGTGCCGGGGACATTGCGCGTGATCACGGCGCGCATGGATTATTTGCCGGCAGCCAGTGGTAGCGACTGGCGTGAGCGTGAAGCCGCACGGCTCGCCGTTCCGGGCGAGGCGGTGATTTCACTGTATGCGCGCGGTCGGGATTATCACAAGGTGCTACGGGCACGGCTGCAGCAACTGGCTACCCGTATCAGCAATGAAATCGGCCCGTTCGGTTACCGGGTATTCACTGATTCGGCGCCGGTGATGGAAGTCGAGCTGGCCACGCAGGCCGGGCTGGGCTGGCGCGGCAAGCACACCTTGCTGCTCAATCGCGAAGCGGGGTCGATGTTTTTTCTGGGCGAGTTGCTGACCGATTTGCCGCTGCCGGTCGATGCACCGATCAGTGATCATTGCGGCAGTTGCCATGCCTGCATCGGCGCCTGTCCGACCGGCGCCATCATCGGTCCGTATCGGCTCGATGCGCGTCGCTGCATTTCGTACCTGACCATTGAGCTCAAGGGCAGCATCCCGCTGGCACTGCGGCCCTTGATCGGCAACCGCGTGTATGGCTGCGACGATTGCCAGACCGTGTGCCCGTGGAACAAGTACGCGCAGCGCGCGGTGTTGCCGGACTTCGATGTGCGCAACGGTCTCGATCAGGCCGAGCTGGTGAGCCTGTTTGCCTGGAGCGAGGAAGAGTTCGATCGCTATCTGGCAGGCAGCCCGATCCGGCGCATCGGGCATGAACGATGGTTGCGCAATATCGCAGTCGGGTTGGGTAATGCGCTGGCGGCGGGCGCTTTACCGGAGCCGATATTGGCGGCGCTGCAGGCGCGGCGGGGGCATGAATCGGAGATGGTGCGGGAGCATGTGGAATGGGCGATTGGTTGTAGGCTGGCTCGCTCGTCGTAGGGTGCAATAACCGAAGGGCATTGCACCGAATGCACTGTCTGCGGTAGTTGATTCTGTATGCGCTCCGTCATGACCAAAATCGTAGGGTGCAATAACCGAAGGGCATTGCACCGAATGCACCGTCTGCGGTAGTTGATTCTGCATGCGCTCCGTCATGATCAAGGCGGTAGCGGCTTAGGTTTGTTTTTTTCTTTGGTCGCAAACCCCCATCGGTAGCAACCAGGGTCAGAGTTTTTTTTCGCAGGTTTCATCGCGAAAATTACTCTGACCCTGGTTGCGGATTCGGAGCGCTTGCCATCCGATTTCCGAGCTGCGGTTGTTTGCGTGGCTACCTGTCCGCCATGACCAAGCCGGGCCGCCCCCGGCTAGGTCATGACGGAGTGCACATGAAATTAGCAACCGCAGTCAGTGCATTCGGTGCAATGCCCTGCGGTTATTGCACCCTACGATTTTTGGGAACCAGCAACCAGGAACCCAAAACCCGCAACCCGCATCCTGCCGAGTAAGGCCAGTTCGGAATAGAGATACCCGTTGACCATTGCCGTACGAACTTCTGGTCAAGGTGGTCATCGTACGGTCATGGCTCATCGCTACAGTCCGCGCATCGGTTAAAACGCCAGGAATAACCATGACCACACGCCACCTCTGTTGTTTGTCATTGATGACCAGTATCGTTCTGGCCGGTTGCGGCAGTAGCGCCATGACTGCAATGGTGCAGGCACCGCCAATCGCTTCCGGCACGACTGCGGACGTCACGCTGCTGGAGACCACGGATCTGCACACCACTATCCGCAGCTACGATTACTTCAAGCTCGCCGATGACTTGTCGATCGGTTTTGAACGCACCGCCACCTTGATCAAGGCCGCGCGGGCAGAGGGCAAGAACACGCTGCTGTTTGACAATGGCGACACGATCCAGGGAACGGCGGTGTCGGACTATCAGGCGCTGGTCAATCCCGTCGGGTGCGACACGACGCTGGCGATGTACAAGGTGATGAACGCTGCCGGCTATGACGCTGCCGGCATTGGCAACCATGAATTCAACTACGGGTTACCGTTTCTGGCGCAGGTGACGGGTAGCAAGTTCAATGTGGACGGCATGCCCGCCGTCGCCGATCAGAAACAATGTGCCGGCCCCAGTTTTCCGCAAGTCCTGGCGAACGTGATCAGTCTCAAGGACAAGGCACCCTTGTTCCAGCCCTATGTCATTCTCGAACGAAGGATGAGGGCGATCGGTCCGGATGGCAACGCGGTCGACGCGATGGTCCGGGTCGGCGTCATCGGATTCACGCCACCGACGATTCTCAGTTGGGACAAGCGCTTCCTTGAAGGCAAGGTCACCACCGACGGCATCCGCGAACTGGCCACAAAATACATTCCCGAGATGCGCGCCAGGGGCGCGGACCTGGTCGTGGCAATTTCCCATGGTGGTCTGGATAACAGCCCCTACCTGCCCTCCATGGAAAACGCCAACTACTACCTCGCGCAAGTGCCGGGGATCGATGCGATGCTGATCGGTCACTCGCATCAGGTGTTTCCGAATGCGACGAGCACCGTCGCGCAATTCAATCTGCCCGGTGTCGACAAGGTCAAGGGTTTGGTCAACGGTGTCCCGACCGTGATGGCAAATTTCTGGGGGCAGCATCTGGGCGTGATCAAGCTGAAGCTGGCCTACGATGGCAAAGCGTGGTCGGTCGACAAGACCAGAACGACCGTCGAAGCGCGCCCGATCAAAAAGACCGATGGCAGCTTTGTCGCCGCTGACCCCAGCGTGGCTGCGGCCATCGAGGTCGAACATCAGGCCACGATCGCCTATGTGAAAACGCCGGTTGGCAGCACGGATTTTGACATGACGAGCTACTTTGCCGATGTGGGTGACTTCGCTGCCATCGAAGTGGTCAACCAGGCACAGGCCGACTATGTCAGCAAGTATGTCAGTGCCAACTTGCCGCAATATGCCTCGCTGCCCGTGCTGTCGGTTAGCGCGCCGTTCAAGAGCGGCTTCGCCGGCGGCATGGACTTCACCGACGTCAAGGTCGGCAATGTGGCGATCAATCATGCGGCCGACTTGTATCTGTTTCCAAATACTGTGTACGCAGTCAAGGTCAACGGAACCGATATCAAGAACTGGCTGGAGACGGCGGCCAAACGCTTCAACACCATCAATCCCGCCATGACGACTGCGCAGCCACTGATCAGCAGCTTCCCCGGCTATAACTTCGACATGTTCACGTCGTCCGACCTTCAGTACGAGATCGACGTCACGCAGGCGGTCGGCCAGCGCATTAAAAATCTGTCCTACAAGGCTTTGCCGATCCTGCCCAATCAGGAATTCATCATCGCTACCAATAACTATCGTGCCAGTGGCGGTGGCAACTTTCCTGGCATCGACGGTACCAAGACCATTTATGCCTCGCCCGACGCCAATCGCGATGTACTGATTGCTTATATCAAGGCGAAGAAAAACCTGACCCGCGCCGCAAACGGTAGCCACCGCAGCTGGCGCTTTACCAAAGTCGTGACGGCCGGCCCGGTGACTTTCAAGTCAGCGGTGGGCAAGCTGCCGCTGGCCCGGGCAGCGGGGCTCACCAATGTGTCGGTGCTGGCAGCCGATGACGGCTCAGGCAAATCGTTGTCGACCTACCAGATCGACCTCGGCAAATGAAGTGGCCGGGCTTCAGAGCGGGCAGGACCATCGCGCTGGTGCTTGTGGGCGTCGGTGCGCTGGTCGCTGCCCTGGCCAGCGGGTTGCGTCCGGTCGAGCCTGCCGTGCTCAAGCCGGCAGAAGTTGATCGGCTGCGCATGCAAGCCAGCGGTGGCCGCGACGGTGCCGCGCTCGCAACACTGCGGCGTGCTGCGCGCGACGGCAATCTCGACGCACTGCAGGCAGTTGCCGATGTCCTTCTGCTGGCGTCCGATCCGTCGCAGCTCCGCGAGGGATTGAACGACGCCCGCAGTGCCGCCACACGCGGCGATGCCCGCGCCCAGTACCTGCTTGGCAAGACCCTGTTCAATGGCAACGCGGTGCAACCCGCAGATCGTCAGGAAGCACGCGTATGGCTGGAAAGAGCGGCGCTTCAGGACCATTCGCAAGCGTGCTACCTGCTGGGATTGATCCATAAAAATGGCTATGACGCACCCATCGACGCCGTCGCTGCGCTGCGCTGGTTCGCTCGCGGAACCGCACTCGGCAACCCTGATGCCATGTTCATGCTGGGCAATGCGTACCTGGCAGGGGAAGGTTTGGCAGCGGATCCGTCGCATGCGATGCAGCTGTTTCGTGATGCCGCCGAGCTGGAGCATCCGCTGGCGGCGCAGATGCTGGCTTACGCCTTGCGGGACGGCACCAGTGGCATGGAGCGTGACGACCAGGGAGCACAACAGATGGTGCATGAAGTCGAACACGCACTACACCACCCGCGCGCAGTATTCTGAGCGTGACTGGAAAGGCTAGCCAGCACCGACATCAACGTCCCCGCCGAAATCAGAAACGCCACAAGCGGCCCATTGCCACCCATGCGCGCTGGAAGTCGCACCCACCGTGAATGGTGTTGACGTTGACTTGCATCGATGTGCAAGAGGTCAACGGCAACTTCAATTCCAACCCGTAGGGTGCAATAACCGAAGGGCATTGCACCGAATGCACTGACTGCGGTAGCTGATTCTGCATGTACCCTGTCATGACCAAGCGCCTAAAATTCCAGCAACCCGCAATCACCCAATCATCCCCAGCCACAACGGCAACGTCAGCACCGACATCAACGTCCCCGCCGAAATCAGAAACGCCACGAACGGCCCATTGCCCCCCATGCGCGCGGCCAGTACATAGGCGCTCGAAGCGGTCGGCAGGGCGCTGAACATCACGACGATCTGCAGTTGTAATGGCGGCAGGCCCAGGCGACTGCCGAGCAACCACGCCAGTGCCGGCAGGGCCAGCAACTTGACGGCGATGAAATAGGCCGCCATGCCTTTGGCCTGGTGCAGCCCGGATAGCCGCAGCCCGGCACCGACCGTGATGAGGCCGATGGCAATGGCGGCATTGCCGATGCGCGACAGCGTGGCCCCGATGAATTCGGGGATCGGCACGCCGGCGAAGTTGCATGCCAGGCCCAGCACCGTCGCCAGCAGCAGCGGATTTTTCATCAGCTCACGCAGCAGGCCACCCTTGCGATGGACCAGTGCATGCACTGCCGCGACATTGCACAGCGGGACCGAAAAACCGATGATCAGCGCCATCAACGCCGTACCGGTATCGCCACCGAGCCGCGACGCTACGGCCAGTGCGATGTAGGAATTGAAACGGAAGGCCGTTTGCACGCCGGACTCGAAGAGCATCGGTCCGGGCCGGAACATTGGCTTGGCCAGCCACCCGAGGGCAACGCCGCCCAGACAGGTCAGCAGCGCGACCTGCAGCATCTTGCCAGTGCTGGCAAAGTCGAGCGGTGCGCGCGCGGTGGCGTAAAACAGCAGGCTGGGGAAGAGCACGTAGTACACCAGCTTTTCGAGGCCGGCCCAGAATGCCGGCTCCCAGCGGGTGATCCGGAACAGCACCAGACCCAGCAGGATCAGCGTGAAATCAGGCAGCAACAGAAAGGCAAGAGACATGGGCGGTCGATCAGGGTTATTTCAGCAGACCTGCCAGTTCGACAGCGGTCTTCACATTCATTTTGTCGAAGATGTGGGCGCGATGGACTTCGACCGTGCGCATGCTGATACCGAGCTGGTCGGCGATGACCTTGTTCATTTTGCCGACCAGGATCAGGTCCAGTACTTCGCGCTCGCGGGCCGACAGGCTGTCGAGCCGCAGTTGCACCAGTGCCCGCACGCCGGCTTCGCGCGAGGCAGCCAATGCCTCTTCGACGCGGTCGATCAGCTTGTTGTCGTTGAACGGCTTTTCAAAGAAGTCGAAGGCACCGCGCTTGAGGCTGTCGACGGCCATCGGGACATCGCCGTGGCCGGTCAGGAAAATGACCGGCAACCGGTTGGTCAGCTTGCGCTTGGCCATGATGTCGAACAGCACGGTGCCGCTGGTCTCGGGCATGCGGATGTCGAGCAGCACGCAATCCCCCACCGGATCGAAGGCGAGCTGGTCAACCGCAGCCAGAAAGGCGTCGGCACCGTCATAGGCTTTGGCGCTGATGCCGCGCGAACGGGCCAGCCAGCTGAGCGAGTCGCGGATCGCTTCTTCATCATCGACGATATGGAGCATCAGAAATCCTGTCTTTGAAAGTGGTTGCCGTCACATTGGCAACAAGGTCGCCAGCGCGTCGTCGGCGAACGGCAAGGCAAACTGGAAAATCGTGCCCCCGGCGGGGTTGCTCACATGGGTCAGTTTGCCGCCATGAAACTCGATCGCGGTACGGCAGATGTTCAGGCCCATTCCCATGCCTTCCGATTTGGTCGAAAAGAAGGGCGAGTATAGCCGCTCTGCAACATCTTCCGGTATGCCGTGGCCCTGATCGATGATCTCGGTCAACACGGCCGCCTGACCGGCCGCTGTCACGGTGCGGCTCAGGCGCAGTCGCAGCAGTCGCTGTTTGGCCGGCATCTGCTGCATCGATTCGATCGCGTTACGGGTCAGGTTGAGCATCACTTGTTCGAGCAGGACGCGGTCACCCAGCACGACCGGCAAGTCGGCCTCGATGCTGATGACGATTCTGGTGCCCGATGGCTGGGCCTGCAAGGCAATGAGGGGTTCGAGCGTATCGAGGATGGCGGCCATGCTGACGGCTTCGCGCAGCGGTTCGCGCTGCTTGACGAACGCATGCACGCTGCGAATGATCTGGCCGGCCCGCAGTGCCTGGGCGGCGGCTTTTTCGAGTGCTGGCTTGAGCAGCGCGCGGTGGTCGTCGCCACCGCTGGACGGGTCACTCAGCAGGTTCAGTGCGCCGGTGGTGTAGCTTGAAATGGCGGCCAGCGGCTGGTTCAGTTCATGCGCCAGCGTCGATGCGATTTCGCCCATGCTGGCCAGACGTGCGCTGGCCTGCAGTTTTTCTTGCTGGCGCAAGTTGAGGTCTTCGGCTTGCTTGCGCTCGGTGATGTCGAGGATGGAGCCCATCCAGCCGGTCTGCTTGCCATCGAGATCGCGCAAGGCCGATTCAAAAATCAGGACCGGAAAGCGTTCGCCATTGGCGCGCTGGAAGATGGTCTCGAAGCCTTTCTGGGTCACCGTTCCGGCGATGACTTCAGCAAAACGTTTTTCGTAATCGAGCGTCGCTTCGGGTGCCCAGTACGGCATCGGTGGCAGCTTGCCGAGCATGCTTTCGGCCGGCATGTCGACCATCTTGCAGAAAGCCGGATTGGCATAGGTGACGCGTCCTTCGAGGTCGCGCGCGCGCATGCCGGTCACCAGCGAATTTTCCATGGCGGTTCGGAAGGTCACCTGTTCGCGCAACGCTCCCTCGGTGGCGAGCCGACGGTTGATGTCGCGCCATAGCGCCCACAGACTCCAGACCAGTCCCAGCGAGAGCGCGATGACGGAACCCATCAGCAGGTTGGGCAGCAAGCGCGGTGCACCCTTGACGCTGTTGGTGCGCAGCGTCACGCTCTGACCGCTCAGGTCCAGCGTGCGCTGGTGGGTGTAGACACCGCGGCCGGGGCCGCCGGAGGCGCGCCGGGCGATCAGCTTGTCGTCGATGTCGAGCAGATCGAGCTGGTTTTCCTGGGCAAACCACCACGGCACCATCTCGTCGAGGATGCCACTGGCGTAATACGACAGCATCAATGAACCGACATATTTTTTGCCCTTGAACATCGGCACGAAATAATCGAACAGCACCGGTCGGGCGGAGCCTGGTTGGGCAATCGGCCGACTGTAGCTCGGCACCTTGCTATCGATCGCGTGGGCCAGGGCTTCTTGTGCAGGCAGCGGCCATTGCGACAGCCCGGATGCCAGATCGGCATAGTCGGTGCTGGCGCTGGTGCGCCCTTCGGCATCGAGCCAGATGATACTTTTGATCTCCCGGCTACCGGCCAGTAGCGTCGCGGCGCGCTCATTGAATTTTTGCGGCTGCAACTGGCCATCGAGGATTTCGGAGGAAATCAGTCGCAGGCTGTCGTTGCTGCGATCGAGCTGGAAGCGGATGGTTTGCTCGACCCACAAGGTGTCGGCGATCAGCTGTTCCTGGCGCTCGTTGCTTTCCATGCGCTGGGCTTGCCACGGCAAGCCGGTCAGGATGCCAAGAAATAACAGCACCAGGACGCCCGGTAGCACCCAGCGCCACGTTTGACGGCGTGCCGCCACGAGCGGGTTGAACAAGGAAGGCAGTGGAGTCATGGTCAGGGCAGGGAGACGGAGTTGCAGTGTAGCCGAGCGCGACTGCGGTTATCCACAGTTGATTGGTAGCGGGTGGCTCGCGACAATGGAGTCACAAAAAGGCACCTTATAAACCACCCCAGGAGATCCCATGCTACGACGTACCTTTACCCTGTCCACGCTGGCCATGTCGGCCGCGTTGTTGATGACCGGCACTGCGATGGCGCAGACGCCGATCATTATCAAGTTCAGTCACGTCGTAGCCAACGATACGCCCAAGGGCAAGGCGGCAGAGCGATTCCGGGAGCTGGTCGAAAAAAACCTGAAAGGTCGCGTCAAGGTCGAGCTGTATCCGAACAGCACGCTGTACAAGGACAAGGAAGAACTCGAAGCGTTGCAGCTCGGTGCAGTACAAATGCTGGCACCATCGCTGGCCAAGTTCGGTCCGCTCGGCGTGAAGGAATTCGAACTGTTCGACCTGCCGTATATTTTTCCGGGCAAGGACGTCTTGTATCGCGTCACCGAAGGTCCGATCGGCAAGGACCTGTTCAAGAAGCTCGAATCGAAAGGCATCACCGGGCTGGCATTTTGGGACAATGGTTTCAAGGTCATGTCGGCCAACAAGCCACTGAAAACCCCAGCTGATTTCAAGGGCCTGAAGATGCGTATCCAGTCGTCGAAAGTACTCGATGCCCAGATGCGCGCACTGGGTGCGAATCCGCAAGTGCTGGCGTTTTCCGAGGTCTATCAGGCGCTGCAGACGGGCGTTGTCGATGGCACCGAAAATCCGCCATCGAATCTGTATACCCAGAAAATGCATGAAGTCCAAAGCAATGTGACGGTATCGAACCACGGCTATCTGGGCTACGCCGTCATCGTCAACAAGAAGTTCTGGGATGGCTTGCCGGCCGACATACGTACCGGCCTCGAAGCGGCCATGAAAGACGCGACCAAATACGCCAACGCCATCGCGCAGCAAGAAAATGACAAGGCGCTTGAAGCGGTGCGCAAGACCGGCAAGACCGATGTCTACGTCCTGAACGACACCGAAAAAGCCGAATGGCGCAAGGCCTTGCTGCCGGTGCGCAAAGACATGGAGTCGCGCATTGGCAAGGACCTGATCAATTCGGTGGTCAAGGAAGCCGCCACGCTCGGCTACAAGTAATTGCATCGCAGTCTGACATAACTGGCGATACGCAATGACGCAGCGGGACGCTAGTTTCGCTGCCACTGCCGTTGCCGCTTTCCACGCGCATCACAATAAAAACAACCATTTGCCCGGAGTCTTTCCATGAAATTGCTCGACCATCTTGAGGAGTGGCTCATTGCCGCACTGATGGCGTCGGCCACCGTGATCATCTTTGTCGCCGTGGTCCATCGCTATCTGTCCGGCTTGCCGATTCCCTATCTGCAGGATTATCTGATCAGCCTCAATACCAGCTGGGCGCAGGAACTCTGTATTTACCTGTTTGTCTGGATGGCCAAGTTCGGTGCCGCCTATGGCGTACGGACCGGCATCCACGTTGGCGTCGATGTCCTGATCAACCAGCTCAACACGCCATGGCGCAATAAATTTGTCGTCTTCGGCTTGCTGGCCGGTGCCACGTTTACTGGCATCGTCGGGACGCTGGGCGCGAGTTTTGTCTACCAGATCGCGCAGCATTCGAGTACCTCCGAAGTGATGGAGGTGCCGATGTGGATCGTCTATCTGGCCGTGCCGCTGGGTTCGTACCTGATGTCGTTCCGTTTCCTGCAAGTGACCTGGGCCTTCATCAAGACCGGCGAATTGCCCAAGCATGACCATTCGTTTGTCGAAGGTATCGAAGAAGAAGTCGCCGGAGGCAAGGCATGAACGCGCTGATCATTTTTGTCTTGCTGTTTGTGCTGATGCTAACCGGCATGCCGATTTCCATTTCACTCGGCCTGACGGTACTGACCTTCCTGTTCACCATGACCGATGTGCCGATCGAATCGGTGGCGCTGAAGCTGTTCACCGGCATCGAGAAGTTTGAAATCATGGCGATCCCGTTCTTCATTTTGGCGGGTAACTTCCTCACGCATGGCGGGGTGGCACGACGCATGATTAACTTTGCCTCGTCGATGGTCGGACACTGGCATGGTGGTCTGGCACTGGCCGGCGTGATGGCTTGTGCGCTGTTTGCAGCGGTGTCGGGTTCCTCGCCGGCGACCGTGGTGGCGATCGGTTCGATCATCCTGCCGGCGATGGTGCGACAGGGTTATCCGAAGAGTTTCGGTGCCGGTGTCATCACCACCTCCGGTGCCCTCGGTATCCTGATCCCGCCGTCGATCGTGATGGTGATGTATTCGGTCTCGACCAATACCTCGGTTGGCAAGCTGTTCATGGCTGGCGTCGTGCCGGGTCTCATGCTGGCGTTCTTTCTTGGACTGACAACGTGGTACCTGGCGCGCAAGAACAATTATCCGAAGATGCCCAAAGCCAGCTGGGCCGAGCGCGGCGCAGCCTTCCGTAAAAGTGCCTGGGGTCTGCTGCTGATCGTCATCGTGATGGGCGGCATCTACAGCGGCAAGTTCACGCCGACCGAAGCGGCCGCAATGGCCGCCGTGTATGCGTTCATCGTGGCGGTGTTCGTCTACAAGGACATGAGCATGAAGCAGGTGCCGAAAGTCTTGCTGGATTCAGCGGCGATGTCGGCGATGCTGCTCTACATCATCACGAATGCGGTGCTGTTTTCGTTCCTGATCACGAGCGAAAATATCCCGCAATCGATGGCCGCTGTAATCACTGACATGGGCATGGGGCCGATCGGTTTCCTGCTGGTCGTCAATGTGCTATTGCTCCTGGCCGGTAACGTGATGGAGCCCTCGTCGATCGTGCTGATCATGGCACCTATCCTGTTCCCGGTGGCGATGAAACTGGGCATCGATCCGGTGCACTTCGGCATCCTGATTATCGTCAACATGGAAGTCGGCATGTGTCATCCGCCGGTCGGATTGAACCTGTACGTCGCGTCCGGCATTACCAAGATGGGCATTACCGAACTGACGGTGGCGGTCTGGCCATGGCTGCTGACGATGCTGGCATTCCTTGGTCTGGTGACCTATGTGCCGGCGATTTCACTGTGGTTGCCTAACCTGATTTACAACTGACCAGCGAGTCACTTTCATGGTGCGTTGCAGCACCAAAAAATGATTGTGCATGATGTGAAATAGTTTGCTTGACGTGCGATTCAATATGTCTGAGACTCCTGTCAACCATTAAATAAATGGCATTCAAATGGTGCAACTCACCAGCCGTGAATTTTTGGTGAGAACGACGGCAGGACAGAATCATGAGGTGGATGGCGCTGATAAAACGGTATCGATACCGCAGTGAAGAGGAGACGCGTGTTTCAATAAAGCTGTTTAAACAGCAGGGAAACACAAGCATGGCTTAAGGCGCATCCGATGATGCGCCTTTTTATTTCGGGCGCACTTGTTCACTCCTTGGGCTCATGAAAACACCCGCAAGCAGGTCTCTTTTTTCAGTGATTGTGCCGGCACCTTTCGGTGCGATCGGGTTGCGTACCGGCACTGGCGTGGTGCGTGAGCTGGTTTATCTGCCGCCTTCATTCCCGGCTAGTCCGGCCACCGATGCGCTGGCCGAACAGGCCGGTCAGCAGGTCAGCCGCTATCTGCGTGACCCTGATTTTCGTTTCGATTTGCCACTGGCCGAGGTCGGCACGGCGTTCCAGCGCAAGGTGTGGGCCGTCATTGCCGCGATCCCGCGCGGTGATGTGCTGACCTATGGCGAGGTCGCGAAGATCATCGGTTCGGCACCGCGTGCAGTCGGCCAGGCCTGCGGTGCCAACTGGTTTCCGTTGATTATTGCTTGCCACCGCGTGACCGCTGCCGCAGGACTGGGCGGGTTTGCGCATGACGACAATGCGGCCGGATTTCATCTCGGGGTGAAGCGCTGGTTGCTTGCCCATGAAGGCGTGACCGATGTCTGACGTGGCGACCCTCAATGCCGACAGTCGCCAGCACATCGACACGTTTTGCGACACGCTGTGGCTGGAAGATGGCCTGGCAAAAAATTCACTGGAAGCGTATCGACGCGACCTGACTGCGTTTGCGCTGTGGCTCGCCGCGACGACGCAGACCGGGCTGCTGGCGGTCACGGCTGCCGACATCAATACGTATTTTGCAGTGCGTCATGAAACCACCAAAGCCACCACCGCAAATCGCCGGTTGGCCGTGCTCAAGCGGTTTTATCAGCGAGCATTACGCAACAGCCAGATCAGCGACGATCCCTGTCTGAAGCTGCATTCTGCCAAGCAAGCGCCACGCATTCCGAAGACGCTGTCGGAAGCCAACGTGGAGGCATTGCTGGCAGCACCGGATGTTTCGACGCCGCTCGGTCTGCGGGACCGGACCATGCTGGAACTGATGTATGCCAGTGGCTTGCGCGTGACCGAACTGGTCCTGCTCAAATCGATCGAGGTCAGTCTCAATGATGGCGTGTTGCGGGTCACCGGCAAGGGCAACAAGACGCGCCTGGTGCCGTTCGGCGAAGAAGCGCACGGCTGGATCGACCGCTATCTGAAAGAGGCGCGTGCGCAGATTCTGAACGGACAGATGGACGATGCGTTGTTCGTGACCGCACGCGGCGGTCCGATGACACGGCAGATGTTCTGGGTGGTCGTCAAAAAATGTGCCGCGCGTGCCGAGATCAACGCGCCGCTGTCGCCGCACACGTTGCGCCACGCGTTTGCGACCCACTTGCTCAATCACGGTGCCGATCTGCGCGTGGTGCAATTGCTGCTCGGTCATGCGGACATCTCGACCACGCAGATTTATACCCATGTGGCGCGGGAACGGCTCAAGGTCCTGCATGCGGCGCATCATCCGCGCGGATAATCAGGGTAGTCGAGAAATAATATAAACGATTTAATGGTGATAGTTTCTCGGTCGGTCGGAATCCTGTATCCTTCGCTGAACAGCCATGCACCATCGGGCTGGCAGGTTGGGGCACTTTATTTTCTATCGGTATCGCTTAAAAGGGTGAGACATTGGCAAAGACAAATTTTCAGTACGAACGTCGGCAAAAAGACCTCGAAAAAAAGCGCAAGAAGGAAGAAAAACTCAAGCGCAAGGCCGACAAGAAGGATGAGCCGGGCGAAGGGGTCGACGGCGCGGAGCCGGTCGATGGTATCGAGTCCGATGCCGATGACAGCGACGACGATGGCGACGATGGCGACGATGGTGATGGCGATCAGCCTGCGACAGAACCAAAATAATACCGATCAGGCTGATTCGGCATCTTTCCCGAACAGTCTGATACGCACCAGTACCTGACCATGATCCGAGGCTGCAGCCAGACGCAGTCCGACATGATCGTTCAAATACAGCACTTCCAGCACTTCGCCGATCGCGTAATTCGATCGGGGATGAAATTCCTCTGACACCAGTACATGATCGAGCGTCTGGTACGCGCCTTCATGCAGATGGGTGTAACCGACATCGCGTGAGCGGTCGTTGCCGGTCTGGATGAGCGTGCTGTCGAACAGCCGTTCGTAGAGCGCACTTTTTCCATGCCGGCCGGTGCCCATCACCATCTGGGTCGAGACGGCACTCGCATCATCATTAAAATCTCCCAGCACCACCAGCGGCCCGCGTTGCGCCAGTTGCAGATCGGTCAGCAGATAGCGCAGACCGAGTGCATCGGTGCCGCGCCGGATCAGCGAACGCAATGACGCCATGCCGAGGTGGTAAGGGTCGTCTTCCGTTTCGCCGGGATTCCAGTCGGGACGCTTCGATTTCATGTGCGTGACGAAAGCCTGCAGCGTGCTGCCATCGGGCAGGCTCAACGGCACTTGCAGGACCGGTCGCGTGAACCGCGTCATTGGTGCCAGCGTGTCGGGCAGCGTGATGGCGAGCTGGCGCGGCAAATCCTGATGCAGGATCGGCAGGCCCGCCAGCGGCAGGCGCGACACCAGCGCGACACTGGGTGTGAGCTGGCCGTCACGCGGCTGCGGATCGCTGCCGGCATGGTGGGCATGGCGATAGTGCCGTGTGCGGGCCAGCACATCGCGTAACGCATCCTGCGAAAAAATTTCCTGGAAACCGATCACGTCGGCATCGAGCCGATCAATCTGCTGCGCCAGCCAGCTGATCTTGTCATCGTACTGGCGGATCGAGTAAGGTTCCTGGCCATCATAAAAACGGGCACCCGGTAACGCAAGATTCAAGACATTGAAGGTCGCGAAGCGGAGTTCATGCTGCATAATCAGGCTCCTTGTTTGACGGATCAGCGTAGCACGCATGGCAAAAAAAGATCACATCAGCGCAACCCCGGCGACAGCCCTGTTGCGCAAGCTCGGAGTCGCTTTCAGCGAACATCCGTATGACTACGAAGACCACGGCGGTACTGGCGTGTCTGCGCGCGAACTCGGCGTGGCAGAGCACGCAGTCGTGAAGACGCTGGTGATGCAGGACGACGGCGGTCACGCGTTGATCGTGCTGATGCATGGCGACTGCAAGGTCTCGACCAAGAACCTGGCGCGCCAAATTGGTTGCAAGTCGGTCGAGCCGTGCAAGCCGGAGGTCGCACAACGCCATTCCGGGTATCAGATCGGCGGCACGTCGCCGTTCGCAACCCGCAAGGCGCTGCCGGTGTATGTCGAGGAAGGCATCCTCGCGCTCGATAAAATCTACATCAATGGCGGCCGGCGCGGATTCCTGATCGGCATTGCGCCTGCCGTACTGACGCAGGTAGTGGCCGCGATCGCGGTCCACTGCGCGCTCGACGATTAATAAAAAAATTCAATTCGGAGCACTCATGATTACCCTGTTTTCTGTCCTCGCCGCCTATCTGGTCGGATCCATTTCCTTTGCGGTTGTCGTCAGCAAGCTGTTCGGCCTGTCCGACCCGCGCACCTATGGATCGAAAAATCCCGGTGCCACCAATGTCCTGCGCAGCGGTAACAAGGCTGCGGCGGTATTGACGCTGCTGGGAGATGCCTTCAAGGGCTGGCTGGCGGTCTGGCTGGCCTACCGGTTCGGGCCGCAGTTTGGCTTGCCCGACAGCGGTATTGCGCTGGTCGCGCTGGCGGTATTTGTCGGACATCTGTGGCCGGTATTCTTTCGCTTTGTCGGTGGCAAGGGCGTCGCCACTGCGCTCGGCGTGCTGATCGGGATCAACCCGTGGCTCGGATTGGGCACCGCCGTCACGTGGCTGGCGATCGCGTTTGCGTTTCGCTATTCGTCACTGGCGGCACTGGTGGCGAGTATTTTTGCGCCGTTTTATTACGGGTTGCTGTTTGGTGTCGATGCGATGCTGATGGCGGTTGTG
The DNA here is from genome assembly GCF_035019065.1 of Actimicrobium sp. CCI2.3. Classification (NCBI taxonomy): domain Bacteria; kingdom Pseudomonadati; phylum Pseudomonadota; class Betaproteobacteria; order Burkholderiales; family Oxalobacteraceae; genus Actimicrobium; species Actimicrobium sp. CCI2.3. Next base: position 570 of record NZ_JASJWR010000050.1, on the reverse strand, counting down.
GTGATGAGTGCGCTGTTGATTTACCGGCATCGGGGCAATGTTGCGAATTTGTTGAGCGGGAAGGAAGGGCGGCTGGGGAAGAAGAAGGGGTAGGGTTGGCTACCTGGCGGTATTGACGACCGTGATTGATGCGCTTGGTGCAATGCCCTGCGGTTATTGCACCCTACATCGCGGTTACGCGCCAATTGATATTGACGGCTCTCACTGCACGCCAACCGATACCGACGGCTCTCACCACGCATCAACCGATACCGACGGCTCTTACCACGCCAACCAATACCGACGGCTCCTATCACGCATCAACCGATACCGACGGCTCTTACCACGCATCAACCGATACCGACGGCTCTCACCACGCATCAACCGATACCGACGGCTCTCACCACGCATCAACCGATACCGACGGCTCTCACGTAGGGTGCAATAACCGAAGGGCATTGCACCGAATGCACTGTCTGCGGTTGCTGATTCTGTCTTTGCTCCGCCACGACCAAGCCGGGGGCGGCCCGGCAGCCGGTCACTTCTTTTTGCTTCGCTGTATGGACCGGGGACATGGGTAACACATGTACC
>NZ_JASJWR010000049.1:0-22543 GCF_035019065.1 Actimicrobium sp. CCI2.3 | reverse complement strand
GCGATTCTATGCGGTCCCTGCTCAAATGATTCGCTCTTCAACCTGAAAAAGGCTTGCTTTTGAACAGAGTATCTACGCGACTGCCGGGCCGCACCCGGCTTGGTCATGACGGAGTGCATACAGAATCAGCAACCGCCGTCAGTGCATTCGGTGCAATAACCGCAACGCGGAAATTGGATGACAAGCACTCCGAATCCGCAACCAGGGTCAGAGTAATTTTCGCGATAAAGTCCGCGAAAAAAAACTCTGACCCTGGTTGCTACCGATGGGGGTTTGCGACCTCAGGAAAAAGCAAACCAGCCGGTTCGTGACGGAGCAAAAGCAACGCAAGACAAGCGCACCATCGCCATCAAGTTCATCATCAACGCCAACTGGTCAGCCAAGACCCACAACCACCGCAATGCTATGATCCCCGCAGCACCTCACCCGACTGCCCAACCCTCTCCCATGAACCCGCCATGTCCAGAAACCTGTTCCTGATAATGGCCACAAGCCTGCTCTCCATGTCCAGCCAAGCCGCTCCTGCCCTGCCAACGATCACCCCCGATAATCCGTTCTACGCCGCCAGCACCCTGCCCTATCAGCTGCCGCCGTTCGACCGCATCAAGGATGCCGATTACGCGCCCGCGTTTGCCGATGGCATGCGCCAGCAACTGACCGAGATGCGCGCTATCGCCGACAATTCGGCCAAACCAACCTTCGACAACACCCTCGTCGCGATGGAACGTTCGGGCCGCTTGCTCAATCGGGTCTCGGAAGTGTTCTTCAATCTCAGCGGCACCAATACCAATCCGGTAATGCAGGCACTCGAACGCGATCTGGCACCGAAGCTGTCGGCCCACCGCGATGCGATCCAGCTGGATGGCAAGTTGTACGCCCGCATCGACAAACTCTACGAACAGCGCACGACGCTGGCGCTGGACCCGCAATCGCTGCGCCTGCTCGAACGCGTCCACACCGACTTCGTGCGCGCCGGTGCACCACTGCCACTGGCCAGCCAGCAAAAGCTGCGCGACATGAATAGCCAGCTGGCCTCGCTGGCGACGACCTTCAGCCAGAACGTACTCAATGAAATCAATGCCTCGGCCATCACCGTCGACACCCGCGCCGAACTCGATGGCCTGTCCGACAACGCCATCGCCGCCGCCGCGCTCGCAGCCAAGGTACGTGGACTGGATGGCAAATACGTACTGGCGCTGGTCAACACGACTGGTCAGCCACCGGCCTCGTCGCTGACCAACCGCGCCTTGCGCCAGCGCCTGTATGACGCCTCGACGATCCGTGGCAGCCGCGGCGGCGAATTCGATAACCGTGCGATCGTGCTGCAACTGGCCAGCCTGCGCGCCGACCGCGCTGCGCTGCTCGGCTATCCGAGCCATGCGGCCTATGTGCTGCAGGAAGAGACCGCCAAGAACCCGGCCGCCGTCAACCAGTTGCTGGCCCGTCTGGCACCACCGGCCGTCGCCAATGCACGTGTCGAAGGCGACGCAATCCAGAAAATCATCGATGCCGAAAAAGGCGGCTTCAAGCTGGCTGCCGCCGACTGGACCTTCTACACCGAAAAAGTCCGCAAGGCCCGTTTCGATTTCGACGAAACCCAATTGCGACCGTACTTTGAACTCGAGAGCGTGCTGCAAAACGGCGTGTTCTTCGCCGCCAACAAGCTCTACGGCCTGACCTTCAAGGAGCGCAAGGACTTACCCGTGTACGACCCCAGCGTGCGCGTCTTTGAAGTCTTCGATGCCGATGGCAAACCGCTGGCGCTGTTCCTGGCCGACATGTACGCGCGCAGCAGCAAACGCGGCGGTGCCTGGATGAACAGCTATGTCGAACAGTCCGATCTGTTCGGCACCCGACCGGTGGTCGCCAACCACCTGAACATCCCGCAACCACCCGACGGCGAACCGACCCTGCTGACCTTCGATGAAGTCACCACTGCTTTCCATGAATTCGGCCACGCACTGCACGGCATGATGTCCAACGTGCGCTACCCGACCTTCAGCGGCACCAGCGTACCGCGCGACTTCGTCGAATTTCCGTCGCAGGTCAACGAGATGTGGTCGGTCTGGCCGGAAGTACTGGCCAATTACGCCAAGCATTACCAGACCGGCGCACCGATGCCGAAAGCGCTGCTCGACAAGGTGCTGGCTACGCGTACTTTCAACGAAGGATTTCGTACCACCGAGTATTTAAAAGCTGCGCTGATCGATCAGCAATGGCATCAGCTCGGTGCCGGCAACATGCCGACCGACGTACTCGCCTTTGAAGCCGAGGCCCTGAAAAAAGCCGGTGTTGATTACGCACCAGTACCGCCGCGTTACCGCAGCACCTACTTTTCACACGTGTTCGCAGGGGGTTATTCTGCCGGGTATTACGCCTATATCTGGAGCGAAGTGCTCGACGCCGATACAGTTGAATGGTTCAAGGAACACGGCGGCCTGACCCGCAAGAATGGTGACTGGTTCCGCCAGACATTGCTCTCGCGTGGCGGCAGCGTCGATGCGATGCAGCTGTTCCGCGATTTCCGCGGGCGTGATGCAAAGATCGAACCGCTGCTGGTGCGACGGGGGTTGACGGCGCCGTAGCGACGGATTTTTTGAGTCGTCGGGATGGGCGACGGTGACCGGGACATTTGGTGCAATGCCCTTCGGTTATTGCACCCTACGATTGAGCGGGAGTCGTGGGGGTTGATGTTGATGTTGATGTTGATGTTGATGTTGATGTTGAAGTGGTAGTTGACCTGTTCCGCATTGAAGCAGCTGCCAAAAGTCGGAGTCAGGCAGGGGATAAGAGTGACGCATGTTTGAGCGAAGCGAGTTTGCGGCACTCCCCCTGACTGGCTCCGGCTTTTGGGAACCCGCAGGGCAGCCGCTTCGCGGTCGCCTTTTTCTTGGTTACTTCTTTTTGGCGAAGCAAAAAGAAGTGACCGGCTGCCGGGCCGCCCCCGGCTAGGTCGTGGCGAAGCACATACAGAATCAGCTACCGCAGTCAGTGCGTAGGGTGCAATGCCCTTCGGTTATTGCACCCTAAGGTACCAGGTCATGACGGCGCGCATTCGGTTATTGCACCCTACGGGACTCCGCCTGTGTCACGTCACACCGCACCACCATCAACCCTGCCCGAAACCCAATGCGCACCGACGGATTCGGAAACACCACCCGTTCTTCATCATGCCCGACCCGGTACTCAACCAAACCATCCGTCGCGATAAGTGCGTCACGCGGCAATACCGTGAAGTTGGGTGTCGTGCCATCGAATGTCATGTGGAATGCCTCGCTGTGCTTGATGATTTCCTGCACGACCTCGAACACCAGCGGCACCTGCGGTATCGTCGGCGCGGTGTACCCTCGCAGCGTCCGCGCCAGCGTCACCGAGGCGGCGGCGAAGCGACCGGGATCGTTGTTACCCAGCGTACTGACCTGCCCCAGCTCGACCGTGGCACTGGTCGCACCGAGCTCGGCGGCGGTATAGGCACTGAAGGTGCTGGCGGTACTGCGATTGAGGATGACGGCCGCCATCCCGGCGTGTCCCAGCAAGGCGATCAGCGCCTGCCGGTCGGTCGCTGCGATACCGTGCGGGATCATTGCAAAAGTCGGATAGAGCGAGCCCCGGATGGCCGTGTGCAGATCGAGGTGCAGGCGTGGTCCGGCAGCCCGTGTAAAAAAGGCGCGGCTGGCCAGCATCAGCTCGTCAGCACGTGCGGCTTCGGCCGTCGCCGACAGCAACCCGCGCTCGCGACAGAACAGGCGATTCAGGTCGACGTCGATGAAGCGTTGCGCCTGCCGGATCGCGGCAATATTGCCGACCACGATCATCAGGTTGACCGCCAGCTGGTGCGGTTGCCGGGCCAGCACCTCGAGCAACTGCGCGAGCAATTCGATCGGTGCGGTTTCGTCGCCATGCACGCCAACCGACAACAGCACGCTGGCACGGGACGCATCGCCAACGATCTGCACGACACCGGCAGCCGGTTCGCTGACGGTAAAACCGGCGGCGACAAAGTGCGGCACGATGCCTCTGAAATCGGCTGCGGCCAGCGCTGCAACCGCGGGTAACAGCGTCATGCGCCCTGCGCGACGACAACGGTATCGCCAACCGCATCGGCCAGCGACCAGGCTTGCAGTACGGCAGACTCGAGACCGGCTTCGGCAGGCGCCAGCGTCAGGTTCAGCGCCGCAATGGCAGCCGCAATCACGCCCGCCGGATCCGCCGCCAGTCGCGGCAACACATGCGTGAGCAGGCGTTGCTGGGCGCGCCGCAAGGCCTGTAGCGCATGGCTGCGCAAACCATCCTGGGCCGGATTGGCCGATGGCTGCGTGAGGGCGTGCTCGAGCAAGTCGATGCCGGACTGGCGGCGCAACAGCATGCCGGCCTGCAAAAAGACCGGCAGGCTCATGTCCGCCGGACGAGGCACCGACAACGCCGCAAACAGGAAGTCGGCCATGCCGGCGATGGCATCGAGGCTGCGCACTGCTGCCACGAAGTCGGCTGGCAAGCCATCGGCCTCCTCAGCCAGTGCCAGATCGGCCTCGCCGACCAGCGTGCGTAGCGCCGCAGCGTCGGCAAAGAGGCGGGTCAGTTCATCCATGCTGCCCGCCGCGCGACGCTGCTGCGCCGGCACCGATAGCACACCGGCCATGACTGCCTGCTGCAACACGCGGGTACGCCGATCAATGTCTTTCGAGACGGCGACCGGCACCGTCAGCGCATGCGTGTCGAGGGTCGCGAACAGCGGTGCCAGATTCAGTGCGGACCAGGCGCGCGCCCAGGCGCATACCACTTCGGTACTGCTGACGCGGAACTGGCGTGCCAGTATGCCGACCTGCAACGGCCCGCACCGATTGACCACTTCGTTCGCCAGCACCGTGGCCAGGATCGCATTGGCCAGCGGATGGGCGAGCGGATCGCGGCTGGCCACCAGTGCTGGCGGAAAGTACGGTGTCAGTACCGTGCGTGCCCAGCTTTCCTCGATCAGCGGCGATTTTGCCAGCAGTGCCTTGAAATGATTCTTGACGTTGGCAATCACCACCGCCAGTTCCGGTGCGCTCAGGCCTTGACCGAGTGCCTGCCGGCGTGCCAGTTCTGCGACGCTCGGTAACTGTTCCAGTTCGCGCGACAGCACGCCATCGGCATCGAGTTCGGTGATCAGCGCGGCGTAGGCATCCTGCACGGTGCGGTCTTGCTGGGCCTGGGTTTCACGCGTGAGCAAATGGGTTTGCAATGTGTTGTCGCGCAAGACCAGCCGTTCGATGTCGTCGGTGATTTCGGTAAGCATCGTGTTGCGTCGGGTGGCGTCGAGCGTGCCGGCATTGACTTCGGTATCGAGCCAGATCTTGACGTTGACTTCATGGTCGGAGCAATCGACACCGGCCGAATTGTCGATCGCATCGGTGAAGATCGCGCCACCGGCCATCGCAAATTCGATGCGACCGGCTTGCGTCGCACCGAGGTTGCCGCCTTCGGCCACGACCTTGCAGCGCAGCGCCTTGCCGTCGACCCGGATGGCGTCGTTGGCGCGGTCCTTGACTTGCTCGTGGGTCTCGGTCGAGGCCTTGATGTAGGTGCCGATGCCGCCGTTGTAGAACAGGTCGACCGGTGCCAGCAGGATCTGGTGCAGCAAGGATTCCGGTGCCAGGCTGGTTGCGTCGATGCCGAGCGCGGTGCGTGCTTCGGGCGACAGCGCGATGCTGCGCGCACTGCGCGGCCACACGCCGCCGCCTTGCGAAATCAGGGATTTGTCGTAGTCATCCCATGACGAGCGCGGCAGCGCGAACAGTCGCTGGCGTTCGGCAAACGAGGTCGTCACGTCCGGGGTCGGGTCGATGAAAATGTGGCGATGATCAAAGGCAGCTACCAGCTTGAGCTGGCGCGACAGCAGCACGCCGTTGCCGAACACGTCGCCCGACATGTCGCCGACACCGACCATCGTGATCGGCGTGGTGTTGATGTCGTGCGCCATTTCGTAGAAGTGACGCTTGACGGCTTCCCACGCACCCTTGGCAGTGATGCCGAGTTTCTTGTGGTCATAGCCGTTCGAGCCGCCCGACGCGAACGCATCGCCGAGCCAGAAGCCGCGTTGCACCGCAATCCCGTTGGCGATATCGGAAAAAGTCGCGGTGCCCTTGTCGGCGGCCACCACCAGATACGGATCGGCGCTGTCGTAGCAGACCGTGTCAGCCGGCGGCACGATGGTGCCCTGCTTGCGGTTGTCCGTCAGGTCGAGCAGACCGGCGATGAACAAGCGATAGACGGCTTCGCCTTCGGCGGCGATGGTCTCGCGTGCCGCCTCCTTGGGCATCATCTTGCAGACGAAACCGCCCTTGGCTCCTGCCGGCACGATGACCGCATTCTTGACCATCTGGGCCTTGACCAGACCCATCACTTCGGTGCGGTAATCCTCCATCCGGTCGGACCAGCGCAAGCCGCCGCGCGCCACCGGACCACCGCGCAAGTGGACCCCCTCGAAGCGCCGGGCGAACACAAAAATTTCGCGGTACGGACGCGGCTCGGGCAGCAAGGCCAGCGCGCTGGCATCGAACTTCAACAGCAGCGTGTCGCCACGCTGACCGCTCTGGAAATACGAAGTCCGCAAGGTGCCCAGCATCAGGTCGGCCACGCTGCGCAGGATGTCTTCGGTATCGGCGTGATTGACGTCGAGCAGATTGGCACGCAGCGCCGACAGGGCAGCGGTGCCCGCAGCACGCTGCAGATCGCTGGCCGCCGGATCAAAACGTTGCTGGAAACTTTCGACCAGGGTGCGCACATGACCGGGCTGCTTGCGCAGGCAATCGGCGATGTAGCGCAAGCTGAAGCGGCAACCGGCCTGGCGCCAGTAACTCGCATAGGCGCGGATGACCTGCACTTCGCGCAGGCGCAAACCGGCTTCGATGGCCAGGCCATTCATGCGGCCGTCTTCGGCCTGATCATTGAACAGGGCTTCAAACAGTTCCTGCGCCGCCCCGGCCACGCGGGTCTGGCTCAACTTGGCCGCGCTGGCCGGATCGACGCTCAGGCTGGTGATGAAATAATCGGCATCGTCCGTCACCGAGACCTTGTAGGTTTGCTCGCGTTCGATCTCGACGCCGGCATTGTGCAACGCCGGCAAAATCATCGACAGGGACGGCACGCTGTTCATCGAAAACAGCCGGATGCTGACCCGGTTGCCGTCCGCACTGTCGCCATCAATGCGCACCGTCACCGGTGCGGCGTGCGCGGCCCGCTGCAAATTGAGGATGTCGCGGTAAGCCACTTGCGGCGAAGTCGCCGCCACATAGTTGACCGACAGCGCTGCGCGCAGTTTGTGCAGGTAGTTACGCACTTGCGCATCGACGGTGCTGTCGACCAGCGTATCGAACGTCGTATGCCAGCCGTCGACGGCAGAGACCAGCGGCAGACAGATCGCTGCATCGAGATCATCGAAGCGGCGTGCGCCAGTAGCGATCAGGTAGATGCGTGCCAGCGGGCCGTCGCTGACCTGGGTTTCGGCGCGGACATCGGTCGCGCCCGAGCGTTCCTTGAGTTCTTGCGTGATGGTCCGGACCAGCGCAGCGCTGAAGCGCTCGCTCGGCAGGTACAGGATGACGTTGAGGTGCCGGTCGTAGACATCGCGGCGGGCAAAGGCGCGCGTGCGCGGTTGCTTGTAGAGCGACACGACGTTGCTGCACAGCCGCGCCAGCCAGTCCGGATCGGCTTCCATCGCCTCGGTACGCGGCAGCGACTCCAGAATTTCAAGAAACTTCTCGGCACGAAAACCATTTTGCCGGACCCCGGCCAGCGTCAGCACCTGCTTGATGCGACCGCGCGCAAACGGCAAGCGACCCAGCGCAGTGGCCGCCGCAGCGCGGGTGAACAAGCCGATGAAGCAATGCTCGCCTTGCAGGTGGCCAGTGGTGTCGATGTCGCGCACCCCGATGAAGTCGAGGTGCAAGTCACGGTGCAATGTCGACTGGACATCGGCCTTGACGATGGACAGCGTGTCGTTGCGCCTGGCCAGCAAATCGAACTCGCCGGGAATTCCGGCCAGGCAGGTGTCATAGACCGGATGGGCCGGATCGCGCAGCACACCGCTGCGACTGTTGAGGTCGCGCACCAGTTCGTGTTCGCCCGGCAGCGCACGGTAATACGCATAGCCGAAAGTTTCGTAACCGCCATCGCGGGCCCATTCGATGAAGGCGGCAACCTCACGGCCCTCGTCAGTACCGTTGGCAGCAGCGAGTGCCGCCACACCCGTCATGCGGGTTTCCATCATCGCAGCATCACGCTGCACGCTGGCGGCATCGCGGGTCACCATGCTGATGCGCGCGCTCAGTGCGGCCAGCGAGGTGCTGTCGAGCGCATCCGACAACAGGCACAGCACGTAGGACTCGAACGGATCTGCCCCGGTGCGCGCCGATTGCGATCCGGTGATGCAACCGTGTTCGTCGCGCTGCACCGACAGCACCGAATTGAGTACGGCGCGCGAACGCACGCCCTGCTTGCGCAAGGCCATCACGATCGAATCGACCAGATAAGGCATGTCGGGATTGAGGATCAGCAGTGCGGTGGCCGTGCCGCCGTGTTCTTCGGCGTAATCGGCAGCGATAATCTGGCTGGCACCGGCGTTGCATTGTGCGGTACCGGAAAATGCTTCCCACAGCGCCGATGCCAGGCTCTGCGGGGTCAGACCGGCCAGGTCTTCTTCATGCAGCGAGTCGAGCCAGACTTCAATGAGTCGGGCCACCGGGTTGGCCTGCGCCTCACCAGCGTGGGCCAGAACCAGTTGCAAAGTTTGTGTGCGTAGATCGTGTGACGAAGCGTTCATGGATTCCTCAATCGTGACTTGTGGAGCAGACATTGGCGAATACGGGCCGAAACGGACAAAGCGGTTGACGCATTGACCTCGAGTCTAGGGCCTCCGGTCCCGTTTCTTGTTTTGAATATACCGCGTTCGCCGTAGCTTGTTTGCCGGCTCCCACGCTTACAACAGCGAGTCACGGTCCAAAAAATAACTGGCCACCGTGACTCAGGCGTCGCCGATCTTGCCAAGAAAGGCGCGAATGCGGTCGTTGCCGCTGTCACCGAAAAATTCTTCCGGCGGCGCTTCATGCAGGATTTCGCCTTTTTCAAAAAAGATCACGCGGTCCGCTACTTCGCGGGCGAAACCCATTTCGTGCGTGACGACAATCATTGTCATGCCCGAACGCGCCAGGTCTTTCATTACGTCGAGGACTTCCTTGATCATTTCTGGGTCAAGCGCGCTGGTCGGTTCATCGAACAGCATGACCTTGGGCTGCATCGCCAGCGAGCGGGCAATCGCCACGCGCTGCTGCTGCCCGCCCGACAGCTGGTGCGGGTACTTGTGCGCATGATCTGCCAGCCCGACCTTGCCCAATAATTCAAGGGCAACCACATTGGCTTGCGCGCGCGTCATGTTGCGCAGCCGGCGCGGTGCCAGCGTGACGTTGTCGAGCACGCTCAGGTGCGGAAACAAATTGAAGCTCTGAAACACCATGCCGACTTCGCGCCGTACCGCATCGATGTTCTTGAGGTTGTCATTGAGTTCGATGCCGTCGATGACGATGGTGCCGCTGTCATGCGTTTCGAGCCGGTTCAACATGCGCAGAAAGGTCGACTTGCCGGAGCCGGAAGCACCGATGATGACCGTCACTTCACCCTGAAAAAAATCCGCCGAGACGTCGCGGATCACATGGAACTGACCGAAGTGCTTGTTGACATTGACGGTGCGGATCAGCGGAGTTTTGGTGGCGCTCATCCGTGACGCTCCACATCCAGCTGGCGCTCGATCGCACCGGAAATCTGCGTCATCACGCTGGTCAGGATCAAATAGATCGCGGCTACCGTGACGAACACCGGAATCGGCTGGAACGTCACCGACTGGATGCGGTTGCCGATGTTCGACAGCTCGACCACGCCGATCACGTAAGCCAGACTGGAATCCTTGAGCAGCGAAACGAAGTTATTGACCAGCGGCGGCAACGCGATACGCATGCTCTGCGGAAAAACCACGTCGCGAAACGTCTGGAACGGACTCAGCCCGAGCGAGCGCGCCGCTTCGGCCTGCCCCTTGTGGACAGCCAGAATACCGGAGCGTATCGCCTCGGCATTGTAGGCCCCGGCATTGAAAGCCAGCGCCACGACAGCCGAATAAAAATCCGACAGTTGCAGGCCCGGCACCAGCGCCGGCAGTGCCAGAAACACGAACAGCACTTGCACCAGCAATGGCGTGCCGCGAATGGCCCAGATGTAAAACCCGGCCAGCCAGCGCAGCGGACCAAACGACGACAGCCTGCCAAGCGCGGCCAGCATGCCGAGTACGATGCCGATCACGCCGGCCACCAGCGTCAGCGCCACGGTGATGCGTGCGCCTTCGGCAAATTGCTGCGCCGCCGGACCGATCGGTTCCGGCAGCCAGGCCATCGGAATGGCCATCAGCCAGAGAAAGAGCAGCAAGGCGGTAATCGCCAGGACTATCGTGACTGCGCTGCGACGCTGGCGTGACCAGCCTCGCGGCAGAAGGGTAAATGCTGCTTTCAAGGTGTTCTCCAGGGAGGGGCTGGGTCATGCGAGGAGCCAGCCGGACTAGCGTTATGACTTGCAGCGGATGTCTTCTTTAATGAACTTCTCGGAGATGGCCTTGTAGGTGCCATCCGCCAGCACTTCGGCGAGTGCCTTGTCGACGGCGGCGGCAAGGGGCGCATTGCCCTTCTTGATGGCGGCGGCGATCCGTTCGACAAACAGATAATCACCGACTTTCAGACCCAGACCCGGATTGGTTTCGGTGGCGGTCTTGACGACGAAGCGGTCACTGACCCAGGCATCGACGCGTCCGGCGACCAGTGCCGAGCGGGCATCGGTATCTTGCGGGAAGTTCTTGACCTCCTTGACGCCCACCAGTTTCCTGACGTTTTCCATGTAGGTCGAACCGGTCTGTACCGCCACCGTTTTGCCGACCAGCGAGGCAGCATCCTTGATGGTGGCGTCTTTGGAAACGATCAGGCCACCGCTGCAGTAATACGGATTAGTGAACATGACTGCTTTCGAGCGCGCGTCGGTGACGCCAAACGAAGCCATGACCATGTCCCAGCGATCTTGCCGCAAACCGGCCAGCAGCGCATCAAAGGCGAGGGCTTTCCATTCGATCTTCAGGCCCATTTTCTTGACCATCGCTTCAGCCAGTTCGACTTCAAAGCCGGTCAGCTTCGATCCTTGAAAAAAATTAAACGGCGGATACGCGCCTTCAGTGGCGACGATGATCGTGCCAGAGGCCTTGATTTCATCAAGGCTGCGGGCTTGCACGGCAGCGCCGAGCAGCAGGCCGGTAAGGACGGAAAAAGCAAACAGGAAACGTTTCATGGGACGAGGTTCTCCATTGGGGTGATGGCTTGTTGCTGTGGTGCCTGTGATGAGGCTAGCGTCAGGGATGAGTCCGAGGGGTGATACCGAATCGGGTCCGGCATTATCCCTGTTTCAGAACGCATACAGGCCAGGCAGGTGAAGAATTTTTGCCAGCGCCTCCAGCGCGCTGTTGACTTCGAGCGCCAGTTGCGGATCGGCCAGGTCGGCCGGAGCCAGTGCATCACGATAATGCCGCTCGACCCAGACTACCAGTTGCGCATACAGCGCCTCGGTCATGATGACACCCTGATGCATCGCCCCGGCTTCGGCCGCAGTCAGCGCTACCCGCAAACGCAGGCAGGCCGGACCGCCGCCATTGCGCATGCTCTGGTGCAGGTCAAAGCTGAGCAGTTCGGCAATCGGTCCGCCGCTCTTCACAAGACCATCGAGGTAGCGCGCCACGGCCACGTTGTCGCGACATTCCAGCGGCACCACCAGCGCCATCCGGCCATCCGGGCGCGTCAACAACTGGCTATTGAACAAGTAACTGCTGATGGCATCGTCGATGGCGACCTCGGTGCGCGCAACGCGGATCGGCATAAACGGCTGACCGATGCTACCCATCGCAAACTGCAAGGCGGCCAGCGTGGCCGGTTCGTCAAAAAACGCCTGGGCGTGATAGAGCAGCACATTGCCATTGCCAACCGCGATCACGTCATTGTGAAAGACGCCCAGGTCAACCACGGCCGGGTCCTGCGCGATGAACACGGTGCGTTGCGGCGACAGACCGTGCAAGCGTGCCACGGCCTGGCTGGCTTCCAGCGTCTGACGGGCCGGGAAGCGTTTTGGTGCCGGTGCATCAGGCTGAAATTCAACACGTCCATAGACAAACATTTCGACCCCGGGTGCGCCATGTTCCGAGGCCAGCCGCGTGTGGTTGGCCGCACCTTCATCGCCAAACGCAGGCGTCGCCGGCAACGCATCGTGGACCGTGAAATAGCCCGGATCAGCAAAGATCGCGCGCAACGTGCGCGCTGTCTGTTCCTGTTCATAGGACCGATGCAACTTGCTGTTGAGATTGGCCACCGTGAAATGGACATGGCCATCGGCACTATCGGCCGACGGACTGACGGTGGCGGCATTGGCGCTCCACATCGGCGCAGCCGAATAGGCCGACGCGAGAATGGCTGGCGCATCACGGAAGGCGGCGGCAATGACGTCGGCATCGCTGCCGCCAAAACCGATGCGGCGCAACAGCGCGAAGTTCGGTCGTCCATGCGGCGGCAGTACCGCTTGCGCAAAACCGCGTGCGGCCAGTGCCCGCATCTTGGCCAGTCCCTGCAATGCCGCCTGCTTCGGATTCGAGACGCTCTTGACGTTGTTGAACGAGGCGACATTGCCGAATGACAGGCCAGCATAATTGTGCGATGGCCCGACCAGGCCATCGAAGTTGAACTCGCGCGCAGGCAGCATGGTCATCCTTTAAAAAATCAGGCCGGGCGACAATTTCGCCGGCATCGCCAGACCCGCGCTCTCGATCGAGGCGACCGGATAAGCACAGTAATCGGCGGCGTAATACGCACTGGCGCGGTGGTTGCCGGACTTGCCGATGCCACCGAACGGCGCACTGCTGGCCGCGCCGGTGGTGGGCCGGTTCCAGTTGACGATACCGGCGCGGGCGGTCTCGAGAAAGCGTGCCCACAAGACCGGATCATCCGACAGCAACCCGGCGGCGAGGCCAAAGCCGGTGGCGTTCGAGGCGACGATCGCGGCCTCGAAATCGGCCACCCGCAGCACTTGCAGCAGCGGTCCGAAATACTCGTCATCGGGCACGCCATCGACCCCCGTCATGTCGACGATCCCGGCCGACAGCAGACCGGTATCGGGCACCAGCTGGCGCATGGCCAGCAAGGTCTTGCCGCCCAGTCCGACCAGTTCGGCCTGCGCTGCCAGCAGTCGTGTTGCAATCGCTGCCGACACGACCGGCCCCATGAATGGGGCCGGGTCGGCATCGGGTGCGCCGACCCGGATCGCGGCGGCGACCTCGACCAATCGGGCGATGAACGCATCACCGCGTGCGCCCTGCTCGACGATCAACCGGCGCGCACAGGTACAGCGCTGACCAGCGCTGACGAAGGCCGAAAAAATCGCATGATGGACCGCCGCATCGAGATCAGCGACATCCCATACGACCAGCGCGTTGTTGCCACCCATTTCGAGCGCCAGCATTTTGCCCGGCTGACCGGCGAACTGGCGGTGCAACTGCACGCCGGTTGCGTAGCTGCCAGTGAACAGAATGCCATCGAGCGTCGGGTCCTGCGCCAGCGCAGCACCGGTGTCGCGTGCGCCATTGAGCAGGTTCAGTACACCGGGCGGCAAGCCGGCTTTGGCCCACAGGCGCGTTGTCATGAGTGCAGTTTGCGGTGCATATTCGCTCGGCTTGAAGACCAGCGTATTGCCGGCAATCAGGGCCGGAACAATGTGCCCGTTGGGTAAGTGACCGGGGAAATTGTACGGTCCGAAGACGCCGAACACACCATGCGGGCGGTGCCGCAAGACAGCGATGCCGTCGGCTACCGTGGCGGTCGCTTCGCCGGTGCGGGCCGCATGCGACTGCAGCGAAATATCGACCTTGGCGGCCATCGAGGCGACTTCGGTGCGGGCTTCCCACAGTGGTTTGCCGACTTCCTGCGCGATGGTCTGCGCGAGCGCTTCGGCGTGCTCGCGCAACAGGTCGCGAAAGCGCAAGGCAATCGCACTGCGCTGGGCCAGCGGCGTCATTGACCAGCTGGCAAACGCGGCGCGGGCGGCATGACAGGCGCGCTCGACTTCATTGACACCGGCGTGCGTACCTTGCCAGACCGCCGCGCCGCTGGCGGGATTGATAACGACCAGTTCGGCACCGCTGCCGCTGATCCATTCGCCATTGATGTAGTGACTGTGCATGGTTACTTTCTGCTCGAATTGAGGGACATCGTGCGCACCGGATCGCCCGGTTCGCATGCCAGTAACTGACGGTCCAGCGCCGACAGCGCGATGTGTTCCTGCTGGTTCAGCGCGTGCGCGGCGATGACGCGGAAATCCTGCATCGTCGTGTTGGCAACGAGGATGGCATGGTCGGTCGCGGACGGTTCGGTGGCATCGACGATGGCCAGCGTGCTTTCACGGATCGCGCGCAATTCGCTGATGCGCGCCTGCAGCACCGGACCGGCATCGAAGATGTCGACATAGCCTTCGTAATGCAGACCTTCCTGTTCCAGCAAGCGGCGCGCCGGTGCGGTGTCGACATGCACCATGCCGATGACATCCTGCGCCACCTTCGGCAGATAGGCGACATACAGCGGATGACGCGGCATCAGTTCGGCGATGAAGGATTTTTTGCCGAGGCTGCTGAGGTCGTCGGCACGGTCGAAGTCCATCTTGAAAAAATGCTGGCCGAGATGATCCCAGAACGGCGAGGTGCCATCGGCACGCTGGAAGCCACGCAGTTCGGCAATCAGCCGTGCCGGAAACAACTGCGGAAACTGGGCGATGAACAGGAAGCGACTCTTCGACAGCAGCTTGCCATTGCTGCCGCTGCGGTAGTCCGGATGCAGGAACAGCGAGCACAGTTCGGCGCTGCCGGTGAGGTCGTTGGACAGATACAGCGTGTCCATCCGCGAAAAAATATTGAGCTCGACACTGGAATGCACCAGCGTGCCGATGCGGTAGTTGTAGAACGGTTCGTCGAGTCCGACCGCGCCCTTGATCGCACAGACACCAACCAGCCGATGGTCGCGGATGTCTTCCATCACAAAGAGGTAATCGCGCTGTTCGGGCGCGATAGTTTCGGCAAACGAGGCGCAGGCAATCTCGACGCGCCTGCTCATCATCGCCAGGTCCGGCTTGAACGTCGTCATACCGCCGCCGACCTGACCGGCCATCGTCATCAAGCCATCGAGGTCTTGCGCGCGGACGGCGCGCACCACGCAGTAGCTTTCATTGGGGGAGTTGGTCGTCATAATTTCACGCCATGGACCGTGTCACCGGGCGCAACCTGCAAGCTGCGCCGGGCTTTGGCCGCACCAGCAGCATCGGTGAGGTCGCCATGCTGCGGTCAGTACATCCTGCATCAAAGGGGTCTCATGCAACTTACAGGGCAGGTCTATCATGCGCAACTCCGTCAACTAGTTCGTCCCAGTATAGACAATGCGAAGCTAAGTTCACTTCAAAATGAAACTGGCTTTAAAAAATGCCCCAGCAACCGTAGGGTGCAATAACCGAAGGGCATTGCACCGACACAGACGCAACGCCCCACCTCAACCAAACCGGAACGCCGACAGCGTCGTCTCCAGCACGCGATCCGAAAATATCCGCTGGCCGGCATCATCGTGCGCAGCACCGGCTACGACCATCAATGGCAGCAGGTGTTCTTCCGCACCCGGCGGATGCGACAGGCGCGCCGATGGCGCTTGTGCCCAGTTACTCAGCGCTTGCCAGCGGGCCTCGGGGGCGGCTTCGACGGCGCTGGTCAGCCAGCGATCGAATTCGTCCGAAATTGGTCCGAAACGGGGATCACCATATCCGCGCATGTTATGAAAACTCATGCCGCTGCCGACGACGAGCACGCCTTCATCGCGCAAGGTGGCCAGTGCCAGCCCGGCTTGCAGGTGGGCTGGCGCAGACAGGTCACTGCGCAGCGACAATTGCACGACCGGAATGTCGGCATCAGGAAATACCAGCTTGAGCGGCACGAAGACACCGTGGTCGAATCCTCGCTCCGGATCGACCTGTGCCAGCAACTGCGCCTGCGTCAGCAAATCAGTAATGCGTTGCGCCAGTGCTGGCTGGCCAGGTGCCGGATAGTCCAGCGTGTAGGTATGCGGCGGAAAACCGGAGTAATCGTAAATCAGCGTCGGCTCGGTCACGCCGGTGACACTGAAGGCCGGTGCCTGCCAATGGGCTGATATCAGCACGATGGCGCTCGGACGCTGCGGCAACGTAGCCGATAATCCCTTCAGAAAATCGGCCATACGAGTCCATGCCTCTGCGGGATTCCACTCCATGAAAAAGCACGGGCCGGCACCATGCGGAATAAATAGTGCTGGCATGCGGGTGGAATGGATGGGCATGGCAGGCGTTCCTCAAAGTGAATGTCGACGACGCACAGTATCACTGCTAGCAAATTGTCCTGGTTGCAGCCTGGCAAGGGGATGGTTTGCGTTCGACAGAAACGGCATTCCGCTCGGCCGGGTGGCTCGCTGTCAAGACATCACACTGGCATTGAGAACGACGATGCCGCCCTGTGCAAAAACAAGATTCCATGACCTGGTGGCACACCTGCTCTAGTGGGTCGTCACGCCGGATAGCGCATGGAAAGTGGCTGCGGCGGCTGAATTTATCCGACAGCGCCCCGCGGAGAAACCTAAAAAACCAACCCCCGTATTGATCTCACTTAACACAGAAAACCGTATTTTGCATTATGAATTTCGCATAATTCATACAGTTTGCAAGGCCAATCATTGACAATTCTCAATACATAAAGCTTTTTGCTGTCCGAGAATAGCCCCGACTGCAGATGGGCACTCGAACATTCGGAATTCGACAATCAGCAGCCTTCGTTTCACCCTCCCACCCACCTCGCCCAACCTTCGCCTCGACAACCAATATCACCAAAATTTTTTGGTGTGCGGTCGCCATCGCTTGCAGTTACTCAGCAATTTCTTGCGCTTCACCTCTGAAGGATAGACATGAAAATCTCAACCGCTTACAGAACGGTTTTATTCGGTGCCTTGCTGTGCGTGCCCTTATGGGTTAAGGCACAGACAGTGACCAGTTTCACGGTCGTCAATGCTGACACAGGGGCCGACATTGGCACGTTCACCTCTGCTGGCACAGTCTCGCTTCTCGGCAACCCGAATATCAACGTACGTGCTAACACGACGGGCACAAAAAAAGTGATCTTCACCGATGCAACAGGAAGTACCCGAACCGAGAACTTCGCACCCTACTCGTACAAGGGAGATACCTCGGGGGTGTATTACAAGTGGACCCCGTCTGCAGGCAACTATGTCATCACCGCCTTGCCGTTTTCAGGCAACGGCAAGGCAGGTACCGCTGCGACCATCACACTAAAACTCATCAACGGACCAACACCAGCACCAACACCAACACCAGCACCAGCACCAACACCAGCACCAGCACCAACACCAGCACCAGCACCAACGCTGACAATAACACCGGCACTTACCATAAGCTTAGACAAAAGCATGACCGTAAGCGAACCTGACAACACGGCAACCCTGAAGGGAAGTGTCAGCGCATTCAACGGCGTCGTAGTCAGCACCGCCTGGACTCAGGTCTCCGGGCCGACCACCGCGTCCCAAAGCGCGTCCAGTGGCAACATACTTACTGTCAGCGACTTGCACGGAGGCGACTACGTGTTTCGTCTTACGGCGACGGATAATCGGGGAAATGTTGCCTCTGCCGACGAAAAGGTCATTGTTGCCCCCGGTACGTACGCCGATGTTCCCGGTCTTGCGGAGTCCGAACAGTATCGATTTCAAGTACGAGCAAACGTGCCAGGAACTTCCTTTGTCAAGAGTTTTGCTTTCATCACGAAGGTAAAAGACCCTGCAAATAACGATCTCAACGACACCACGTATTTCGGGGCATTGGCAGGGTGGAGTAATACCTACACAAACTTTGTGATGACCGACCCTGTGGAAGTTGAAATCAGCCGAACGGACGGCAGTGCAATTACCAGCGCTGTGGTCCATCCCACGGTGAGAGCGCAGGCCGCTACTGTCAGGAATGGCAAGGCTTACGTAGTAATGAATAAACCTGCCCAAATCACTGTTGATATTGATGGCAAGATGGACACGCAAAACACAGGATTTGGATATAAAGGTCCTCCAATCCACACGGTGACGGTCTTTGCAAATCCCCCGATCACCAACCTTCCCAAGTTGGGCGATGCGGGTGTCTATGCCGTCGAGCCCGGAACGAAGCCGCCTACCGACAGGAACAGTTACACCACGCTTTATTTTAAGCCGGGCGTTCACGATATTGGCAGAGCCTTTCCCGTCTGGTCTAACAAAAAATATTATATTCCGGGCGATGCCATTGTCTATGGCACGTTAAACAGCGAAGTAAACGGCTGGCCTACCGAGAACGTTAGAGTATTTGGTTATGGGACGCTGTCAGGTGCCCGGCTGCCCCACCCAAGTTTCGACAAGAGCGCGGCTCCCGCAGGTGTTGGTGCTCCCAGCAACCCCGTCTATTTTGGGGGCGCAATCAACACCTCGCTAGAAGGGATCACCATCGCAGATTCTGCGCATCATTCCGTCCAAATGTGGGGCTTTGATACAACCAAGCCGACACTCACCAAATGGGTAAAGATTTTTACGTGGCGAGGAAATGGCGATGGCATCAATCCTTGTTGCAATATGAGAGTCGAAGATACCTTTTTGAGAACCCAGGACGATGCGCTTTATACATATGGTTTAGGAATGGCAAGACTGGTCTTGTGGAACGATGCCAATGGCACGGCGTTTGTGATGAACGCTCTACAGCAATTTGACAAGCCGGAGTACGTCATTGAGGATTCCGATGTGGTCTATGAACGTGCCGTTTGGCATCATTGGGATGGTGGACGAGTCTTCTCTGTGCGACCAGGGAGCAGTGTGAGAATTGGCGGTAACGTTACTTTTAAAGACATCAGAATTGAGGATCAATTTCCAACTTACCAGACATTCCTTCTCGAAACAGGGGACGGTTTGTGTGACATGACCAGTACGTCGCCGGGTCCTTGTGGGTTGACCGGGGTAACTTTTCGGAATATCACGGTAGCCGCCAAGAGCGCTTTCGGCTACCCGGAAATCCTTCAAGGGTATTCGACACAGCCCATTAACAACGTTACGTTCGATAACGTCGTTATCGCAGGGAAAAAAATAACCAGCTTAAGTGACTTCTCGAATAAAGATTATGCTTCGAAAAACATTACCACCGAAGGCAACAAAGCCGTTGACACTTCGACTGTGAAGAACATCACTATCAAATAGTTGTCAATAAGCCCCCCAGGAATACCGTTCGTGGGGGGAAATCACTTCACACACCATTCCTCAGGTAGCCAAGTTGGCGTTGTCGCCACGCTCGGTAGCGACATCATTGTCTTGGCTCCCAATCCGCTGGCACGAACAGGCTGAGCAATCAAGGGTCTGCCGTGTTCGGTCTCTCAGGCGTGATGCCGTGCAATCGGACAACTCGGTGCCGATGCCTGCACGATGCAGTAGCAGCAGATGCATGCCATCTTCGGGCGGACGTGGCCGATCACACGGAAGCTGGCCGGCACGCCTGCAAGCTGTTCGGCCGTACCGTCGCCGGGGTGGTGCCAGCAGCAAGCGATCCTGCACAAGCGCCTCCGGCAAATACCATCGGCAAAAGTTTGACGCTGTCGCTGTCGACCTTACGAAGTTGACCTTTTCTGAACAGTTTGCGCGAGGTGAAAATCTGGTTGACGTTGACATCATGTTCGCGGGCCACGCACGAGACGCAGTCCTCAGGCAGCGGTCATCGCACGACGATTCCGCGCCTGAATTCCACCGTGAGTTGAGCAATGGTGTTCATGATCCGGGACATCTGCCGCCGTCTTGCGTCACGCGGGACAGCGTATTGAAAATCTGCAGAGGCGACTGAATTTATTCAACCGTTGCCTTCGGAAAAACCTAAAAATCTGGTTACGGATTAATTTCCCTAGCACAAAAAAAGCGTTTGGCATTACTCATTTCGCATAATTAATACTGCTTGCGAATTCATTCATTGATAATTCTCAATACTTAAACCTTTTTGCTGTCCGAGAATAGCCCCGACTGCAGATGGGCACTCGAACATTTGGAATTCGACAATCAGCAGCCTTCGTTTCATCCTCCCACCCACCTCGCCCAACCTTCGCCTCGACAACCAGCATAACCAACAATTTTTGGTATGCGGTCGCCATCGCGTGCAGTTACTCAGCAATTTCTCGCGCTTCACTTCTGAAGGATAGACATGAACATCTCAACCGCTTACAGAACGGTTTTATTGGGTGCCTTGCTGTGCGCGCCCCTATGCGTCGAGGCACAAACGGTGACCAGTTTTACGGTCGTCAATGCCGACACGGGGGCCGACATTGGCACGTTCACCTCTGCTGGCACGGTCTCCGTACTTGGCAACCCGAATATCAACGTACGTGCTAATACGAAGGACACCACGAAAGTGGTCTTCACCGATGCAACAGGAAGTACCCGCACAGAGAACTTCGCACCCTACTCGTACAAGGGGGATACCTCGGGCGTTTATTACAAGTGGACGCCGACTGCAGGCAACTATGTCATCACCGCCTTGCCGTTTTCAGGAAACGGCAATGCAGGTGCTGCGGCAACGATCACGCTGACAATCACTAACGGAGCAACACCGACACCAACACCAGCAGCAACAGTGACCAGCTTCACCGTCGTCAATGCTGACACGGGGGCCGACATTGGCACCTTCACCTCTGCTGGCACAGTCTCTCTTCTCGGCAACCCGAATATCAACGTGCGTGCTAATACGATGGACACCACGAAAGTGATCTTCACCGACGCAACAGGAAATATCCGTACGGAGAACTTTGCACCCTACTCGTACAAGGGCGATACCGCGGGCGTTTATTACAAGTGGACCCCGACTGCTGGCGATTATGTGATCAACGCCATGCCATTTTCAAGCAAAGGTAAAGCAGGTGCCGTGGCGACGTTCACACTGACAATCATCCCTGGACCAACACCACCCCCCGTAGCCAGATCAACACCAACCGTCGTGGCGCACACCTATACCAAGAACGACGGCCCGCCCAAAAATCCTCACAAGGGCTGGAATTCCGGCAATGATTACGCGGATAACGACGCGACCGTTGGAGGTCAATACCTTAAGTGGAAAGACTTCGAGCCAAATGCTGGTGAATTCAATTTTAATGTAGTGGAAGAGGTCCTTAACAAGGAGGGCACGCGCGGAAAACATTTTACGTTGCGGGTGTTCTGTGACTGGGATGCCAATGATCCGACCCCTGCTGGCCCTACTTGGCTTTACAGCGAAGGAGTCAAGAAAATCATCGGTGCCGACAAGACCTCCATCACTGATTACAACGACCCCATCTTCGTTAAGGAGGCAGTGAAGGCCATTGAGGCTTTGGGGAGTCGATATGACGGTGATCCACGGGTTCATGCCTTTCAACTCGGATTTCTTGGCTTCTGGGGCGAATGGCATAGCGTTTGGTTCCACTATCCTGATGGAACTGGTTATACCATTGCCCTTGAAACGCAAAACGCCATCATCAACGCCTTCAAGAAATACTTTCCAAAATCAAACCTTCAGGGCCGTTATCCTTGGCGCGAACCACTCAAATCAACCGGCGGCATCGGTTTTCACAATGATGCTTTCGTGCCAAACACGGAGCATAGCGATGAATTTGACAAAGCCTTGCGTGACGGCGGTCAGTGGAAGAACGGCCCAATCGGTGGCGAAACGCCACCGCGCAGCGCCACAGAGCGGGCCGCAGATATGATCGCCATGCACACCACGCCGAAGGGCCCGAGCATGATCGCCACAGGACATTACTCGACCATGGCGGGTGGCTATAAAGAACCCATGGGAGACCCATACTACGAAAGTTCCATGCGGCTCAACAAGATGATGGGCTACAACTTCCAGATCGCATCGGCCAATTTTGCCGACACCGTATCCACCACTGACACCATGTCGATACAGTTAATGGCCTCAAACATTGGTGTGGCACCGACCTACCACGCCTGGCAGGTTCAATTTGCATTGCTCAATGGCAAGGATGAGCCAGTGGTGCAAGCGCCAGCCGACTTCCGGCTAGCGACCGTGCTGCCGGGAACGTCATTCTCGTTATCCGCCAATTTACTTCCCGGCAGCGTCACTCCGGGAAACTACCGGCTAGCCGTAAGGGTGATCCAAACGGATGCCGATCTCGCGAAGGCGAGTCCCTGGAAACTGGATGCCAGAAATACCTACATTCTCTTTGCAAATGATTTGCCAATCGTGGATGGCAGTTGGCGCGCAGACAATGCGTTGCAAGGGGGATGGTCAGTCCTGGGGTCTATCTCTCTGCACTAGGAGCCTGTCGGACTTAGGGAGAATCGGCTGCAAAAATACCTGGACGGTCCATATTTCACCGCTTTCTTGGCCA
>NZ_JASJWR010000048.1:0-23015 GCF_035019065.1 Actimicrobium sp. CCI2.3 | reverse complement strand
GTCGGATTGGCGGTCTTTTTGCGTAGGGTGCAATAACCGAAGGGCATTGCACCGCGTGCCTCACCGTCATGCCAATGTCGATGCATCGTAAAAAATGCCATGTATGAAGTCCTGGCAAATGCGTCGCTTCGTTTGGTCGTTGCGCGACATGACCCGAGAACAAATTGACCGGCAATTTCCGGCGAACGCGTGGATATAAAAAAACCCCGTCGATGATAACGACGGGGTTTTTTCGTTTCCTGCTATTGGCTGGGCCGGAGTTCACGCCAGATCATGGTGTGCCCTCCCGTCCGTCAACATGGTGCTCTTACTTCGGCATCAGCACGGTATCAATCACGTGGATCACGCCATTGTCGGCAACGATGTCAGCCGTGGTGACCTTGGCCTTGTTGACGGTGACGCCACCAGTTGTTGCCAGCATCAGGTTTGAACCTTCGACAGTCTTGACGTTACCGGCCTTGATGTCTTTCGCCATCACGGTGCCTGGTACTACGTGGTAGGTCAGTACGGCGGTCAGCTTGGCTTTGTCTTTGAGCAGCGCGTCGAGGTCAGCTTTTGGTACTTTGGCAAACGCGGCGTCGGTCGGTGCGAAGACGGTGAACGGGCCTTTGCCCTTGAGCGTGTCGACCAGACCGGCGGCCTTGATGGCCGTTACCAGTGTGGTGAAGTTGCCTGCGCCAACGGCGGTATCAACGATGTCTTTGGCTTGTGCAGAGAAGGCGGCGGTAGCGATAGCGGCGGCGAGAAGAATTTTTTTCATGGTGTATTTCCTTTGATAAAGTGAAGTAGAAAATCAAGATGATTCCGTTTTTCGGATTGCTCTAAACGATGTCTTACTCTCTCACACATCTGCCAAGGCTGCTTAAAGTAACCATCAAGCGCTATTTCGTACCGCGCCAGTTCTATCGGAAACCATCACTGCGCCACCACCACCGTCACCTGCGCCGCGTTGAGCACCGCAGTCAATTCGGCCGGCGGCGCGGCATCGGTGAACAGCACGTCGATCTGCGACAGATGCGCCATGCGCACCAGCGCCTGGCGACCGAACTTGTCGCTATCGGCCACCAGCCAGACTTCGCGCGCCTGCTCGATGATCGCTTGTGCCACCTTGACTTCGCGTGAATCAAAATCACGCAACGTGCCATCGGCTTCGATGCTCGATACCCCAATGATGCTGATGTCGACCTTGAACTGACGGATGAAATCGATGGTCGCCTCGCCGACGATGCCGCGATCACGCCCGCGTACCAGCCCGCCGGTGACGATGACTTCGCACTCCGGATTGTCCGACAGGATGGTGGCGACATTGAGGTTGTTGGTCACTACATGCAACCCCTTGTGACGGACCAATGCGCGGGCAACGGCCTCCGTCGTCGTGCCGATGTTGATCAATAACGAACTGCCAGCAGGGACACGCGCCGCGACTTCGGCGGCAATGCGTTGTTTGGCATCGCTGTTGAGCATCTGGCGCTGGGTGTAGTCGATGTTCTCAACCGACGAGGGCAAACCGACACCACCGTGATAACGCGCCAGCAAGCGTGCCAGCTCCATCTGTTTGACATCGCGCCGCACGGTTTGCGGCGTTACGTCGAGTTGCTGCGCCAGCTCTTCTACCGAAATCGTGCCGCGCTTGCGGACCACTTCCAGCAATTGCCGTTGACGAGGATTGAGCGTCATCAAAATTCTCCACATTCTAAAATTGCCACCAAACGAATCCAAACGAAAATAAATAAACAAAATAAGTGTTGGTTACTGCTCGGTATCTGTCGTATCTTGTTCGCTGAATCATAACTAACTTTGCGCACGGAGGCGAGACAAGATGGTCCAAAATCAATCAAACGTCGACACAATATTCGAGGTCGATCTGCTGGTGGTAGGCGGTGGCATCAACGGCGCGGGCATCGCCCGTGATGCGGCAGGCCGCGGGCTGTCGGTGCTGCTCTGTGAAAAAGATGACCTCGCCGCGCACACCTCGTCGGCCTCGACCAAGCTGATCCACGGTGGTCTGCGCTACCTCGAACAGTACGAATTCAATCTGGTGCGCAAGGCACTAATCGAGCGCGAAGTACTGTTGCGCTCGGCACCGCACATCATGTGGCCGCTGCGCTTCGTAATGCCGCATGATCGCGGGCAGCGCCCAGCCTGGATGATCCGCATGGGCCTGTTCCTGTACGACAAACTCGCCCGCCGCGAAATGCTGCCCGGCTCGACCGGCGTGAACCTGCGCACCGACCCGACCGGCACGCCACTCAAATCTACTTTCACGCGCGGGTTCATGTATTCCGATGGGTGGGTCGACGATGCGCGGCTGGTGGTACTCAATGCGATCGACGCGGCCAGTCGTGGCGCGCAGATTCATACCCACACCACGTGCGTCTCGGCGGTACGTCACGACAAGCACTGGGATGTGACCTTGCGCAATGAGGTCGGCGAAACCGTCGTCATCCACGCTCGCGGCATCATCAATGCCGCCGGACCCTGGGCCGCGCACTTTCTGAAAGATGCCGCGCACCAGCCATCGGGCAAAACCGTACGCCTGATCAAAGGTAGCCACATCGTGGTCAAGCGCCTGTTCACCCATCCGCATGCCTACATTTTTCAGCATCCGGACGGCCGGATCGTGTTCGCGATCCCGTATGAAGACGACTTCACGCTGATCGGCACCACCGACCTCGAGTATCACGGCGACACCAATCACGTCGCTATCGAACAGCCTGAAATCGACTATCTGTGCGAGCTGACCAGCCGGTATTTTAAAGTACCGATTGTGCCGGCCGACGTGGTCTGGTCTTACTCGGGCGTGCGTCCGCTGGTCGACGATGCGTCAGCAGCAGCCTCCGAAGTGACGCGCGATTACCGGCTTGAATTCGATACCGTTGGCGCACCGATGCTCTCGGTTTTTGGCGGCAAGATCACTACCTTCCGCAAGCTTGCCGAAGAAGCGGTGGACTTGATCGCACCGGCGCTCGGCAACAACACGCCCAGCTGGACGGCCAATGCCTGCCTGCCAGGCGGCGACCTGTACGGCCCGATCCCTGCCAATCGTGCGGTCCTGGAGTTCGACCAGTACGTGCAGGGCTTGCAGAAAAAATATGCGTGGCTGCCAGCCAAACTGGTTGCGCGTTATGCCCGCGCTTACGGTACCCGCATCAATTTGCTGCTGGCAAAAAAAACCGCTATTGCCGACCTGGGCGAAGAAATCGCCGCCGGTCTGTATGCCGCCGAAGTGATCTACCTGATGCAACACGAATGGGCAACCTGCGCGGCCGATATCTTGTGGCGCCGCTCGAAGCTGGGATTGCACCTGCCCGCCAACACGGCAGAGCAACTCGACAGCTGGATAGCAGCGCAGCACAACAGCACGGCGGGCGCAGACGCCCGCTGAGGCGGTGGCGGCAGGTGGGTGCACAACGTCGATGCGCTACAATCGACACTCCTTTTTTCAGGTTTCCCCGATGCGCCAATACCTCGACTTCATGCGCCATGTCCAGCAACATGGCACCGAAAAAACCGACCGCACCGGCACCGGCACGCGCTCGGTGTTCGGCTACCAGATGCGCTTTGCGCTGCAGGACGGCTTTCCGCTGCTGACCACCAAAAAGCTGCATCTGAAATCCATCCTTCATGAACTGATCTGGTTTCTCAATGGCGCGACCAACATCGCCTACCTGAAAGAAAACGGCGTCTCGATCTGGGATGACTGGGCCGATGCCGACGGCAATCTCGGACCGATCTACGGCTATCAATGGCGCTCGTGGCCAACGCCGGACGGCAGCCACATCGACCAGATCACGCAAGTCATGGAGCAGATCAAGACCAATCCCGATTCGCGCCGGATGATTGTCTCGGCCTGGAATGTGGCCGATATCCCGAACATGAAACTGCCGCCCTGCCATGCGCTATTCCAGTTTTATGTAGCCGACGGCAAGCTGTCTTGCCAGCTGTACCAGCGCAGCGCAGATATCTTTCTGGGCGTGCCGTTCAACATTGCGTCATACGCGCTGCTCACGCACATGATGGCGCAGCAGGCCGGGCTGGAAGTCGGCGATTTTGTCTGGACGGGTGGTGATTGCCACCTGTACTCGAATCACATGGAGCAAGTCGATTTGCAGTTGACGCGCACGCCGCAGGCGTTGCCGACGCTAGTCATCAAGCGCAAACCGGAATCGATTTTTGATTACCGGTTCGAGGATTTCGAGATCACTGGCTACACGCCGGATGCGCATATCAAGGCACCGGTGGCGGTGTGAAATAAAGTGAAGTGACGTGAACAAGTCAAAAGAGGCACCTGCCGCAACTGCAGCAAGTGCCTTTTTTTATCGATCAAACGATGTGCTCAATCCCGGTTGTCACGATACCTGATGCGGTGGCAATCCGGCATACAAAGCCGTTGTCGCGCATTGCGGCAATCCCCTTTGGGTACGCGCGTACATCAAGGTGCGGTGTTGAACTTCGGATTCACAACCCCGTTAATTTCCGCCGACAGGCCTTCTGACGTCGCAAAGATTCGACCAATTTGAAAGCCGTTGCGGGTCAGACTTACCTGCCCTGATAAAGCCGGAGCGCTACTGAGCAATTTCAACCGCTCTGGTTCGGGCAACTGGTTATCAAGCACTACTGGAAACGACAATAGTCCGTTCGCCACGTAGCGCACGCCGGCAATCGTGAACGTACGACTGCGCTGCTCGATGGACGTCATCGCCAATTTGTTTGCAACGATCTCCTTTGAACTGAGGACCGTGTCGCCGGAAACGAATCGCGTCACCTCACCGGTGAGATTGTTGAGCAGCGTTGCACCCGATTCCGGCGCACTGACGTTGATGGACGTTTCCAGACCATTCATGCGCGATACCGTCGATGCCGACTTGTCGCTGCCATTGCCAGTGATGTCAGCGACCACCGTACTTGCCTGACGTGAAATACGTCGAACATTATCGGCATGCCAGGTCACACCAAGCGAAGTGACTTCCGCATTAGACGTATAACTGGCGCTCGCGAAGCCACTTAACTCCACGTCCGGATCATCCTGTGTAATGCACTTGTCAAAGGTTCCGCTGACGACATAATTGAGGTCAGCGGCATCACTACCAGCCGGAATTGGTCGGCCGTTGAGTAATCCGGACGCGATACCTGTACGGCAAACAGCTGCCGGAGCGAGCCACGTTCCGTTTCTTTCAAACAGATTCAGCGGGGCGCTCGTCACGCGGGATAAATCGAATCCGGCATACAACAGATTGAGCAGGTTGTTAAGATCGGCAATGCGTGCTGCATCGATGACGGCCAGTGTTGCCGTCTCGCTGATCACCGATCCAGACGCATTAGCCACCTTGACGGTGAATTGCGACTGACTGTCGGCCAGAGTTACGGACGGCAACCGATAGATCGACTGAGTGGCACCATCGATCACGCTGCCGTTACGCAACCACTGGTAGGTCATGGTCTCGTCACCCGCCATCAATGCAGAAAAAGCAACCGGGGAACCAGCAGGCGCAACCGTCGACACCACGGGGGCAAGAAAAACAGGCGCTAACTTTTCGCCTGCGGGCGACAGCGTCAGGCACGCTGGCAAGGTGATGTCGGTCGCCGATGGTCCGGCAGTCGCAGCCGTTGCACTGCGCGGAAAAGCGGCACTGATACTGGCCTGCCCATTGCGCTGAATCGCCACGCGAAATTTTCCTTGCGCGTCAGTCCTTGCCGTAGCGAGGCCGGAATAATCGATCCCCACACTGCGCACCATGATGCCATCCAGCGGCTGGTTGCCCGAACTCGACACACAACCATTGACGAAGATCGTATTGACCACCCTATCCGCATTCCACGTCGAAAAATGCGTCACGGTCCCTTCGTAATACTGATTCGGTGCCACCCCCGCCAGCGTCGCCGTGCCCTCCTCAACCCACAGTCCCGTCGTCTCATTGAAATAGAACAGCGCAATCGTCTGCTGCGGCAGACCGGAACGACTGGCCAGCGGAATGCGGATCGTGGCGCTTTTGCCAGACGCCAGGTTGAGTGGCTTGCCGCCAGCATCACGCAGTTGCACCGACAGCGCGCCGAAGCTCTCGATCGTGCTCCCTGTGCTGGAGGTGTAATCGCCCGGCATGTTGGCCGGATTGGTGGCGGGATTGATGGTGGCGATCCTGATGGTAATGGCCCCCTGTGGTGCCGCGCCGGTGGCGGCATCGACGACGCCGGATGGCGGGATGATGACGCTGGCCGCACTGTTGGTGTCGGTTAAGGTCGTGCCAATACTGTTGTCGAACGTGGCGCTGGCGGCGATCGGTGCCATGCGGCCGGTGATGCTGGCAGTCGCGCCGGACGTCACGGCGGTAGTGACGAATGCATCGGCATAGCCGTCACGCACGAAGCGAACCACTTGCCGGTCGGCGCTGCCAACCGCGTCCTGACTGAAGCTGCCGTCGGCAGCGGTGATGCCATTGGTGCCATTGATGCTGGCAACCTGGAACTGCACGCCGGCCAGTGGCAGGCCGGTGTCGCTGGCGACGACGATACCGGCAATGCGCCCGGTCGGTGCGCCAGCGATCGGCGGAGATGGCGCATCCGGCGAGCTTGCCGATGGCGTGCCGGATGAACCCGAGCCGCCCCCTCCGCACGCCGATAGAACCACCGCGCCAATCACAGAAATAACCCAGTAATGCACTTTCATGACCACAACTCCCGGTAAGGTTAAAAATAAAATTCGTCACCGAAAGTAGCTTTTAAATTATTTTTTTAGTAGCTTTTTGCGTGCCCGATAGCCTTTATTTGCCATCGCTGTAATCGTGCAATACAAGCGTGGGGATAACCCGACAGCACCCCCAAAAAACCACGCCACTATTGACCCTCTGCGCATGGATGCTTTGTCTGCCACGGACCTTGTGCGCCGGTATAATCCGTCGGTCGGCCGGCTCCACCCGGCCGCCGTGCTGATGCAACAGCTCTCTCATCGAGCCTCACCAACCTGACTTTCCGAACACCCTGACATGACTACTCTGACCCTGATCGTCGCCACCGACAACGCCGGTGGTATTGGCATCCGCAATACGCTGCCGTGGAAATTGCCGGAGGACCTGGCCCATTTCAAACGTACGACCACGGGCCATCCGATCCTGATGGGCCGCAAGACCTTTGAATCGATCGGCCGGCCGCTGCCAAACCGGCGCAATATTGTCATCAGCCGTAACCCGGACTGGCAGCACGAAGGCGTCGAGACCGTCACCTCGTTGCAGGCGGCACTGGCGCTGCCGGAAGCGGCAGACGTGTTCGTCATCGGTGGCGCAGAAATCTACCGGCTGGCGCTGCCGCTGGCAGACCGTCTGATCGTTACCGAGATTGCCCAGCGTTTTGATTGCGATGCGTTCTTCCCGCCTGTCGATCCGGCACAGTGGCAGGAAACCGCGCGCGACACCCATCACGCGTCATCGAATGGATTCGATTTCGCTTTCGTCACTTACCAACGCCAGAAAGGTTAATCATGTCAGAAGGTTTTCATGTCCACGGACCGCATGACCATGCAGTCGAACACGCCGGTCACGACGGCGATAAGTTTTCCGGCCGCATCGCCGTCATGACGGCGATCCTGGCGACCGTCGGTGCGCTGTTCGGCTATCTCGGCGGTGCCACGCAAAACAATGCAGCGATGCTCAAGAACGACGCCGCCATCAAAAAAACCGAAGCAGCCAACCAGTGGAATTACTACCAGGCCAAATCGAACAAACAAAATCTGGCCGAACTGGCGATGACCCTTCCGGGTGTGAACATCGACAAATACAAAGCCGACGTGGCACGCTACAAAACTGAAAAAGAAGAGATCAAAAAAGCCGCCGAAACTCTCGAAGCCGCATCGCAGGATTTCAACCATCAGTCCGAAGCGCAGATGCATGAACATCACCGCTGGGCGCTGGCGACCACAGCCGAACAGATCGCCATTTCGCTGGCAGCGATCACGTTGCTGACGCGCCGACGCTGGATGCAGTATCTTGCTTACGGCATTGCGGCCATCGGGCTTGGTCTGGGTGTACTGGCCTGGTTCCCGCATTTGCTGGGCGCGGCACACTGAATCAGCGCTCCGGCCTGGCGGGAAGTCACGTAACGGTCATCCCGCCGCCGCCACTTTTCTGCGAGAATTCGCATTCCCGTATTTTGTCGGAATTTTCACCATTTACAGCGCGCCCCGATCTGCGGCGTGTCTCACTTTCCGCGTGGCCCGGATGGCCTCTGGAGAACTCATGAAATTCCGCTTTCCTATCGTCATCATCGACGAGGACTTCCGCTCTGAAAACACCTCCGGCCTGGGCATCCGCGCCCTTGCCGATGCCATGGAAAAAGAAGGCATGGAAGTGCTCGGCGTGACCAGCTATGGTGACTTGTCGCAGTTCGCGCAGCAGCAATCACGTGCCTCGGCGTTCATCCTGTCGATCGACGATGAAGAATTCGGTGCCGGCTCGACGGAAGAAACCGACCATGCACTGCAACCACTACGTGCATTTGTCGCCGAAATCCGCCACAAGAATGCCGATATCCCGATCTACCTGTACGGCGAAACCCGCACCTCGCGCCATATCCCCAACGACATCCTGCGCGAACTGCATGGCTTCATTCACATGTTTGAAGACACGCCGGAATTCGTCGCGCGCCACATCATCCGCGAAGCCAAGTCATATCTGGATGGTCTGTCGCCACCGTTCTTCCGCGCGCTGGTGCATTACGCCAACGACGGTTCGTATTCGTGGCACTGCCCGGGCCACTCCGGCGGCGTGGCTTTCCTGAAGTCGCCGATCGGCCAGATGTTCCATCAATTTTTTGGTGAAAACATGCTGCGTGCCGACGTCTGCAACGCCGTCGAAGAACTCGGCCAGTTGCTCGACCATACCGGCCCGGTCGCCGCCAGCGAGCGCAATGCGGCGCGCATCTTCAATGCCGACCACTGCTACTTTGTCACCAACGGCACCAGCACCAGCAACAAGATGGTCTGGCATTCGACGGTCGCACCGGGCGACATCGTTGTGGTCGACCGCAATTGCCACAAGTCGATCCTGCACGCGATCATCATGACCGGCGCGATCCCGGTGTTCCTGATGCCGACCCGCAATCATCTCGGCATCATCGGCCCGATCCCGCTGTCGGAATTCACGATGGAAAACATCCGCAAGAAGATCGAAGCCAATCCGTTTGCCCGCGAAGCCAAAAACAAGAAGCCGCGCATCCTGACCATCACCCAGTCGACTTACGACGGCGTGATCTACAACGTCGAAACCCTCAAGCACATGCTCGATGGCGAAATCGATACGCTGCATTTCGATGAAGCATGGTTGCCGCACGCAACTTTCCATGACTTCTACAAGGACATGCACGCAATCGGCAAGGACCGTCCGCGTGCCAAGAAGTCGATGATCTTTTCGACCCAATCGACGCACAAGTTGCTGGCCGGCCTGTCACAGGCCTCGCAAATCCTGGTGCGCGAATCCGAGACCGTGAAGCTCGATCAGGATGCGTTCAACGAGGCGTACCTGATGCATACCTCGACATCGCCGCAGTATTCGATCATCGCGTCACTCGATGTCGCGGCCGCAATGATGGAAGCGCCAGGCGGCACGGCGCTGGTCGAGGAAAGCATTCTCGAAGCGCTAGACTTCCGTCGCGCGATGAAAAAGATCGACCTCGAATGGGGTCATGACTGGTGGTTTCAGGTCTGGGGACCGGATACCTTTTCGGAAGATGGTATCGGTGAGCGCGACGACTGGATGATCCGTGCCGAAGATGACTGGCACGGTTTCGGCAACCTCGCGCCGGGCTTCAACATGCTCGACCCGATCAAGGCCACCATCGTCAACCCGGGCCTGTCGCTCGACGGCAAGTTCGGCGAGACCGGTATCCCGGCCTCGATCGTCACCAAGTATCTGGCCGAGCACGGCGTGATCATCGAAAAATGCGGACTGTATTCGTTCTTCATCATGTTCACGATCGGCATCACCAAAGGTCGATGGAATACCTTGCTGACGGCGTTGCAGCAGTTCAAGGATGACTACGACAAGAACCAGCCGATGTGGCGCATCCTGCCGGAATTCGCCGCGGCCAATCCGCGCTACGAGCGCATCGGTCTGCGCGATTTGTGTCAGCAGATTCATGACTTCTACAAGGCTTACGACATCGCTCGCCTGACCACCGAGATGTATCTGTCGGACATGCAACCGGCCATGAAACCATCGGATGCGTTTGCGATGATGGCGCACCGCGAAATCGACCGGGTCCCGATCGACGAGCTCGAAGGCCGCGTCACGTCGATCCTGCTGACGCCGTATCCACCGGGCATTCCGCTGCTGATCCCGGGTGAGCGGTTCAACAAGACCATCGTCGACTACCTGAAATTCGCGCGCGATTTCAACGAGAAATTTCCCGGCTTCGAGACCGATGTGCATGGGTTGGTCACGCGGGAAGTCGATGGCAAGCGCGGTTATTTCGTGGATTGCGTGCGGAAGTAAATCAGTAAGTAAGTAAGTTTTCCTGACCGGCCTTTCTCAACAGGCTGGTCATTTTTTTCGTCCTTTTACTGGACGACTACAGACAGCAACACTTCCCAAGTTTGCTGTGTTTAAAATTTGATTTAAACCAGAAGTAACCCCAGAATCAAATCATTCTTCAAGGCATTATCCGCAGCAGCACCGCGACTTCACCGCCACAGATCACATAAAAAGTAAACAGGTCGTCAACCACGACCGTGCTTTTCAACAAATACCCAGAGAAACATCGCTACCGCCGTAGTAAAACCGAATCGTGCAATTCCTAACCGAAACAGGATCCCGCATGAACGTCTTTGCGTACTGTTTGCTGATGTCATTGCTCACAAGGCTGCGGCGCGACGCTAGCGCTGGCGCTGGTGCCATCTCGACGTCACGCACGTTGTCCTTCTTCTTGTCTCCCGCTGTGCTGCTGCGCTGGTCACTCGGCCGCGGCAACTCCTCCTGAATCACCGCAACCCGGCTATCTGAACGCAGCATGCAGTTGATCGCCGGCAGCATTGATTACCAAACGGACATCAACCCGGTCGCTTTTCGGGACCTCGGGAGGGGCTGCGCTTTGCCCACGTTGTTGCCTACGTTGTTGTCCGCGCTTTACCCGAAGCACCGTGTTGTACTCCCCGCCGAAGTGACATGACGTATCTCACCTTAAAGAAGGACCAGCTCACCATGACTTCTAAACTCAACTTCACCAACTGTGCACTCCGCCCGCTCCTGATCGTGGTCCTGATTGCCGGGGCCAGCAACGCGATGGCGTCGCGACGCGCCCATAAAGACTTTGAATACACCGGCAAACGCCCGCTTTGGAAGGAACTCTTGCTAAGTAACGCGGCGGAGCTCAAAGCACTGAGAACAATGGAATACAAGGCCACGAATACGAAGGTCACGCGCTACCAGCAGTTTTACAATGGCTGGCCGGTCGAAAACGCCTACGTGGTCGACACCCTCAACGAAGCTACCGGCCAACACCACGTGTTGGGCTCGATACAGCGCGGTCTCGCCAGTGACCTGTCGGCCTACACCACGCAAATCACAAAAGAAAAGGCATTAGAACTTGCCGAGACCAGTGCAAGCGTCCAAGACGCTACCAAAATCACACAAATAAAGGTGGAGCTCAACATCAAGCCCGACATCAATAAAGAAGGCCCTGCGACCCTAGGGTACGCCGTTTCGTTCATAGAAAATTCACAACAACACAAACGGCTGAGCTACCGGGTCGATGCGACCAGCCAGGCTGTGGTCAGCACGGGAGACCTCACCGCACGTCTGAATGCGACCGGCCCCGGCGGCAATGGCAACACCGGCAAGTACCTATACCCCAGCACATTGGCAGACGGCACCAAGCTTAAAAATCTGGTCGTTACCAGCGATTGCACAATGAAAAGCGATGATGTGTTTGTGGTCGACCGGTACACAGACGAGAATAACGAAACCCCGTTCAAGTTTGTTGATTGTCCGGACCCTCACTCAGGCAATACTCCGACAAATCCCGAGCAAAACCTCAATGGTGCGTTCTCGCCGATCAACGATGCCTACTACTTCGGTCAGGTGGTCTTCGACATGTACCGTGATACTGGCTACCTTGGCCTGCCCCCGATCGACCATATTTTGCAGATGAACGTCGACGTACTTAGCCTCGGACAAAGTGCCGTCTGGAATGGCACGGCAAATTTTGGCCAAGGCAGCGACATCACTTATCCGATGGTCTCACTCGATAGGGTGGCCCATGAAGTCAGCCACGGCTTCACTGAAGAGAATTCCAAGATGCCACTTAGTGGAGAACCCGGCGGCATGACTGAAGCGTTCTCGGACATGGCAGGCGAAGCCGCCAAGTTCTTTCTGCACGGCCATAACGACTTCCATGTGTACTCAGATTTGTTCAAAGATGGCAAGAGCGCGTCGCGCTACATGGACAACCCAAGGAAGAATGGCCGGGGAATCGACAACAGGTCGAATTACAACCCGACTCTTGATGTGCATGATTCCGCCGGCGTCTACAGCAAGGCTTTCCAACTGCTGGCGACCACAAAGAACTGGGACACGCGAAAAGCGTTCCAGGTGATGGCACACGCCAATCTACTTTACTGGGGTCCAGACAGTACCTTTAATAAGGGCGCTTGCGGGGTTGAACAATCGGCCCGCAATCTTGGCTATGCGGTGGCCGATGTGACTGCCGCCTTTGCCAGTGTCGGTGTCAGTTGCACCGACCCAACGACGGACAACACCATGCTGGCCAACGGCATTCCCGTCAGAGGGATCAAGATGGGTGGGGGTGGACTTGACAACTTTAGAACCTACTCCTTCAATGTCCCAGCCGGCCAGACCAACCTGACGTTTTCTTTGACAGGTGAAACAAATGCGACGGGTAATAACATAGGTGATGGAGACATCTATATGAAGTTCGGCTCGCCGCCAGACTTAAATATCTACGATGCCAAGTCGGATCAATATGGGAACAGTTACGAGACAATCACTATCCCTAATCCGAAGGCAGGCACGTATTATTTGATGATTGATAATGGTTTATATGGTGATCTATGGGTGTCACTGGTGGCCAACTACAGCAAGTGACAGTGCTACTGACGTTGTCAGCAGCCGGTTGAAAAGGCGCAACCCAGTCCGGGTTGCGCCTTTTCCATTTGCGCGCTCAGCATGGACACAATCCTGTGGGTAAAAGTCCCGACGCGAGCTGACCACCGTGAGCAAAGTGCAGCGCAACCACATACCGCCAACCAGGTTTAGGAACGTGCCACATGCGGCACGGTACGAACCATCAATCATGCGCCGATGGACAAGAGCTGCAGCGGACAAGTCAATACAGCCGCAGCGATAAGTTTTATCACCCTATTCCACTCGAAGATTGAGGGCGACGAGTTGCCCAATGCCGAGTGCAATCTGATGCAGTGACCTAACCCGGCAATCTCATCGGCGACGTCATTTTTTGCTGACGCCTGATTGGCTTCAGTACGCTACCAGCCCCGCTCCATGGCTTCCAGATCGAGAAATACGGGCGGTATTCATTCTTCATCACGTTCACGACCGGCATCACCAAGGATCGCTAAAAAACCGTGGTGACCGCTTCGCAGCAGTGCGAGGATGACTACAACAAGAACCAGCCCCTGCAGCGCATCCTGCCGGAATTCGCAGCAGCCACGCTGCGCGACGAGCGCAGCGGCCTGCGCGAATTCAACGAATAATTTCACAGCGTCGCAACCGACATGCATGGCCTGGTCACGCGGGAAGTTGATGGCAAGCGCGGTTATTTCGTGGACTGTGTTCGCAAATAATTCTTGCCAGCGGACTTTTTTGCGGAGCCGACAGCTTTTTTTCGAGCCGTAGCGGAACCATCTCCCAGCCCTGTCCACTCAATGGCGGTCGACATCCGTCGATCTTCATCAAGAAAGGGTCGTGTCGTGGGCAATTGTCTGGCAAGAACTGGTTCGTCGAGACCGATAACTATTCCGGTGCAGGTCGCCGCCGCCGTGGTGGCGCAACCCGATCCAGAACCTGCACGGCCGCCGTCTCCGGCGCAGGTCGCCGCCGCCGTGGTGGCGCAACCCGATCCAGAACCTGCACGGCCGCCGTCTCCGTCGTCGGCAACGTCGGTGCTGTCGGCATCGGCGCAAGCACGCTGGCGGCAAGTCTGCAATCAACCACTGAGTGGTCAACTGGTCGAGCGGGGATTACTGAGGCCCGGCACAAGGCTGGATTTTTCATTTGAAGAACGCGCCGAGATCGGTCGTGCCCTTACCCATCTTCCTCCTGGCGCGCAATTCTGGTCGACTGTGGCAGTTGCCTGCCAACTTGGCAATCCCGTCCGGTTCGGGGCAGTCGAGACCTTGATCCGGCATGGTCTGCTCGACCCGAATGAGCAGCTTGGCCACCTCACCTTGCTGCAAATGGTCTGCCTGGAGGGCCAGAATGCATGGCCAAGAATAGAAAACCCGTTGACCCTGGAACACCGGATCGCGTCGCTGATCGCATTAGGCGCAGACATGGATCGGGAAGATCTTGCGGCCGCCTCCTTGTTACGACTAATCTGGCAAAGGAACGATACCGATGGTCACCTTGCGGCGGCCGCTCTCCTTGCCCATGGATGTGATCCGCTGCAACATGCTGCGCTAAACGTCGAGTTGCTCGAGCACGCAGCGGACCGGGGCAACTTGCCGGTAATCCGGGGCTTGCAGAGGGCGGGGTTGGCACTGGACCTGCCTCTCGACGAACTGAACAGTACCGCGCTCCACCTTGCCGCCGGTCATGGGTATGACGAGATACTGCGCTTCCTGGTCACCGAGGGCGGTGTCGATATCAATGCTGTCGACGACAATTTATCCACTGCACTGCATCTTGCCACCGAGAATTTTAACTTTGAGACGGTAAGGACCTTACTGGAAATGCAGGCCAATCCTAACTGCGTCGACATCGATGGCATGTCACCACTGATGGTTGCCTCGCGCCATTATTCGGAACCACTGCGCGCCTTGCTGATACAGCACGGCGCTAATCCGAACATGACCGCTTCCGATAACTGATCGTTCCCGATGGCCACCACCGTGCATGGACGTGTCCATGCTCAACCTTGGCCATGCCAGGATTTTCAAGATGCATTTGTGATGATGGCGCCGTGCGAAATCAACCAGGTCCTAATCGACGGACTGGAACAGTAGCCGACCCTGAACAGGGGCTGAGAGTTTGCGTTGTCCGGGAACATTTACAACGCTTTTGATTGGTATGGCGTCGCTTTGATGCGGAAAGGTGAGCAATTCCCCTCTATCGCCGTGCTTGCTGTTGTTGCGAAACAAAGCAAGCGCTAGATAACTAGTTTTAGTTTCTTTGTCGTAATAGTCGGTTTGCTTTCTTTGGTAGCATGGAGGTTCGCACCTTTTTCCTATCCGGAGCTCTCAATGAACACGCACAGGCAACTGAATAAAATCATTGTTGCGCATAGATGGTCTGCACAGGTAACTGTTATCAGCCTAATGAGCTTTCTGCTGCAGGCTTGTAACCGAGACGCCGTAAATGCCGGATCACCCGCACTGGCAACAGCGCCATTGACACTGCCAACACCAACCACACCAACCACACCAACCACAGTAACCACACCGTCAACACCATCAACATCAACACCGTCACTTGTACCTACACCTGTAACTGCAACTGCAACTGCAACTGCACCTGTAACTGCACCTGTCGTAAGTTCAGACAAAGGCATGACAGTCAGCGAATCTAACAACACGGCAGTACTGAAGGGAGGTGTCAGCCCCTTCAAAAACGCGTTGACAAAATTAGACCCAAGCCCAAATCCACCTACAACTGCACACACCTACAAATTTAATAACGGTCCTTTGAAAAACCCTCTAAAAGGCTGGAGCGGCGCTCAGTTTTATACAAATCCCGAATGGACAGTCGGACATCAGTACATAGACTGGAGTGGGTTCGAGCCAAGCCAGGGTCATTTCGATTACCCATTTGTCGAAAATATCATTAACCAACCAGGCTCGAAAGGAAAGCATGTTGTCCTTCGGCTCTTTTGCGATTTTTGGAGTAATGTGCCCACCCACTGCCCCCAATGGATACGTGACCAAATAGGCGTCGCGACAATTACAGGCAAGGACAATGCCAAAATAACGGATTATAACGATACAAGATACGTCGATAGGGCAAAAAGTGCCATTGCGGCTTTGGCTTATCAATACGACAAGGATCCTCGGGTGATGGCTTTTGAATTGGGGCTTCTTGGCTACTTCGGCGAGTGGCACACTGCCCGTTTCACAAATCTTGATGGCAGTGGCTACAACATTTCTACCGACACAAAAAGTGCCATCCTCAACGCCTATGAGACAAACTTCACCCAAAAAAAACTTGAAGGCCGTTATCCATGGGACGAAACACTGAAGAAATCAACGCGTATCGGTTTTCACAATGATGTCTTTAACCCGAACAACAGTCAAAGTAATGATTTTAATAACAATATATTCGATCACCCGGATCTGGTGAAGTACGGCCCAATCGGCGGAGAGGTTCCGGATCGAAACAATGACGAGCTGAAAGCAGAAAAACCGTTACTTTTACATGGCGCGGGAGCGACGATGATTAACAACGGACATTACTCCTACATGTTTGCTGGCGCGTATAACGTCAATCCTGGTGAAACTGATTACGATAAATTTCTGGATCTGAGTAAGCTGATGGGCTACAACTACCAGATCAAGAGTGCGAATTTTGCGGATACTTTGTCAAAACAAGACACAATGTACGTGGACATCGAAGTAGAAAATATTGGCGTTGCACCAATTAGCTACGACTGGAATGTGGAGTTTGCATTGCTGAACAACAAGTACGAACCAGTGACGTCATCGCAGGCTGACTGCAGCTTGACGAAAGTTCTGGGACAGAATGATGTTAAACCTTCCACCACCACCTCTGGCTCGACGGAAGTTCCGCCACCTAATGTTGTTAAACCTTCTACCAATTTGATTCTTAGCAAGTTGAGTCCGGGAGACTACAAAGTCGCAGTAAGAATCAGCCAGCCGGGTGCCACCGAAAAAAAGGATGTCCTTTGGGGCCTTGATGCCAGAAATGTCTATATTCAATTTGCGAATGAATCTGTGATATTGCCCGAAAAGGGTGGTATTCCGACGTTGACCGAAGTGAATATTGATCATAAGTTACTCGTAGTGGAGGGTAAATGGGGGTCTGATAATGAATTTATTGGCGGATGGTCGGTCTTAGGAACAGCCACGGTAACCGGACCCAAGTGAGCTCGACGAAAGCAGATTTCACAGTGCAACAACTGTAGTGGTCTACTTGGGATACCTCGGCGGTTGGGAAACGCCACCGCCGGGGGAAAATCAATGACAAAGCAACGACAACTGCTCGACATCAGCGTGAAATCTAAAGTAGACCCATCCGTCAAGACAGCTTTTGCCTGCGTTCAAGCCAAGGTCTCGAACCTTCTCGCAAGGCTCCGCCACAACGGGCACCACGAGGATTTTTGTGGCGTGCTGGAGGTAGACCTGGTCGGTCATGGCATCGGAAGATTGTTCCGCAATTCC
The DNA here is from genome assembly GCF_035019065.1 of Actimicrobium sp. CCI2.3. Lineage (NCBI taxonomy): Bacteria > Pseudomonadati > Pseudomonadota > Betaproteobacteria > Burkholderiales > Oxalobacteraceae > Actimicrobium > Actimicrobium sp. CCI2.3. The sequence goes on along the minus strand of NZ_JASJWR010000048.1, from coordinate 5,446 downwards.
AATCCCGGAACCTATCGGCCAACTGGCAGCCGGTATCGGTGGCACCCTGCAGCCACGCACTCGCGGAGTAGACCTTCATCGCAGGGCATTGCACCGTGCGCACTGTCACGACGACAAGCCGGACGGGATGACGTTGTCGCGCACTGACTGGCAAAACTTTGCGCAGGATTGTCATCCAGAACCAGCTCCTGGCCAGCAGCCCACCCCATCCTGACACCCGTGACAATCAGGAACGCGCCGAACAGATACAGACCCCGCTGAACCCGGCCAGTAACCATCCACCGAGCAAAATCATGATCGAGCGCAACACAATCGCACCGATGATGAAGACCATCAGCACCCGTCTCTGGAAAGCCTTGGGCACGGCGAAGTGCGTGAAGATCAGCAGAAATGCAAAGATATTACTCACCGCCAGCGGCTTCTCAACAGGTAGCCGGTAAAAAAATTCGAATGCCTTTGTGTTGGCGATATCGGCCGAGCCGCTCGCATCTCTTCCGATAACTGATCGTTCCCGATGGCCGCCATCGTGCATGAACGTGTCCATGCTCAACCCTGCCATGCCAGGATTTTCAAGATGCATTTGTGAGGATGGCGCCGTGCGAAATCGACCAGGTCCTAATCGACGGATTGGAACAGTAGCCGACCGTGAACAGGGGCTGAGAGTTTGCGTTGTACGGGAACATTTACAACGCTTTTGATTGGTATGGCGTCGCTTTGATGCGGAAAGGTGAGCAATTCCCCTCTATCGCCGTGCTTACTGTTGTTGCGAAACAAAGCAAGCGCTAGATAACTAGTTTTAGTTTCTTTGTCGTAATAGTCGGTTTGCTTTCTTTGGTAGCATGGAGGTTCGCACCTTTTTCCTATCCGGAGCTCTCAATGAACACGCACAGGCAACTGAATAAAATCATTGTTGCGCATAGATGGTCTGCACAGGTAACTGTTATCAGCCTAATGAGCTTTCTGCTGCAGGCTTGTAACCGAGACGCCGTAAATGCCGGATCACCCGCACTGGCAACAGCGCCATTGACACTGCCAACACCAACCACACCAACCACACCAACCACACCAACCACACCAACCACACCAACCACAGTAACCACACCGTCAACACCATCAACATCAACACCGTCACTTGTACCTACACCTGTAACTGCAACTGCAACTGCAACTGCAACTGCAACTGTAACTGCACCTGTCGTAAGTTTAGATAAAAGCATGACAGTGAGCGAACCTGACAGCACGGCGATACTGAAGGGAAGTGTCATCGCCTTCAATAGTGTCATAGTCAACACAGCCTGGACTCAGGTCTCCGGACCGACCACCGCAACCCTAAGCGCAACCAGTAACAACATACTTACTGTCAGCGACTTGCACGGGGGCGACTATGTGTTTCGCCTTACGGCGACAGATAATCGGGGAAATGTGGCCACTGCCGATGAAACGGTCACCGTCGTCCCCGGTACGTACGCCGATGTTCCCGGTCTTACGGAGTCCGAACAGTATCGATTTCAAGTACGAGCAAATATACCCGGGACTTCTTTTGTCAAGAGCTTTGCTCTCATCACGACGGCAAGATATAAGCTAAATAACGACCTTCACGACACCACGTATTTCGAAATCTTGGGCGGGTGGAGTAATACCTACACCAACTTTGTGATGACCGACCCTGTGGAAGTTGAAATCAGCCGAAAGGACGGCAGTGCAATTACCAGCGCTGTGGTCCATCCCACGGTGAGAGCGCAGGCCGCCACGATCAGGAATGGCAAGGCTTACGTAGTAATGGATAAACCTGCCCAAATCACTGTTGATATTGATGGCAAGATGGACACGCAAAACACAGGATTTCAACTTATAGAAAAGAAAGGACCTAGCGAAGACGACCGTGGCCAGGCATATCCTGGCCCTCCAATACACACGGTAACGGTCTTTGCAAATCCCCCGATTACCAACCTTCCCAAGTTGGGCGATGCGGGTGTCTATGCCGTCGAGCCCGGAACGAAGCCGCCTACCGACAGCAGCCAGTACACCACGCTTTACTTTAAGCCGGGAGTTCACGATATTGGCAGAGCCTTCCCCATCTGGAAAAACAAAAATTATTATATCCCGGGCGACGCCATTGTATATGGCACGTTAAACGGCGAAGGCGGAGGCACGTTAATCACAGACACCGACATTTGGAATAACGGCCAGAACATCAGGATATTTGGTTATGGGACACTGTCAGGTGCCCGGCTGCCACACCCAAAGTTCGACACGAGCACGGCTCCCGCGCATGTTAGCAAACCCAGCAATCCCATCTTTATTTTGGGCGCAGACAACACCACATTAGAAGGGATCACCATTGCAGATTCTGCGCATCATTCCGTCCAAATGTGGGGCTTCGATGACACTAAGCCGTCACTCACAAAATGGGTAAAGATTTTTACGTGGCGAGAAAATGGCGATGGCATCAATCCTTGTTGCAGTATGAGAGTTGAAGATACCTTTTTGAGAACCCAGGACGATGCGCTTTATACAAATGGTTTAGGAATGGCAAGGCTGGTCGTGTGGAACGATGCCAATGGCACGGCGTTTGTGATGAACGCGTTACCGTCAGGTGACAAGTCGGAGTACGTTATTGAAGATTCCGATGTGGTCTATGAACGTGTCGCTTGGTATCAGTGGGGAGGCGGGCGAGTCTTCTCTGTGCGACCCGAAGGTAGTTTGAGAATCGGCGGTAAAGTTACCTTTCAAAACATCAGAATTGAGGATCAATTCCCGACTTACCAGACATTCCTTCTCAACACAAAGGACCTTTGGTGTGACATGACCATTACGTCGCCGGGTCCTTGTGGGTTGACCGGGGTAACTTTTCGGAATATCACGGTTGCCGCCAAGAGCGTTTTCGGCTACCCGGAAATCCTTCAAGGGTATTCGACCCAGCCCATTAACAACATTACTTTCGACAACGTCGTTATCGCAGGAAAAAAAATAAATAGTGTAAATGACTTCTCGAATACTCATTATGAAACGGCCGACCTTACCAAAGATAAAGGTAGAAAATCCGTTGACACTTCGACTGTGACGAACATCACTTTCAAGTGATCAGACCCAGATAAGTGTAAGTGAGCCCCCTCAACCAATAATTCAGTAGTGAGGGGGCATCCGCCGAAGACCAGTCACCAAGGAATCAGATTGGCGCATGCAATGTCTAGGCTGTGACCTGAACATCTTTCGGACACCATTGTTTTATCCGGAATAGATCAAAGCCTAGACTGAAATCTAAAGTAGACCCATCCGTCAAGACAGCTTTTGCCTGAGTTCAAGCCATGGTCAGGAACCTGCGCGCAAGGCTCCGTCACAACGGGCACCACGAGGATTTTTGTGGCGTGCTGGAGGTAGGCTTGGTCGGTCATGGCATCGGAAGATTGTTCCGCAATTCCAATCCCGGAACCTATCGGCCAACTGGCAGCCGGTATCGGTGGCACCCTGCAGCCACGCACTCGCGGAGTAGACCTTCATCGCAGGGCATTGCACCGTGCACACTGTCATCGACGACAAGCCGCACGGGATGACGTTGTCGCGAACCGGCATAAGTCACTGATGCCATCGCCTTTGCATCAGTGTGACCTTCCAACCAAAACCAACACGGGCTTATTCTTTGGGCTGACCGGGAGCCGTGCGCACGCTCAGCCACATCGTCAGGATCAGGATACCGACCACCACGCCCAGCGAGAACAGCACCGGAATCTTGAACACATCGACCAGGCACATCTTGGCACCAATGAACACCAGAATCACCGCCAGACCATAGTTCAGCAGATGGAATTTATTGGCAACGGCAGCCAGCAGGAAGTACATGGCTCGCAAACCCAATACGGCGAAGACATTACTGGCCAGTACGATAAACGGATCACTGGTAATGGCGAAAATGGCGGGAATGGAGTCCACGGCAAAGATCACATCGGTGAGCGCAATCAGACAGATCACCATGAACAACGGCGTAGCGATCTTCTTGCCGTTTTCCATCGTCCAGAAGCTTTCGCCGTCGTAGTTTTTACTGACTGGCAAAACTTTGCGCAATAACTTCAACGCAGGATTGTCATCCAGATCCGGCTCCTGGCCAGCAGCCCACCACATCTTGATACCCGTGATAATCAGGAATGCGCCGAACAGATACAGAATCCAGTGGAACTCTGCCAGCAACCAGCCACCGACCAGAATCATGATTGAGCGCAAGACAATCGCACCGATGATGCCGATCATCAGCACCCGTTTCTGGAAAGCCGTCGGCACGGCGAAGTACGTGAAGATCAGCAGAAATACAAAGATGTTGTCCACCGCCAGCGACTTCTCGATCAGGTAGCCGGTCAAAAATTCGAGTGCCTTTGTGTTGGCGATATCGGTCGAGCCAGTCGCATCCTTGACCGCCCACCAGAACAGACCATTGAACAGCAAGCTGAGCGCAATCCAGACCAGCGACCACCGCAGCGCTTCCTTGACGCCAATGTCATGCGCCCCCTGCTTTTTAAGTACGAAAAAATCAACGAACAGCGACATCAGCACGATGCCGCCGAACGTGATCCATAGCCAGAGAGGGGCAATTGTTTGCATGGGAACTTCCAGGTAATTGGTTAGCAATCCTCTCCAGAGGACTTGCTTGCGCTGCGGGCAACGGTGCCAGCACAGTACGGCCCCAAGTCTAGCGGCATATCTCCATGTTTACACTGACAAATTCGCCAATATCGCCTGCAAAAGCAGGAGTGTTGCCGCGAATTTCCGAGCGGATTCCGATCGCTGATAACCCGTTACGCAGTGGCTCTGCAATCAGCCCGTAGGGTGAAATAGCCGAAGGGCATTGCACCGAATGAACCGGCTGCGGTTGCTGATTCTAAGTGCGCTCCGTCATGACCTGGCCGGGGGCGGCTCCGGTTTGCTTTTTCATGCTGTCGCAAACCCCATCGGTAGCAACCAGGGTCAGAGTTTTTTTTCGCGGGCTTTATCGCGAAAATTACTCTGACCCTGCTTGCGGGTTCGGAGCGCTTGCCATCCAGTTTCCGTGCTGGAGTTACTGATTCTTTTTCTGCTCCGTCATGACCTGGCCAGGGGCGGCTCCGGTTTGCTTTTTCCTGCGGTCGCAACCTCCTATCGGTAGCAACCAGGGTCAGTGTTTTTTTTCGCGGGCCTTATCGCGAAAATTACACTGACCCTGCTTGCGGGTTCGGAGCGATTGCCATCCAGCTTCCGTGCTGGGGTTGCTTGAGTGGCTGCCACTTCGTCATAACCTAGCAGGGGGTGGCCCCGGTTTGCTTTTTCCTGCGGTCGCAAACCCCTATCGGTAGCAACCAGGGTCAGTGTTTTTTTTCGCAGGCTTTATCGCGAAAATTACACTGACCCTGGTTGCGGATTCGGAGCACTTGCCATCCAATTTCCCTGCTGCGGTTGCTTGCGTGGCTGCGTCTCCGTC
>NZ_JASJWR010000047.1:0-23309 GCF_035019065.1 Actimicrobium sp. CCI2.3 | reverse complement strand
CTGTCGCCCTCCGTCTTTGAACGGAAAATGGCAGAAATACTTCCATTGGGGTGTCCGAAATAACTTGACCACTACACACGTCATCAACCGAAGTAATCTTGATAAAAAAACGAAGTAAAAGTGCAAACAATTGAATGTTGCGTCGAATTTCAGGCATGGTTCAAAAATCCCACATTTTAGTGAACAGTTGGCGTGACGAATCGAACCCGAATAGCACGTATGCGGGCTGACTTTTACGCTTTGAAACTCGGCATGAATTAGGCTGGGCGTCTTTTTAAGCAGTCGAAGCCAAGCATTTCCAACCAAGGCAAATGCGGTTTTCCGGTCATGGCCTCGGCCGGAGTCTTATTCACCAATTGCTCATGCTTACTGCGCATGAATGGCTTGTGGTTGAGAAAGAACTGAAGGAGTCCGAGGATTTTCTGGCTGACGAATTTCTGTTCGGCCAGGTAAGGGCGAAGACGGCTGTGCAGGTTTTCCACCATGGAACTGCAACGGTGCGTCTTGTCCAGAATGGCGAGCACCGCATCTTCAATCTCGTCGTATTTTTCGCCCATCAAGACTTCCAATGCGGATGACTGCTCGTGATAGCTGCAGTGATCGATGTCGTATCTCGTCGTGTAGCACACATTCCAGACGGACTCCATTGATATCTTGTAGCGTGCCGGCAACTGCGCAAATTGGTCGTTCAAGCCGTTGGCCACGTCCAGCAAAGCATCGCGTCGATAATGGGGCTCTGCGCCCAAACGGGCGGAATTTGTCCAACGAGGTAACGGGAAAAATTTGTTTGTCGGATCGATACAGAGAGGCTGCTTTTGGGCCGGTTTACAGTTAAAAAATTTGCACGAAAAACACTACCAGTTTGTTGATGTATGCGGAAACAGTGCAAATCAGGATTTCCGTCACCACCTTTAGGAGATGGACAAATTGCGCCGGTTTGCGGTTACAACCCCTACCATCGAAACCTGCAAAAAAGACGAAGGTGTTCTTGGATACCATGAAGGTTGAGGCTGAGCCAATCGCATTGGCTTGACTTTGTGCGTTCGCAATTTGTGCGGCGGTTTCGGTTTGGGCGATTTGTGTGCTCATTGGGTGCCTCCTATTGTTCGGTGCGACTTATTTTTTGAGGTCGGGATAAATTTGATGCTGCTGGGCATAAGGGATGTCTAACAGGGTTTGACCGCGTGTACCGACAGGTTCGCGCCCTCCATGTGCTACCGTCTCACCAAGAGCATCTTTGGTTGTATAAGGCGGAAACAAATACACGTACAACTGCGATCCATAAATCGCAAAATGCAGGCCGAAATTGGTCATATCGGTGGGAAGTAGTCGCTTGAGATCAACTTTGTCTTCAAGGACCTCTCCGGTGGCTTTAACGCGCCATTTGACGTAGAGGTATTCACCTCGCGGCATCATGCCGGCAAGTCCTCCCGATCCAAAGCTATCTCTGCCTGCTGCAGCGTGCATTTCCCATTCTTCCTTTGCAGGCCGTGTCGCAAATTGATGACTGCTCCCGTATTCGTAGTCCAGCACATCAATTTCGGGGTGGCCGTAGACTTTTGCGTCAGTGCCAGTATTGAAGTTAAAAGAATGAAAGAAATTCATAGGTTGTCCTGTAGCGCACGCGGTCAAAGAAAAGTGGATTAAAAAAATAAGCAGCCATCGCAGGCTTCGTTTGCACTTATGGTTCATGCCGCATCCCGATTAAATTGCTTATTGCCAAGCGTTTGTTTATTGATCACTTTTGTTTTTTTCACTTACATAGAAGAAACCTTTCAGCCCCCCCGAATTTGTGGTCTTACTCGCAACATTTGTTTCCAGAGTTCTAGTATTCGAGGCCTTTCTTTCCGGTAGTACGAGCTACGCGGCAGGGGATCTGAATGGTTACAGTTCAACTGACTTTTTTACAATTTATGTGTGGTGAAAGTGTGGAAAAGGTTCAAAACAAACAGCAGAAAAAGACAAGCGTAGTTTTTTTATTTTGAGCCTCTTGCAAAAGGAACTGGCCCAAAGTGGGGATGTAAGCCGGAGTGCGACATGAAGTCGCGTATGTAATTGTCTCCCCTATCGATGTTGATAGGTAGGTGTAGAGGCTCGCGTTTGAAAACGGTCATGCTCGCATTCGACGGTTTTTCCAGCTCAAATTATCTGCAAATGACCGCAGGGTTGTGCTCACGCTATCTGCAAACGTGCTTACAATCGACGGCTTCAGCTCGCATTCGACGGCAGCATGCTCACCCTAACTGCAAATCTGCGACATCGTGTCGCAGATTTGCACATAGCGTGAGCACGAGTGCACGTTCATTTGCAGTTATTGCGAGCCGAGAATGGCGTCGAATGCGAGCATGGTCGTTTTCAAATGCGAGTTGCAACAGCTAGTGAACCCGCGCATCAGGGAATGTCTCGATGAATTCAAGCCGCGCGAGGTGCGTCGAATCCTCGTTGGGCACTATGAGATACGTTATGAAGTTCAGGATTCCACCATCTATGTACTGCGTCTGTGGCATACCCGCGAGGATCGGTGATCCAGCGGCGGCTTGACAGCCGGCACTCACATCCACGGAAAACCTTGCTGCGCGGCCTCGGGGGTATCGGCTGGTACCTTGCCACCCTCACGGTCCGCCTTCGGTGCTGCCTGCATAGTAAGTGACTCCGCCGGATACGGCACGAAGAACGCCGGTGCGTCCTGATACCCGCTGTCGAGCCACACATCGATCCGGTCCGGCGGCAGCACCACCACCATCCGTTTTTCATCCCCCTGCTTGTGAAAACGTCGCATCAGCGGATGTTCGTCGGCATTGATCGTCAGCATGGAAAACGACAGCAACGTCTCCCCGTCCGTCCCGGGCCGGTGCTCCCAGATGCCCGCAATCCCCAACGGTGACCCATCGGTATTTGCAATGGCGAACCGCACTGCGTTGCCGCTCTCGTAGCTCGGCTCGTACAGCATCTGCGCCGGGATGACGCAAAACCGGCCGTGCCGGTAGGCATCCCGGAAACTCGGTTTGCTGGCCACCGTCTCGCTGCGCGCGTTATAGGTCCGCCGCGCCAGTGTGCTGTCAGCCCAATGCGGCACTAGACCGAATGTTGCCAGGTCCGCTCGCCGGCGGGCGGAGATGTCCGTTGCGTCACCGGCGCGCCGAACGATCGGTGACAGCGACCCCGGATAGGCTTCCGCCGGATCGGTGCTGAGGGACAGCGTAACGCCGAAATAATCCTCGAGATCGGCACGGGTGGGAGGTTGGTAGTTGGCGCACATGGAAACAAGCGTACCTGTTTTCGGAGGGCGTTGCCGACACCCGTGACAGCGGCCAGGATCCGAGCACCCCGCTCAACGGCATGCTGCTTGCCGGGAAAAACGCCGGTAGCCGGCCTGCACCGCTAATTCGCCCTGGCCACCGGAATTTCGCTCCAGCACGTCGTGTAGTTCGGCGTCTTCCGTTCGCGCTTCATGGCCCAGTCGTTGCGGATACCGGCGGCGGCCACGCTCACCGCGCCCTTGCCGAAACGCTGGTTCAATCCGTCGAGCGTAATCATCATCGCTTCCGATTTGTCGCCATCGCCGAAGGTGGAAAACAGCGATTGCTGCTGAACTGAGGCGCTGGAAATACCCTGCAGGATCACACCGGCTTTCTTGTAGTAGTAGCCAGGCCGGTAAATCTGTTCCAGGCCGAACAGGGCCGCGCGGATCAGCAAGCGGGTATCGCCCGACACATTCGGCAGCGGCACCACGACCGCGTTGCTGTATTGCCGGTCTGACGCCTTGAACGGATTGGTCTGCACGAAGACCTGGATCGCTTCGCACACCGAACCCTGCAAGCGTAATTTTTCGGCGGCGCGGGTCATGTAACTGGCAACCGACTCACCGAGTTCGTCGATGGTCAGCACCGGCTGGCCAAACGAGCGCGAGGCGATGATCTGTTTTTTCGCGGGGGCCACATCTTCGAGCGCCAGGCAGGAGGTACCGTTGAGTTCGTTGACAGTGCGCTCGGCCACGATCCGAAATTTGCATTGCTGGTGACTATAGGTGGGCTCTCCTTGATGACATTATTTCGTGCGTGCTGATTACGTTACGCAGTAACGTAATCAGCATACGCCGATCAGTCAAGGATGCCGCATCAATTGCATCAGGAACGATGACACAAATTTGACCTTGCTGCGCAAGCGTTCGAATCCTTACGTACCAGGGGTTGTCGCTTAAAATCGTTACCCTTAGAACGCCACTTTATCGCCGCCCTTGAGCGCCAGTATCGTGCGTGCCTCCGCCGGAGTTGCCACCTCCAGTGACAGCGATTCAAGGATTGCGCGAATGCGTGCTACCTGGGCTGCATTGCTATCGGCCAAGCGGCCCGGACCGTCCCATAGTGAATCCTCAAGCCCGACACGTACGTTTGCTCCCATGGCTGCGCCAATAGTTGCAAGTGGTATTTGATTGCGGCCAGCGCCCAAGATTGACCAGTGATAAGCATTACCGAACAGCCGGTCTGCGGTGCGCCTCATGTGCATCAAATCCTCAGGGTGCGCGCCTATTCCGCCTAGTAATCCGAACACGCTTTGTACCAAAAACGGCGTTTGCACCAGTCCCCGGTCAAGAAAGTGCGCCAAGTTGTACAGATGTGAAATGTCATAGCACTCGAACTCGAAACGGGTGCCGTTTTCCCCACAATTACGCAGCACGTATTCGATGTCGCTGAAGGTGTTCTTGAAAACTAGATCGCGGCTTTTCTCCAAATGTTCGCGTTCCCATGGATGAGTAAATTCATGGAAGCGATCGAGCATCGGATACAGCCCGAAATTCATCGAGCCCATGTTGAGTGACGCCAGCTCCGGTTGAAAGCTCAAGGCTGGTTGCAAACGTTCCTGTACGGTCATGTGCGGACTGCCGCCGGTCGTGATGTTGATGATGGCATCGGTCTCGCTTTTAATGCGTGGCAGGAAGCGGGAAAAAACTTCCGGGTCCTGAGTCGGACGTCCGGTATCGGGATCGCGCGCATGCAGATGGACGATCGCGGCACCGGCTCGTGCTGCGCCAATTGCCGCTTCAGCGATCTGATCCGGGGTCACCGGCAAATGTGGTGACATCGATGGGGTATGGATCGCGCCGGTAACGGCACAAGTGATGATGACTTTTTTGGTCGACATGGTGTCTCCTTTTATATGGATGAATTCAGATTTCTTTGGTGATTTTTTCCTGGCCCTGGCGTAGCCGCGTGCTTACCAGCGCTGCAAGTACTAGCATGGTGGCAATGATCAGCAAGCCATTTGTCGTGCTGCCAGTCGCTTGCTCGATCGAACCCATCGCCGAGGGTCCAAGGAAACCGCCCAGCAAGCCGCAGGTATTGACCAGAGCCAGTCCGCTAGCCAAGCCAGCTCCGGCCAGCCGTGACGATGGGTACAGAAAAATGATGGCCTGGACCACGAAGAACATCGATGCGGTGAGCGAAAATCCGACCAGCGCCAGTACCGGTCCGGACGATGCGGCGATAAGCAGACCTCCGGCCATGATGACTAGACCGACACCCAACATGCGACGACAGCGCTGCGGATTGCTGGCAAAACGGGGCAACGTGGCGGTGCCGATGGCTGCGGCGATCCATGGCACTGAAGTGAGCAACCCGATCTCCATCGGCGTCAGTTTGCCGTAGGTGCCAATGATGCCTGGCAAGAAAAAAATTACCGTATAGATCGCAATCTGATGACAAAAATAGACAAAAATGGCAAGCCATATCTGGCGATCTTTGACACACTCTCGTAACGAATGCCCGACCTGACCACTCTGGTTTTCCTCTGCACGTTCCAGAGCCAATCGCTTTTCGAGCGTCTGCGCGTCAGCTGTCGACAGCCAGGGAGCCGATAACGGGCCATCCGGCAATTTCTTCCAAACGACCCAGGCCAGCGCCAAAGTCGGCAAACCTTCAATAATGAATAGCCATTGCCAGCCGTGTAAGCCAAAAAGACCGTTCATTTCCAGCAGCGCTCCGCCAAGCGGCCCGCTGATTACGTTGGCGATGCAAACGCCGAGAAGAAAATAACCGGTAGCACGGGCCCGCTCTTCGCGGCCGAACCAGTAAGTCAGGTAAAGCATCACGCCAGGAAACAGCCCAGCCTCGGCGACACCGAGCAGCATGCGCATTACGTAGAACGAAGTCTCGCCCTGCACGAATGCCATGCCGGTCGATAACAGTCCCCAAGTAATCATGATGCGCGTTATCCAGAATCGGGCGCCGACCTTACGCATGATCAGGTTGCTCGGAATTTCCATCAACGCATAGGTCAGAAAAAATAAGCCGGCGCCCAAGCCGTAGGCGGCCGCAGAGATGCCTAGATCGATCTCAATATGTGTTTTCGCCAATGCAATGTTGGTACGATCGAGAAAACTGATGACATATGCCATCACTAACAGCGGCATCAGCTTGCGAAAGATTTGCCGGGTCATCTGGTCTGTGGCGATTGCCGTGGCCGGTGCCGTACTGCGGTAAGGCTCTGCATTTACAACTGACATGTTGGTTTCTCCTCCAATGGTGTGTAGGCCGACCACGAGTTCTATGCTCGTTCTTATTGGGTCTTGATAGTGCTACAAACTTAAGTCATAAAGTTTCGACGTTGCCACACACCGAAATCGCCTGACCAGAAATCGCGCTGCCGGCAGGCGAACACAGGAACAACACGCTGGCGGCTACTTCCTCTTGCGTCACCATCCGTCGCAGTGAGATTTTTTCAAGATAACGCTGCCGCATCTCGTCGTGGCTGATGCCTGCTTGCGCTGCGCTGGCAGCAATAACACGCTCCATGCGCGGCCCCTCGACGATGCCCGGCTGCACTGCGTTGACACGAATATTGTCTGGACCGAGTTCGATCGCAAGGCTCTTGGCCAAACCGACCAAAGCCCATTTGGTGGATGAATACGGTGTACGAAACGCATACCCAAGTCGCCCGGCAACCGACGATATAAACACGATGGAGCCACCGTCCATACCTTCGCGGAGCAACGGCACCGCTTGTTGCACGAAATAAAAGTGGCTATTAAGGTTGATCGAGACGGTTTGTTCCCAGTGCGCGACGTCGATGTCTTCGACGGCACCAGTTGGGCCGGAAATTCCTGCATTGTTGATCAGCACATCAAGCCCGCCCAAGTTGGCTTGCACGTCTTCAAATACACGCTTCACACCAGCGAGGTCAGACACATCGGCATGAGTCCCTTTGATGACGCTATCTAGCGCAGCAATTGCGCCTGCATCAACGTCACACACGTGCACACGGGCCCCCGCCTCGACAAATGCCCGCGAGATCGTAAGGCCAATGCCCGACGCGCCGCCGGTTACCAAAACCCGCAAACCTGAGCGCGGTACCATTGATGTCAGTACATTCATCGTTTTGTTCCTTTATGAGTTCATCGATATCAATCAGCACTGTAACTTGTGTGATTCGTGATGTGTTATGTGTGATGTGTGATCACAGTCAATGAAAAATATCCCACAGTTTTTCGTATGTCAAGACGCACCCAGGCGGCAGCTTTTCTTATTCCTGAGAAATAGTTCTCGTAGACGCGTGTAAATTCCAAGTATTTAGTGCCCACAATTCGGCACAATATTGAAATCACAAATATCACTTGTTATACACTCCGCCCATGTCCCTATCTGAACTAGTTCCACCGAAAAAACGCCTGACGATCAGTGCTGATGTCTATGAACAGTTCAAGGAATTGTTGATGACCGGACGCATGATGCCGGGCGAGCAATTGTCGTTGCGCACGGTCGCTGCAGCGCTTGGGGTCAGCGTGATGCCGGTACGGGAAGCAATGCAACGACTGGTAGCAGAGCAAGCGCTGGAACTGTCACCTAACAGGTCGATGCGCGTGCCAACGATGACAGTTAGTCAATTTCGTGAAATCACCAGCATTCGTATCAATCTCGAAGGGGTGGCGACCGAACGCGCAGCTAAATCGCTAAGCGAAGCCGAACTGCGCCGCATCGTGCAATTAAATGAAGATTTTTCCGAGGAAATGGCAAGCGCCAGCCCAAATGGTGCACGCCTGATTACGCTGAACAAGGAATTTCACTTCGCGGTGTATGAAGGATCTCGGATGCCGATGTTATTGCAGTTGATCAAGGCTCTTTGGGTACGCATCGGTCCGATTTTAAATCACGACTTGCGGGCCGGCTCGGCCCGCATTAACGAACGGGTCGCGGTAAGTCATCATTCACAGTTGGTCGATGCCCTGAGACGACGCGATAGCGACGCCGCGCGCATTGCGCTGCAGGGCGATATCGACAGTGCTGCTCAGTTCATCATTTCAGCCCACGTTCTGGTGATCGCCGATTCCACCAATAAGACTACCTAATAGGGGCTCTGCGCCCAAACCGAGAAAATTTTAGAGCCTTGAAAATCAACTGTTTGCGCCGAGAGTTATTCGATCGACTGTTGAAGTGACAAGCCAACGACCGTTTGAAATCAGTGGAAATGGTGTCACATTGCCGGTCACGTGATTTAAATAGCGCTACGGTTCACTTGGAGTGGCACTTTCCGAAATTTCCGCTGGTCTGGCCTTGGTCCTCTGACTTGAGCGATTTCTCTGTCCATAGCACGGCCATGGATTTCTGCAATGCCGACGCATCCATTCGCTTGAACAAGTTTGTACAGAATCCAATAAGGTTGGTTCTTATCGACAAAGGTATCATACCGGCAACTTAAAAGGATCGCGACAGAACCCTTCCGCGTCAGGCCCTGATCAAATCGGTCAACGTTCTGTCGAGGTTGAACAGCATTGGAGACGTTCGAGATCGTTCAAAACAGACTTGCCCCGATATTGATTAATAGCGCCAGCACCACCGTGTTAAAGAGATAAGCCAGAATGCAGTGCACTGCGCCAATACGGCGCATCGATTTGGATGTGAATGAGACATCAGCAGTTTGACCGGAAGTCCCGATGACTGCGGCGAAATAAAAGAAATCGCCATACCCTGGTTGCTCTTCTTCCGGAAACTGTAGACCACACGGCTCATTACGATGGCGTGCTAAATAGTAATCGTGCGCGTAATGCAACGAAAACATCACCTGGATGAACGCCCACGACGACAGTACCGTCATGCCGGCGAGCGCAATGTGCGCACTCTTGATGAGCCCATGCATGTCCTTGACCACTGCCAGCTCCATTGCAATGGCCACCAAACTGGCCACGCTCGTGACGACCACCAGAAAAAGCAATATGCGCTGGCCGTCATCCTGCAACAGGGCGCGCCGGTACATGGTTCGTTGCGAAGATCGGACCATCATTACTGCGGCTAGGACGACGTACAGACAAGTTCCTGTATTCCAAGTGATCAACAACCGCGTAGCAAGGTGGGAAGCAACCGACACGGGCAATGCAGCCCCAACGATCAGCGCAATCATGGCTGCAATAAAGATACGTGGGCGTGCCCGAATCTGGCGCGCAACAGGATTGCGATACAACGACATGACGGTTCCTGAATTGAGTAGCTTGAAAAGCTGGCATCCGCATCATACCGACGTCTATTGGCGGTTGGTGCACTTTAAAGTCGACGGCGACAGTCCCCCAACCCCTGCCCGATTATGCGGCCATTTTTTGACTGCGAACGGAGTTTGGGCGTGCGGCGGCCAGCATGCCGTTTAACACAGCTGTTGGCGCCGATGAGTTTTTGAACCACCCGACCGATTTTCACTGACCCACCCGAACTGGCGCAGAGGTAGACGCAGCAAGGCTTGCCAAAGTCCCAAGTGGGTCAGTCGATGTCGGCCCCTGATTCAAAAACTCGTCGGTGCCAACAATCATGAATATTGGACCATCAAATTAGCTGACCACACTCACTGTCCCTACCGCGACCGCGGATGATTGCTTACGTTTTCTTACAGACTTGACAGATTGTTGGTAGGTAAGTGCGTTCTGTCCCACGTTGAACGAAAGGAATCCAACGATCACAGCTTTTACATTTCCACTCAGGACAATCCGTGAAAAAACTTTCATTCGCCATCGCTGTGTTGCTGACTGGCTGCGCAGCGACGCCAGTTTATCCACCCCGGGTTTATGTACGTCCACCCGCAGAGGTAGTCTATCTGGCACCGGCACCACAACCGGTCGTGAGCGTCTATGTCGAACCGCCGATTTATCAGCCGCCCCCGGTTCGCGTGCAGTGGGCACCACCGCCAATGCTGGTGGAAACAGTGCCCTATCGGCCCTATCCAGATGCGATCTGGACGGGCGGCTACTGGGTCTGGCAGGGTAACTGGGTATGGGCACACGGTCGCTGGGCCGCGCCGCCACAACCGGGTTACGGATGGGTGAATCCCTATTATGAAAACCGTGACGGTTCGGTGGTGTTCGTGAATGGATTTTGGGCCGCACCAGGCGTGTCATTCGTCCCACCGGCACCCAATATCAATATCGCTATTGCTCAAGTAACCGTGGGTGTGGCGGTCGGTCTTCGACCTGTCGGACCAGAGGGTGTGTTTGTACCGGCACCACCGGGGTCACGTTTGGGATTGATTATTCCGGCGCCGATCGGCACCGCACCTGCGGTCGTCGTCAGCGCGCCGCCAGTGGTGAATGAAGGGATGCGGATTCACGTCAACAGCAATAGCAACAATACTTACAACAATAATTCGGTCACCAACAATGCCATCAGCAATAACAATGTCACGAACAATGTGACGAACATCAGAAACGTGACAAACGTCACCATCGTCGCGCCGGCAAGTGCCACCGCAAGCGGACAAGCGGTGAATTCTTCCGTTCCAGCACAGGCACATCTAGCCGCATCGCTGCCGCCGGTGGTCAGGGTTGCGGCCCCCGAACCAATCTCTGCAAAGGCAATTCCGTCGTATGTCGCAGGGCACCCGCCGGCTGCGTTGCCACCACCACAAATAGTTCATGCGGAAATGGCACAGGTCCACCAACACCCACCAACTCAAGAGCATGCAGCAGCATCCGTTCAGCCTGTCGTGCCCAACAAAGCAGCCGCACCAGTTGCTGCCCTACCCCATCCGCTGACACCAGATAATAAAGCCTCACACGAATACGGTGATACGAGACCTGTCTCGATGGCACAACCTCAATCGTCGTCAAATCCTCTCCCAGTGCCTGGATCAGGCAAGCCAGTCACGTCGCCACAACTTTTCGCCGCACAGCCTGCACCCGATCGACCAAAGCCACCCGCCGCAAAAAATCCACCGCCACCACATCCTTCGAATCCTGTCGCGGTGAACAACAAGGAGAAGATGTCGCCCACTTCGAGGCGTAGCGCCGAACGCCAACCGATCCATGGTGCAAAGCCTGGCGACGCAACCAAATCGAATAAGAATGACGCTACTGCGGAGGCTCACTCTCAGCAAAGCTACCGCTGATGCTTGCGGCAACGATGTGCCGCTGATTGGGGAGCACACAGGATTCGGAAAAAATCGGGCGCTAACCCGCTGGTCGCGTATCGATGAGATGGCGAACCGGAACTGGATGACTGGAAGTTTGTGATTGTTTGACTAGTTTGCTGGCATCAGGCGAGAGGAAATTCAAACGATCTCCGTCAGGTCTCAACGTTACTCAGAGGTAGATGGGCCAACCCCGGATGTGCCATCTTCAGTTTGATCGACCAAGGACTCGATCAGACGGCTTTCGGAACAACGACAGGCCGCACTGAAATGGATTGGCCGTCCTGATTTGTCACGATCAGTACCTGACTCGTGTTGTCGAACAAGGTATCCGGCGATTTTTTGGCACGGCCCATGGCCGCCATGTAGCTTCGAAGTTTGACCTTGTCGGTCGGACTGGACAAAATGGCTTTTGCAAGCGCGCTTTTGAGAGCTTTCATGGCAATCCACGGGTGCTTTAAATAGGTTTTTAGAATACCTCGAATCGGCGTACTGTCAACCTTCCATCATCGATACGAACAATGTTGTGTGCTCTTGCCCCTGACTGACTCTTTTTAGCCGATTAACCACTCCCTACACGTCAAAGATAAGACATGGCACCTCACGCCTAAACTTATGCCCGTAATTTGTGAACAACATTGTGCATAACCCTGCTGAACACTTCCGCAGGCCAGTTCTGACAAGGCATCGCGGCACTGCCTTTTAATTAAGCAACGTCAGTTGAGGCTCTCGCCTCACGATTGATCGCCACAACCTCACAGATTTTGTTAATCCGCCTGCAACGTTGTTTCGGTGCGCGTTCCGCTGTTCAGTGGTGCTATTAATCTGGATTCAATGACGCAGAATCCCCAGCCATCAGGGAATGCGTCGTGAAAAGCGCAAAAGTACGTCATCTCGTTGATCGAGAAGAGATATCTGCCACGTACGGAATCTCGTTCATTGAAATGGACTACCCGCTATAACCGGCCTCTCGCTGCCCTCTGATGGCTAGCACAAACACCGTATCGATCTCGACGACATACCGATACAAAGCCAAGTATCCGCGTGTGCACCGTCCGATCACGAGTTCCCGTTTTCCGTTTTCGGCCGGTCGTCCGATAAACGGATTGGACTCCAGCACGGCAATGGCCTGGATGATCTCGCCGATGCGCTCAGATACGTGTTCGACTTCATGGGCGCAAAGATGATCGAAGATCCGATCTAGGTCATCGGCCACCTCTGGTGCCAGTTCTATACGCGACATGACTATCGGACCAGTTTCCCGGCCACCGGGCGCGAAGGCTTCCTGCCTGCAACACGCTCTTCCAGGTAGCAGCGCATGTCAGTCCACGATATGGTGTTACCTGACGCGATCACGTTGGCGTAGCGTTCCTCAGCGGCTTCATCAAAGGTACTGCGCAATTCCTCCTTCTCAATCTTCTCGGCAATCGCTTGCAGAATAAAACTGTGCGCCGTCGAACCGGAGCGATCAGCTGCGCTGGCAACCCGCAATTTCAGTTCTTCAGTTAATCGTATCGTCGTCGTGGACATGCTTCACTCCTGATGAACGGTGAATGTAGCACAAGTGTATTACACCTTTTCGCTGGGTGGAGTGTGTTTTGTGGTGGGTCAAATCTGAAGTCAGCAGTACGTCCCGATTACATCACCGCTATGGAACCTACCGGCCCACTTGAACAACTCGCCTCCCCAGGCATCCTGTAACCACACCCACCCCACAGGAGCCAACCATGGCAACCCCCAACATTACGGTCAGCGGCGCGAATAATCAGCCTCCATCCCTGCTCGGGCAACGCACCGCCGCCCTGCGCACCGCCGGCAAAATCCGCGCCGGCATCAAGGTCCTCACCAAGAATGCTGCCGCCAATCCGCGCGCCAAATCGTTGTATGAACATGGTGTGCAAACCAACCGCTCGTTCGACGATATCGCGCGCGACATCACTCAGGCAGTTCCCAATCTGACGATCCCTCTGGTACCGAGGAACGTGCCTTATTTCACGGTGCGACCAGGGGACTTTCCCAATCCTGCCACGGCCGCACAACTGCTCTACGCATTCGGCGAAGACCGGGGCGACGGCATCCGGCGTTTGTATCGCTTTCCTGCCATTTTTCCGTCTGATGACTGGCACACCGTGATGCCGCACGGACTTGTTGCGTGGGGCGCGAACGATCGGCGCTACTGGTCGCAGTACTCGCCCGATGGGCAGGTTCGGCACTGCATGACGTATGCACCAGTGCCCAGAGATCCCGACAGCAAGCGCGTCATCCGCATTTTCGGCGGACGCAAGGCGATCCCGCGCGCCGACAACGGCGGTATTTGCGATCCAGAACACTGCCCGGAATACCAGCACCGGCAATGCAACCTGTCCGGCCGCTTCGTCTTCTTCGTGCCGGGCATCCCGTCGACCGATGCGTTCGAGCTGCCGACGAACAGTTTTTATGCAATGAACGCCGCGATGCAGACCTTTCAGACCATGGCATTCCTGCGTGGTGGGCGTATTTCCGGCTTCCTCGACGACAAGCGCACGCCGTTCTATTTCACCAAGAAACTCACCGACATCACTCGCATCGACGACGATGGCCGACCCGTGCGCGTTGCCCAATGGCTCATTGCGATCGAGGCGCCGTGTGATGTGACTGCGCTGCTGCATAACGACGACGACACCTTGGCTATCGCGGATGCAGCCCGTTCGGCCGAGATCCTTGAAGGCAAAGGCGATGCCCAGTTGGTCGCTGAAGCACCGCCGGAACCAGAACAGGAAACGCCGGCAGCGCGTCCTGCACAGGACACGATCACCACCGACGACATCATCGCCTTCGCCGAACAGATCGGTATCGATGCCGAACGCTACGAGCAGTATGCCAACAAACGCTGGGGTGCTGGCTGGAAGCGTAATCCGCAGGGTCGCCGTCGTGCGCTCAACGAATTGCGCAACTTTGAACTCGAACCCGGCTCGCTGATCGACCAGATTGCCCACACCATCGCGCCGACTGCGGATGCCCGCCTGGCGGAGGAATCATGATCCGGCTTGCCCACTTCTCCGACCTCCATTACGCCAGCAAAAACTTGATCGAAGCCGATCGCTGTTTCGGCTTTGCCATTGATGCAGCGATCCAGTACGGGGTCGATTGTGCCGTCGTGTCCGGCGATGCCACCGATCACGCACTCGATGTCCACGCGCCCGCTTTCGTCGCGCTGGCGACCCAACTCCGGCGACTGGCCGACCACTGTCCGGTACTCATGCTGCAAGGCACCTTCAGTCATGAGCCGCCCGGAACGCTGGATATTTTCCGGCTGCTCGGTGGACGGTATCCGGTCTTCGTCGCCGACCGCATCGGTCAGGTGGCGCTGATTGGCGGACGCTGGCAGGCCGCACCCTCCTGGCGCTTCGATGCGCTGCCCGACGGTACCGAGGCGCTGTTCTCGTGCGTACCGACCGTCAACAAGGCGCAGGTCGCAGCGACAGTCGGTGCCTGCGAGGCAGCGAATGCAACCGGCGAACACCTCGCTCGAGTGCTGCGCGGATTTGCCTCATTAAATGACGACGCACGCCGCCGGGGTATCCCAACCATCGGCGTGTCGCACGGCACCGTCAACGGTTGTGTGACCGAACACGGTGTGCCAATGGCGGGACCGGATCACGAATTCACTACCGGCTCGCTGTTCGCAGCCGGTGCCAGCGCCTTTTTGCTCGGGCACATCCACCAGCATCAGCAGTGGAAACAGGACGGACGGTGCATCGCCTACGCCGGATCAATCGGCCGCTTCCATTACGGCGAACACGGTATCAAGGGATTTCTGCTCTGGCACATCGATGCCGCCAGCAGCGACTGTACATTGAACGCCACACCGGCCCGCCGCACCATCGACATCACCTTCGATGGACTTCCGGACATGGCCGAACTGGCGCTCATCGCCAAGAGGGATGATGTTGCCGATACCTTCATTCGCTTGCGCTGGCAGGTCCCGGAGGAAGACCGGCATCAGGTCGATCGCACGGCTATCCGGCGATTGTTGCGTGACGCCGCCGAGGTCAAGTTCGAAGGACGTCTGCTCCCGGTGGTCCGCACCCGCGCGGCCGGTATCGCGCGAGCCGCTGGTCTCGTAGCCAAAGTCAATGCTTGGGCTGAAGTGACGCAAGTCCACGCCGAACCGCTGCAAGCATGCCTGCAGGCGCTGCAATGCGGGACGCCCGAAGAGATCGCCATGCACATTCTCGGGCAGGACAACCCGTTGACGAATCCAGCGATCAGCAGATGCTGAGGCATAGGATTAAGGAGAACCAAAATGAAACCACTGTCATTGCACCTGAAGGGATTTAAAGGCATTCGCGACGGGCTCGGGCGCGACAGCATCACGCTCGACTTCGAACAACTGGCCGGCGATGCCCGCCTCGTCGCCATCACAGGCATGAACGGTCGCGGCAAGACAACCATCATCGACAACGCAACGCCGTATCCAGTGATGCCTTCGCGGGCCGGTGCCGATGGTCTCGGAAGCTTCTCGTATTACGACCACATTTATCTTCCCGAAAGCGCCAAGACACTGACTTGGGAACATGCCGGCCGGCGCTATCGTTCGCAACTGATTTTTCGGGTGAATGGCCGCAAGAGAACCGAGGCCTATCTGCATGTCGATCATGCGGGACGGTGGGAGCCGGTCGCGCTGGACGATGGCACTGTCTCGGATGGGAAGGTGGAGACCTATGCGCGCTGCGTGGATGTCTTGCTCGGCAGTCCGGAAACGTTTTTTACGTCGGTCTTTTCGGCGCAGGGCCGACGGCCATTGTCGGCTTACCGGAATGCCGACATCAAAGCCCTGCTGGCAGACTTGCTCGGGCTTGACGCCATCAGCACACTCGGCGGGCACGCTGCCACCACCGCGAAACTGCTGCGTACGGGACTGGAGACACGGCGGCAAGCACTTGCGGATCTGCAGCGCGAGGAGTCCGGTCACCGCGATGCACGCCTACGACTGGGCGACGTGCAGACGCAAACGACCGCTGCAGAACAGGAACGGCAGTTGGCGCACACCACTCTGGAGGCCGCCAAGTCAGCACTGGCAACACTGGTCACGGAACAGCAACTCGCCCATCAGACAGCATCGCTCCGCAAGCAATTGGATGACGAGCGCGCCGTCCTGACCGCCGACGCACAGTGCGCACTGTCAGCACTTGATGCGCAGGACAGGCGCGAAGCCGAGCGGCTTTCAACCGTCGAACGCCGGGTCGCCCGGCAGACGGCGTCGCTGCAGTCGGCACGAACGCAACTCGACCGGCGATGTACGCAATACCGGCAGCTACTGCGGCAAGCGTCGACCATTTCGCGTGCCGTGCCCCACCTTCCGCTCGCCAACAACATCACGTCCATCAGAGAGCAACGGCTCACCCGACTGCGCGACGACATGATGCAGTACGAGACGCTTTGCACGAGCGCCAAAGAGCATCAACTGCAACTGCACACCATCGAACGCGAAGCCGGACAGGCGGCACTGCGGATGCAGGAACTGACCAGGCGTTTCGGGCTAACGTCGCAGGTTCCGTGTGCGGGGAACGAACTGCAGGGTCGCTGCGAATTGCTTGGTGATGCCCGCACTGCGCAGACGATGAAGCCGTCTGCGGAAATGCAGCTCGCGCGCCTGCATCAAGAACGCACGGCGGTTCTGGAAAAGATCGCCGTCACGAATGCGGCACTAGCCCGTTCACCTGATCCACGACCAATGCTTGAGCGGGCGGAACAGCAGCTGTCCCGGTCCCGCCAGCGCAGCGCCGCACTCGTTGTCTTCGCTGCCCGTCATGGTGAGGTCGCACACGCCCGGCAAGAACTGCAACGCATCGAAGCGGAACGGGATGCGCTGCCGCAAGCGGGAGTTGGCGACACCGAAGAAGACCGCGCAGAACGACTTGCGATTGCCGCCGCACGTACCGAAATCTCCAGCAGACGCGAACAGGAGCAGCAGCGCCAGCAAACTTCAATGCGGCGAATCGATACCTTATTGAGCGCCCTTCCACCGCCGTTCGACACATCCAGTTTGGTCGCTGGGCAGCACACGATCGAGGCAGCACAACGAACCCTTGCCGCCACCGACGCCGTCTACCTGAATGCCATTCGCGACCAGCAGGCAGCCACCGCCTGTGACAACCGACTCGACGAACTGGCTACGCGCATTACTGCTGCAAGCACAGCCATCGCGGCAATCGAACAGGCGCTAGGCACCTGGCTCCTGCTCACCAAATGTTTGTCCCATGACGGCGTGATCGCCCTGGCCATCGATGACGCAGGACCGCAGCTATCCGGACTGGCCAACGATCTCCTGCTTGCCTGCTACGGACCGCGCTTCACGGTCTCGATCAGAACCCTCGTTGAAACCGGCAAAGGAGACCTGCGCGAAGGTTTCGATATCGTCGTCCATGACGGTGAGTCGGATGACAGCAAGAGCCTGACCCAGATGAGCGGTGGCGAACGGGTTTTCATCAACGAGTGCCTGATACGCGCCATAGCACTGTATCTGGCGCAGGATGCCGGACGGCAGTACAGCACGCTGTTCTCCGACGAAGCCGACGGACCACTCGACCCCGAGCGCAAGCGGATGTTCATGGCGATGAAGCGCGAGGTGCTGCGCTTGGGCGGGTATGCGCAGGAATTTTTTGTATCGCAGACGCCGGAACTGACGGCGATGGCTGATGCGGTGATTGATCTGGATCGGATGGTGGCTGGCTGAGCTGCAAGACCAGGATAGACAAACCGGGCGAATCAAAAAAACCGGGCGATCCACGGCCATTCCGGCATTGCACCGAAACCCGTGAACTCGCCCGAGCAACTGTAGTGGTCAAGTTATTTCGGACACCCCAATGGAAGTATTTCTGCCATTTTCCGTTCAAAGACGGACCGCGGCAGTACCGCCGGGAAATCCGTCTTCTTTTCCACTGCCTTTGGCAGCTGACTTTCCGCCGCTTGATGCCAACGCAGTTGGGGAAGCATCTCCACTGCATAAAACACCAACACTCGCAACAGCCTTCGGGTCAGAATGACCGGCGCAAACACCGTCACATCGATCACGGCCCGTACAGACTGACCGACACGCAATGCCCGCGCATACCGGGCATTGGCACGTCTGACGGACTGCCTCGCACACAGATACAAACCCGACCGGGTGCGCTTGAGTTCCGGATCCGCTTCGATATAGCTGAGCAATTCCGCCGCAACAGACGCGTCATCAATGTGATCATAAAAGCTGATCCAGGCACGTTCTTCGGCGTCCGTCACCGATGCAGTTGGACGGGATGGTGAATAGTGATTCGACATGGCAGCTCCAATACATAAAAATGGGGACGCCACTTCCCCCACAGGGAAACGGATGGTCCCCGCAGGATGGAAAGAACAACAAAAAGGCTCTCGGTTCCGGAGAACGGAGAGCCTGCTCGGTAGACATACGGTCGGTGCGCAAAGCACCATCACCGCACGACCACATGAGATGTCAGCCGAGATAGCGCTTACATCTCGACCGCGCCCGGGAGGAACGCTGATCAAGTCACCACCAACAACTGCGGCGACAAACCGGAAACCGGATTACTCCGCAACCGGTCACAACAAGGGCAGGTAACGTCTGCGACGCCGGTGCAGGACCGGACTTCAAGCACGGCCGAATGTTGCGCCGTAATGAAGGCTGTGTGAGTGCGATACCCACGAAAGCAATTTCAGTATTGCAGGTGACACGGCCGAATTCAAGGAGAAAAACGACACGTACGACCATGATTTCGCAGGGAGTTTGTTCCCAGTTAAAGGAAGGCAGACAGGACCGGAAAGCATGAGCGACTAGCCTTTCGTAGACTTGATAAATCCGCCGGCATCCCGACGCATACCATCGCTACCTATGCGATCCACCACGACAAGGTGATCATCGTCGCTGGCCGGTACGTGCAAACCGGCTCGTTCAACTACAGCGCCGCAGCGAACCGTAATTCCAAAAAAGTCCTCGCCCTCTGGAATAATCCTACCCTCGCAGCGACCTATCTGCATCACTGGCAAAGCCGCTACGACCAAGGACAGGACTACCGTCCCGGCTACTGAGTCAGGACATCGTTGCGTGCGCTCTCACTCGTTCGACCCGGACGGCGAACCTTTGGCACCAATCCGTTTTCGTCCACCAAGATAGGCTCCGGCGATCTGGATTCGACCATGACCGAGCTGTCTTGCGACCGCTAGTCGCGCAGCCTGATCGGTAGCCGAATCAACCACAGCTCCGCCACGCAGGGGTGCAGTCGCACCGGATTCTTTCTCATATAAATCATTGGCGAAATCGTGCCGCAAGCCGTGCCCAGTGACGCCCAGCTCGCTCTGCGTGAGTCCCAGCTTTGCCATCACGTAATCGATCCGCCGCAAGTTCTGTTTCAGCGTACGTGCCGGATTGCCCAGATGGTCTTCGAGACTGCGCACCAATTCGCAGGCACGTTGTAGCGCGCGCCGCTTGTCGTCACTGTCGATCGGCAGATAACGCTGACGGCCACCTTTCGTCCCCTTGAGCAGATCGAGATACAGCGCGTCATCGTCCTCCGCGATACCCGCCTGCCGCGCCGTGACAACTCGCCGTTGCGGTTGCAGCATGACCGCTTCCTTGCGGCGCAATCCGAACGCCGATTTCACCGCCAGTTGTGCGGCGGCGTACCGGTCGATCGCCGCCATCGCAGTAAATATCTGCTCAGCATCGATCCCGCGCGCAGACCAGCTTTTATCGACCTCGGCGCAATAGCGACGACGCGTGCGTTTCGGATCATTGATGTACCGCTCGACCGGCATGACCAGTTGCGGCTTGCCAATCCAGCCTGCATAAGTACGCAGGAAACTGAGGTATTGCTGCAGCGTCGCCGGCGACAACTCTCGATCTAGCCAGCGCTGCACCATGAACCGGATATGCCGGTTGCCAAGCCGGCGCGGATCGACGCGATACGGCACCTCGCCATTCAATCGCAGCTCCCGGAAGAACGCGAACAAGAATGTCTGCCGCACCGCCATGGTCTTGTGCGACACCCCCTTATCGCGCACGGCGTGAGACCAGTTGTGCCGACGGATGATCGTCATCAGCACGGCAGCCCATGGCGTCTGGTCTGGTAGTGCAGGATGATAGGCAGGTGCAGCGGCCCTGCCCTGACGTTCGCGTGGCAAATATTTTTTGGCTCGCATGATGCGCTCCAGTTCGGGCCCGCGAGATGCGCGCGAGCGGATATATGGAATCCCGACAGACCAGGCACGACGAGGGATTCCGGACTCGTGCGCCAAACAAATCAGTCATGCAAGCAGCCCGCGCGACTTCCCGCGCGGTAAAAACAGAGCCAGTCATTTGTCGCCGCCAGGTCCTGCACGGCCGGTGTGGATCGTTAAAATGCGCTGCCAAACCAGACGCTCGCTTGGAGACAATCTGACCTGTCGCGATGAACGCGACGCACCTTCCTCGGAGAAAGGTGCAGCACCCGGGATTGTTCCCGAGTCCGAAATTCGGCTTCTCCTCACACTTGCCCCGGCCGTCTGGCGCCGCCCCTCACCGTAGCGAGGCGGATACGAACGGGGCATGACTCACCGGCACGGCCTCCCTCAAGGGGACAATCGTACGGTCGCCATCAAGTAGCGGCGTCATGCATTGCAAGTGGAATAAACATGGTCGAACCAAAGCGGCATCCAGTGCCGCAGCACGCGAGTCCATCGAGCAGACCGGCGCACATCCTCAGTGTCCGTCGGGCGGAACACGGTATCGACGGCGGTCAGGCAGACCATCGACAAGCAGGGAAACGATCAGGGATAACACAACGGCGGCCGGTCAAGCCGGCATGAACAAGGGACAGGTAACGACTGCAACGGCCTGAATGGGGACGATCCCCGAGGAACAGGCTTCCTCACATCAGAAAAAAGCATAGGCAAACCGGACTTGAAAATCAAGGACAAATCGCACCAAATAATTGTCCAATAATTTCAGACCGGCTCGCGCGCCCTTGACAGCGTTGGGGCGGTGGGTACCTCTAGTTCCGAACCGTGTCCGTCGGCCCGACACGCCCCGCCACCAGCTTGCATGAAAGTCGTTACCACGCACGACTTTTGCGGAGATGGCACCGGCCAATCAGGGGGCCGACGTCAGAAAGTCGTGCGTGGCTCCATCGTGGTGACGACTTTCACACGACGTGCTGCCGAAAGCGGTGCGCCAACAGGGGCTTTGCGCGTGGTCGTTCATGAAGGGCAGCGCTACGCTGGTTCCCGAATCCTGTCTGAGGTCACTATGGAACCAGTCGTACGCGCAATCGATGTCGGATATGGCAACACCAAATATGTCGTCAGCGCCGGGCGCGGTCCCGTGCGCTGCGCCCATTTCCCGTCGATCGCACCGGTCACGAGCGGCCGCGACCTGGCGGCGGCACTCGGCCGCCAGCGCAGGACAGTCGCAATCACGATCGGCGACCTGACCTACGAGGTCGGCCCCGATGCCGCACTGGCCGACGACCTTGCCGGCACGCGCCACATGGATGACGATTACATCCAGTCTCCCGAGTATCTGGCGCTAGCGCGCGGGGCCCTGCACCTCATGCGCGAGCCGGCCATCGACCTGCTGGTCGTGGGCTTACCGGTGTCGACCTTCGCGCTGCACAAGACATCCCTCGAAAAGCGAATGTCCGGCCTGCACGACGTCGGCGGCGGTCGGACGGTCACCGTGCGAAAGGTGCGCGTGCTGGCCCAGCCGCATGGTGCCCTGATGCACTTCGCGCTGAGCGGCACCGACGACTTTGCGGCCATCAAGGCGCAACGTCATCTGATCATCGACGTCGGCGCGCGCACCTTCGACTGGCTGGTCGGTCAGGGTTTGAAAACGGTCGACAAGCGCAGCGGTGCCGTCAACCGTGGCATGCACGACGTGCTGCGCGCCTTCGCCGACGCGATCAGCAAATCGGAAAACACCTTGTTCAACGACTACGACCGCATCGACCGGGCCCTGCGCGGTGGCGTGCCGCCAATCGTGTTCCAGAAGGAATACGATCTGGAACGGCACCTGCCGGCAGCACGCAAGATCGTCCGGGACGCGGTCACCGAACTCAAGCGTGTCGTTCAGGACGGCAACGACATCGACAACGTCCTGCTTGGTGGTGGCGGAGCGTTCTTCTTCGGACCGGTAATTCGTGAAGCATTTCCTCGGCACACGATCCGACCATTGAAAGACACGCTGTACGCGAACGTGATCGGGTTTCAGCTAGCGGGGATCGAGTAGATGCGACTGGCGTGGCAGTCCGGCAAGAACGGAAAGCTGCTGACCGATGCCTGAGGACTAGGTCATGTGGATCCGCATGCAGGTCCGGTTTCATGCCGACGACAACGAGCCGCTGGCCCGGGACCTGGCGCGCTATGACAAAGGGCAGCGCAGGATTGCGCGGCTGATGACATTGGCGACGTACGGGTTGGTGTATTTGCTGCAGGCCGCGCGAGACGGGAACGCCAACGTTGCATCAGGTCAGGGGACGGTCGTCCGCGCTGACGACGACGGTACGAACCCGACACCACCGTCCGGGAGCTACGATTACAAGTTGACGGCGGACGACATCGGGGATGTGTTCGGGAATTGATGCACCATGCAAGCAATCACAAATAAACAGCTTGCATTGGGATATTGGACAACATTTGTCGAACCGCTGCACGAGCGAGGGCTGGGGTAAAGGAACGGTAGCGGCGCTGGCAAGGCTGATTCAAGATCGCAGACCTGATTGGCGCGGCTTTTCCGTGCAAAACTTGTGGCGCATGAAGCAATTTTTCGAGATATACGTCGGCAAGCCAAAACTCTCAACACTGTTGAGAGAACTGCCGTGGTCGGCAAACCTGCACATCGTGTAGTGGTCAAGTTATTTCGGACACCCCAATGGAAGTATTTCTGCCATTTTCCGTTCAAAGACGGAGGGCGACAG